>CAMCQY010000107.1 GCA_945877135.1 Candidatus Kuenenia stuttgartensis
CGAACGTGCTCGTGCACATCGCGACGACGGCAAACGCCGGGAGGAGGATCGACAGAACTTTACGAATCACGCAAACCTCCAGAAAGAACTAGGGGAAGGAACAGGGACAGGACTCAAGCAGGTTGTTTTCGAACGCGCCCGGGTCCCGGTCGGTCGAAGAGACCTCTCTCTTTTCACGACCGAAACAGCTCGGCCGCCTGATAAGTTGGATAGATTACGTAGACTTATCTGCCTTGCAAGTGCCGGACCGCTGAAAAATTCGTTTTTTGGGGTTTCAGACGCAGACGGCCTTTTTCTCGGGGAAAACCCCCTCTTCCTGAAGGCTTCCCGCAGACAACGTGCGACCGACTCGAGCCGTTCCCGGCCGACACATCGCGTAGAAAAGCTCCCAAGACCGTCAGAAATGGCGAAAACGCCCCGCTCAGGCGGGCGTTTTCGGGCTGAGATACCCGGTCGGTGTCACGGCAGCAGGTCGTACAACAGCGGCCGAATGATTGCCGCCCGGCGGGCGTTCCCGATCGTACTGGGATGGAGCTTATCGTCGAGGAAGCACTCCGCGGCCGGACGACCATCGGGCCCAAGGACCGCGGCATTGGCATCGATGTAGATCAATCCCGCGGCCTTCCCCTCGGCGGCCACCCGGGCCGCAATGAAATCTCGCACGGCCTCGTTCGCCTGCTGCTGTCGGTCCTTCTGTTCCCACCGCAACTCGCAGGGCGAAATCGCAAGAAATGCAATCTTCACGTCGGGCAGTTCGGCCCGCAGGTTGGTGACCAACAACGCAAACGCATCGCGGACCGCCTCGGCCGTCGCTCCGGCCGCGATGTCATTGGTGCCCGCAGACACCAAAACCGCCCGCGGTTTCGCCGCAGGCACGAGCCGATGCGCGACCACGGCCAACTCAGCCAGATTGGCCCCGCCCACGCCACGGTTGATGACGTTCAGCCCCGGGAAGTCGCCGTCGAGCGTGTTCCACATGCGAATGTTCGAGGAGCCAAGGAACACGACGCCGTCTGGCGGCGGTGGCTGCACTCCGTCGGCCTTTTCAAACGCCGCGATCTCGCTCTCCCAACGCACCGGAGGTGGCACGGCGGCCTGCGGAGCGGGCTCGGCTGCCGGCACAACTGGTGCTGGCGCGACAGGTGCTGGCGCAGATGTGGCCGGCGCTGAGGGATTCGAAGCCGGCACCGCCTGCTTCTTCTCGAGCGGCCGGGGGAAGATCCGGTTCCAATCCGTCGCCATTCGCACCACGTTCCAGCCATACTTTTCCGCCGCCTCCAGCGAATCGTTCGAGGGCTCGCCGTAGGCCATCTCGCGGTCGTCATCGTCATGGAGCACGAGCAGTTGCAGGTTGGGGCGGTTACCCGACTGCGACCACCGCAGCATCTCGATGTCTCCGGTCGAACCGACGTTGCCCGCGGCAAAAATCGGCCGCCGACCGATGTGCTCGCCGATGCTCACCGGCTTCCGCTCCTCGTCGTTGAGCACCTGGAGATGCGGTAACACAACGAGTTCGAGCCGTCGGTTGGGCACGTCGCCGCCCGCAGTCGCGTCGCCCGCGGCAGCCCCGTCAACCTCGCGCAACTCCGAAACCGCCCGCGAGGCGATGACGTGCTCGGGGCCGACCCCATACCAGGCCTCTGCCGCCGGCCGCATGAAGTGGACGCCGCTGCCCGAGCAGATCCAGACCGAGAAATCGTGGCTCCGCAGGAGCGCGATCAACTCCTTCATCGGCTGATAGGTGACGTCACAGTAGGGCACGTCAAACACCGGATGCCGGGCCGTGGCGAGAAAGTGTCGTGTATCCGATTCAAGCTTGTCCTCAGGCAATCCCGCCAGCGTTTTGAACATCAGATCGAGGAAATACTTCTTGCCGAGACGGCGGACGAAATCGATGTCGCCTGTCATCAGCGTGGCATACGGCTCCTCGTGGGCGATCTCCGGCTGCTGCTCAGCCAACGCCCTGACCCGATCGATGAGGAACATCCCGTGCACAATCGGCTTCTCACAGACGAGCGTGCCGTCGTGGTCGAACACAGCAACCCGTTCTGCCACCGGGACGAACGTGTCGCTGCCCTGTCGCGAGACCTTGGCCACGAAGTCGAGGATCGACTGCTTCGTCGGCCCGTCATTCCAGCTCGGCAGCGGATCTGTCTTTACCAACGGTGAAGCCGTCATCGACGATGAAGCGGAGTTCGGCGCACTCGTCGCCGCAGCGACGGCCGACTGCGAACCGCATGACGCACAGGCAGGGTCGCCGGCCGCCGCCGCGGTGGCCGCCACCTTCGGCTTGGACGGCGGTGCGGGCGACAGGCCAAACCAGATCACCGCTGCCGTAAGCGCGGCCAGAGCCGCCACGGGCAGGGCGATCCCGCCGTTCGAAGGCGGCGCGTCGCGATGGTGGTCGCGGGCATGGGCCGGCTCCTGATGGTCCCGCTGGTGGTCCCTCTTGTCGTCCTCGTGCTGGTCATGGATCGTCATGGACTGCTCCTTCACTGCTGCTGCCAAATTGGGGTCCAATATCCTCTGCTCTGTGAAGGCCGGCCGCAAGCAGCCGCCGCCAGCGTGGCTCCAACGCACTTTTCTCGCCGCAGCGGGGTCGCGATATACTCGGGGCCCTCGTCGTGTCTCTGCTCTTCTTCTCTTACGCTGCTGCGAATCCGACACTGAATCCCACACTCTGAGAGGCTCCTCATGCGCTACGCTCACTCTGTCGCCACGGCTCGCGCCGTCGGCCTGCTCGCCAGCCTGCTGCTCACGGCCATCGCGTCACCGGCTCAGGCCGACGTCTCGCTCAACAACATGTTCGGCGACCACATGGTGCTGCAGCAGGGCATCAAGAACAAAGTCTGGGGGAAGGCCGATCCGGGCGAGGCGGTCACGGTGACGCTCGGCGGCCAGAGCCACTCCACCACCGCCGGAGCAGACGGCATGTGGCACGTGTTCCTCGATCCGGTTCAGGAATACGGCGGCCCGCACACGCTCACCGTCAAGGGCAAGAACACGATCACGTTCAACGACGTGCTCATCGGCGAGGTCTGGGTCTGCGCCGGCCAGTCGAACATGCAGTGGAGCATCAACAACACCAACGACGCCGACCTCGAGAAGGCCGCCGCGAAGTTTCCCAACATCCGCCTGATCTCGGTGCCACAGGTGGGCACGCAGGAGCCCCAGTGGAACTTCAACGGCAAGTGGGTCGCCTGCACGCCCGACACGGTCGGCAACTTTTCCGCCGTCGGCTATCTCTTCGGCCGGCAACTCCACCAGACCCTCGGCGTGCCGGTGGGCCTGATCAACAACGCCTGGGGCGGCAGCGCCGCCGAGGCCTGGGTGCAGCGTGACAAGCTCGCCGCCAACGAGAAACTGAAGCCGCTCGTGGATCGCTGGGTCAAGACAGAGGCCGACCTCCCTGCCGCCAAGGCCGACTACGACAAGAGGATGGCCGAATGGAAGCTCGAAGCCGAGAAGGCGAAGGCCGCGGGCAAGCCCGAGCCGAAGCAGCCAGGCAACCCGGAGGCCCAGATGAAGGGCAACGCCCGACCGGGCAACATCCACTGCGGCGTGCTGAAGCCGAGCATCGGCTACGGCATCAAGGGTGCGATCTGGTATCAGGGTGAATCGAACGCCAGCCGCGCCTATCAATACCGCGAACTCTTTCCGTTCATGATCAAGAGCTGGCGTGAGGAGTGGGGGCTCGGCGACTTCCCGTTCTACTGGGTGCAGTTGGCCGACTATAAGGGCGAGAAGCCGGAGCCAGCGGAGAGCGAATGGGCCGAACTGCGGGAGGCCCAGACGATGACGATGAAGGCGCTGCCACATACGGGCGAGGCGGTCATCATCGACATCGGCGAGGGGAAGGACATTCACCCGAAGAACAAACAGGATGTCGCCAAGCGACTGGCCCGCTGGGCGCTCGCCGAGACCTACAAGCAGCCCGGCATCGCGGCCCGCAGCCCGCTCTACAAGTCGATGGAAAAGCAGGGCTCGAAGCTCGTGCTGTCGTTTGACCACGTTGCCAGCAACGCTCGCAGCTGGCGGCCGTTCGACGTGGCGGAGCCGCGGGGCTTCACGATCGCCGGAGCCGACAAGAAATTCGTGCCGGCCAAGGCCACGATCCTGCCCGATGGCCGCATCGAGGTCGAAAGCGAGGCCGTTGCCGAGCCGGTCGCCGTCCGGTATGCCTGGGCCGACAACCCCGTCTGCAACATGTATTCGTCGGCGGGCCTGCCGCTGACGCCCTTCCGCACCGATGACTTTCCGGGCGTCACGGCCGTCGCTTTCTGAGCTGGTCCGGTCCTCGCCACTGGCATCATTGCGCGTCGTTTCGCATTCTTTCGGATGGGCCCCGGCAGGTCTCACCACCTGCCGGGGCCTTCGCGTTCACCTCTGCGGCTCGCCTGTGCGCGTTGGGGGGGGAGCGGGTAGGATTGCTCCCGCGGTGGCCATCATGATGTCGCGCCAGCCGCGTGGGCCCAAATCAGCCCTGCCACGTTCGTGCCTGCTCATGCAGGATCAATCTCACGGAGGATCAATCGTGAATCACCGCGTTGCCCATCTGGTTGCCTTCGTCCCGGCCGCCCTCGTGCTGCCCGCCGTCCTTTTTCTGCCAACTGGCCTGCTTGTTATGGCAGGCTGTTCTTCCCGCACAGTCGAAACCGGCATGGCCAGCCGCCCCACGACGATGGCCGCCAAGCAGCCCGCCGCAGCGGCACCTCACGGTCACCGGCCGGTGCGGCCAATCCCGGAAGTCATCGCCAAGGCAAAGCCGTTCCGCATGTCGCCGACGAGCACGGCCAAGGCTCTCCCCCGACCGCCCCGTGGCGACGCTTCCTCCTCCGTCACGACAGCCAGTGCGGTCATGCCGCAGCCGATGCCTGCACGCCCCACGACTGGCCCAGACATCGCCGGCATCAACCGCATGATGCGAAGCTATCTGCAGGCCTTCAACCGCCATGATCCCGCGGCCCTCGCCGCCCACTGGAGCACGACAGGCGAAAACGTCGACATCGACTCCGGAGAAACGACCGCCGGACGCGAAGCGGTCCGCGAGGTGTTCACCGCCCTCTTCGAGCAGGATGCCGGCGCCACGATCGACATCGACGTCGCCTCGATCCGTTCCCTTCGCGATGACGTGGCCGTGGTGGACGGCGTGTCGCGGATCTCGTTTACCGACTCACCGCCTTCGAGCAGCCGCTTCTCCGCGGTGCTCGTGCGGGAAGATGGCAACTGGGTGCTCGACACCGTGCGGGAATCCAACGCATCGCTTCAACCCACCGAAGCGGCTGCGGTCCCGCAACAACCGGCGCGGCCCCTCGACGAACTCGCCTGGCTCGTCGGCTCCTGGGAGGACGTCAGCGAGGGCGTGACCGCGAGCACGCACTGCTTCTGGTCCACGAACAAGGCGTTCCTGATCCGCACGCACATGATCAGTTCCGACGCGGTGCAGGAACAGCGTCCGTTGCCAGGCGACAGCCGCATCCCGGGTCTGCTTTCGGCGCGGCCCGCTGGCAGTCGCGAGATCACGGAGATCATCGGCTGGGATCCGGACCGTGGTCAGATCCGGTCGTGGCTCTTCACCTCGGCCGGCCGCTTCGCAGAAGGCTCGTGGTCACGGGAGGGGGATGCCTGGACGCTGCGACTGGAAGATGCCGGCGGCGACTGCCTCTGCACCCTCACACGCGTGGGCCCGGACGAGATGACCTGCCGTTGCGACACGGACCGTTTGGCCGACATCACGCCGCCAGCCTGCGATTCCATGCGGACAGCCGCTGCAGCCGCCGACGCCCACCGGTAATCGCCCGACTCCCGGCTTTCCGCTGAGTATCCTTGGGGAGTCGTCTCGACTCGACCACCCCGAAGGAAAAATCGCCGATGATCGTCCCGTTTCAGGCCGGAGCTTCGCCGGTTGCCCGCGTCATTCTGTCTACGGCGCTGCTCGTTTCCGCATCCGTTGTTCTGACGACGAAGGCTGACGAAGGCACGGTCAAGCCTGCGGCGACTGATGCCAAGCCTGCTGCGGCAGCCGATGCCAAGCCGGCAGTCAGTCGCGTGCCCGATGCTGCCGAGAAGCCCGTGGTCACCGCGCACTCGATCACGGTCGACGGCCGATCGATCAGCTATCACGCCGAGGCCGGCATGTTGCCGTTGCTGAAAGAAGATGGTGCAGCCAAGGCGTCGGTCTTTTACGTCGCCTATACGCTCGATCCTCCCCCCGGGCCTGATGCGTCCGCCAAGGCGGGAGAGACGTTCGACGCTGCCCAGCGGCCCCTGCTCTTCTGCTTCAACGGCGGGCCGGGGGCATCGGCCGTCTGGCTGCATCTGGGCGGCCTGGGACCGCGGCGTGCCAAAATGAACGACGACGGCACGCTCCCGGCCCCTCCGTTCCAACTCGTCGACAACGAATCGACCGCGCTGCTCGCCGCCGACCTCGTGTTCATCGATCCGGTGGCCACCGGCTACAGCAGGGCCGCCAAGGATGAGAAGCCGGAGCAGTTCTTCGGCAAGGGCCCCGACATCGATGCGATCGCCGAATTCATCCGACTCTACACCACCCGGCACCAGCGCTGGCGGTCGCCCAAGTATCTCTGTGGCGAAAGCTACGGCGTGTTTCGCGCGGCGGGGCTCGCCAGCACACTGCAGGACAAGCATGGGATGTTTCTCAGCGGACTCGTGCTCGTGTCGGGGCTGGTTGACTTCGAGACGATCCGTACCGCCCCCTGCAACGACCTCCCCTTCAGCACGTTCCTGCCGAGCTTCACGGCTGTGGCGCATGCCCACAAGCGACTGCCACCCGACCTCCAGCAGACCCTGCCCCAGGCGATCGCCGAGGCCCGGGCATTCGCCGGCGGCGAATACGCCACCGCGTTGTTCGCCGGAGCGTCGCTTCCAGCCGACCGTCGGGAGCAGGTGGCGGCGACACTTGCCCGACTCACCGGGCTACCGCCGGCGTTTGTGCTGAAGCACGATCTCCGCGTGGAGCCAGAGGCCTTTCGGAAGGAGCTGTTGGCGAAGGAGCGACTGATCTGCGGTCGATTCGACGGCCGGATCACTGGCCACGACGCCGATCCGGCGGCTGCCGAGCCGGCCTTCGACCCCTCCTTCACGGCAGCCATGGGACCGCTGGCGAGCATGATGAATGCCTACGTCCGCGAGGAACTGGGCTTCGAGAGTGACGTGCCCTACAGGGTGCTCGCCGGCGTCCATCCATGGCGGTTCGACGAGAACGCCTATGCGAGCACGTCGCACGAACTCGCCACGGCGCTGGCGAAGAATCCACACCTCCGCGTGCTCGTGCAGGTGGGCCTGTGCGACCTGGCGGTGCCAGGCGACTCGATGCGGCACAGCGTCGACCACCTGAAGCTGGCCCCGGAACTCCGTGGCAACATCTCGTTCGCCGAATACCAGTCGGGCCACATGATGTACCTGAACCAGCCCGACCTGAAGAAGCTCAGCACAGACATCGAGGCGTTCATCCGGTAGGGCTCAAGGGCTCAGCGTTTGGTTGGTGCTTTCGGCGTGGCCGCCACCTGACGCTTCACGAAGTAGACCTTCGGGTCGTCGATCACCCAGGGCGTGCTCCAGGTCTTGCCGTCGTCCTGCGTGCAGACGTTGTAGAAGAAGGTCTTCAGCAACTCGGTGCGATAGCCATAGGGATACTGCGACGTGATGTGGTCGTCCATGGTGAGTTCGTCAACGCCCGGGCTGGCGAAGTAGTGCACCATGCCGTCGGGTGAGAACGACAGGCCGAGCGTCCACCAGCCGGTCTGTTCGATCTTCGGGCCGCGAATCTCACCGCCGTTGCGACCGCCGCGGATGCGGAGGTAGGCGGAGTCTTCCGTCTTCCGCCTGGGATTCGCCGGCTCGAAGCAGACGAACATACCGGGCCAGTATTCCTCGAGGCCGAAGCGTCCCTTGTCGGGGTGGTCTTTGCCGGTGATGGTCGCGTGGGTGTAGCAGCCGGCCCGAAAACCGAACGTGGGACCATTCCGCTTTTCCCACTGCTCGAAGGGGGGCATGTAGACCCGCGTCACCACGCTCGGGTTGTCGGCCACCGACATGCCCCGGCCCGTCACCTTCTGCATGTTGTAGATCAGGTCATCCTGCTGCATCTGATAGGTGGTCCGTCCGGGGATGCCGGCGTGGAGCGAGGCGATAAGCAGGCCGTGGGTGCTGCCCTCAAGGCCCGGAGCCGGTAGCTCGATCCGCTTGACGACGTCGGGAGTGCCTCGCTTGGGGCCCTCGAACCAACGGCCGTTGATGCTCTTCCCCACCGGGCTCCGCACCCGCTTGTCCTGTTCCTCGGAACTCTTGGGATGGTTGTAGTTCCACTTCCAGTTCTCGTCTTCGAAGTCATCGCCGATGCCCTTCACCAGCGAGCCCGTGCCCGGGACGAGCACCGGCTTCTTCGGGGCAGGGGTTGCTGGGGCAGGCGCCGCTGCCCCTGCCGTGGACTTTTTGGTCGTAGCCTTCGCGTTGGTCTTCACCGTGGACTTCACGGTGGACTGTACCGCGGCGGGCGCGGGTGCCGCGGGAGGAACCGGCCCCGTTTCTGGCTCCGGCTCCGGCTCCGGTGCCGGCTCCGATACTGGGGCTGGGGCCGCTGCGGTGGACGTGGCGGCTGGTTCGTCCGCCGTTGCCGGCGGGTCTGTGCCGGGGTCGTCCGTCTGCTCCGGCGCCTCGAGCGTGAGGGCTGGGCTCTGGTCCTCATCCGCATGGGCACGTGGGATCATCCCCATGCCACCAAGGCACAACCAGGCACCGGCCAACGCGAAAGCTGTCGAGCGAATTGACATGATCTCCCCTCCCATCGAGGACGTGACACATTCCCGCACCCGGGACATCGACAGAATCAGCGCCACACGCCGAGAACGATTCCGCACGACCGTGCCAATGGGTCTACGCTGCCGAGCCCCTCCGGTCTGCCTTGCCATTGGCAGGCCCCTGTCTTCTGCGTCTTACCCAATGTGTGAACCGAAAGCCCTGAAGCGGTGAATCCAGAAGGTCGTCTGGCAGGAAATCACAGAATTCGTCACATACCCCACCATGCGCGATCGTTCCGTCGACAGACTCTTGAGAAAATCATGACTGCCACACGCACCGCACCACTGGTTTTGCTGCATGTTGTGTTTGCATCGCTGCCGTTGATCTGCCTCACCACGGCGACCGGCAAGGCGGGTGAAACCACCGACCAGACGCCATCCGCGCCGACAAACGATACGACAGCAACCCCGCGGCGATCGCACATCCAGCCTGTTGGCGAGGTGGCGGCAGCATCACAAAATGCTGATACGCTCGGTCTGCGACTGACGCGGGCGTCGGAGGTGCTGCGGCAGCAACTCGCACTGGCACGCGGGGCAGGCCTGGTGGTCGAAGAAGTCACGCCCGGCTCGGCGGCCGACAAGGCGGGCTTTCGGCAGCATGACGTGCTCGTGCTGCTCGACGACCAGATGCTGCTCCTCCCGGAACAACTCGCCGCGTTGCTCGAGTCCGCCAAGGACACGACGACACCGGCGTGCACGCTCCTGCGGGGTGGCGCGAAGGTCACGATCATGATTGGCGAACCGCGCCGGAGCGGACAGCCGGTCCGGCCATCACCGACTCACCCTGTCGGGCAGCCAACCGTCGCCGCGTCGCCGGCTCCGACGCAGCCGCCACTGCCGGTCGTCCGACAGACTGCCGCGAAGCCATCCACCAGCCCGCGTCTGCGGGCCCCTGCTTCCGCACTGGCACTCGTGCAGACGTCGGCGACTGTCCCCGCCGCCGCATCCGCCCAGCCAGCCGGCCGACAGGTGGTCGCAGCCGACGAAACGCTCGTGCGACAAGATCCCGACTATCAGATCAAGCTCTCCCGCGGAAATGAGACGCGACTCGTTGTCCTCGATCCGCACGGACGAATCATCTTCAATGACGAGATCGACACCCCCGAACGCCGCAGCCTCGTTCCACTGGCGGTGAGGCAACGCGTCAACGATATGGAAAAAGCGTTGGAGTCCACATCGCTCGGCCCCACCGCCGAGATCGGCCGGCTCGACGCGTCGCCGATTGAAATTCGTTAAGTGCGCTCCTCTTTCTGCGTTCCTACCAGCCGCCCTGCGCCGTGTTGCTCGACCAGCCGGAATCGGCGGAACGGGACGGGCCATGGGACACCGTCGGCCCGTGCATCGTCCGCCACGGATCGGGACCGCTGAACGTGCCCCCTGGCAACTGGATCACCCATGGTCCAAACCCGCGCGACATGCGAGCGAAAGAATCCTCCATCTGCCGCTGCTGGATCTGCGCCAGCCTGCGCCGCCGCCTCCGCTCCGCCTCCGATGTCGCCTCGGCATACGACTCCCGTGCCAGTCGATTCGCCTCGGCCGACGACTTCAGCGAATCCTCGTACCGCTGCCGCGAGAGCAGTGACTTCGCGGTCTCAAGCGCCGTCGTCGCGGGTCGCACGTCGGGCGAAACGCCCTCGCCATACCACGCCGCCACCCGCCGGATGAGCCCGTCTGTCTCCTCGAGATCCTCGAACGCCTGCCGCGCAAGCCGGTCGTCCTCCGCCGCCAACTCCTCGCCCCGCGTCGCGGCCGTATCTGCCGCCTCCAGAACCTGGCCAACCCGACGCAAGTCGGGCCGCTGGACCTGGAAGCCCTCCTCGGCCACTTCCAACAGGCGGCCTGCCTCGCGGGCCCGTTCGTTGGCACGCACGCGGTCTGTCCGCTGCCGCTCGAGTCCCTGCATCAGGTTCGTCACACGGCCGCGGACCGTGTCGTGCCGCTTGGGCAGGCTGGCCCGCAGTTCATCGAGTTCTGCACGCCGGTCGGTGATGGCAGCGTAGAGACCCTCGATCCAGTCTTCCTGCCGCACGGCCTCCTCCACCAGCGCCACCGCGCGGAAGTAGTGCTGACGGGAATGGTCGGCGGCAACCTGCGTCTCCGCCAGCAGCGTGCGGACGCGGGCCAGACCTTCGTCGGCCTTTGACACGTTGTCCACGACGTCGGCCCACGAACTGTCGGCATAGGTCCCGGAAATCTGTTCCACTGCGCGAACGGCCTGGCTGCGACGCGAGGCGAGCGCCTCCAGACGGGCCACGCATGCTGGGAGCAGGTCGTCGACCTTCGTCTTGGCGGCCACAATGCTCTCGAGCAGCGCAAGCACCTCTGCGTTTGCCTTTTCGGCGTGTTCGACATGGGCCAGTGCCCCCGCAGTCTCACCCGCATCGAGCAGCTGTGCGGCCAGCATGCCAGCATGCTGGCTGGCGGCGAGCAGTTCATCCGGATTCGCACCCGGTTCGTTGAGCAGCCAGCCCTCGGCCCGTTTGGCCCGCACCTTCTGAGCGATCTCGTCGGCCTGGGCAACGGCCTTCGTCCTCCGGTCGTCTACCGTCTCGAACTGCTCGATGTCGGTCACCGATCGGTCCAGACGTGCGGCGAGTTCCTCGAGCCGCCCCCGCGTGGCGACCGGATCCACCTCGAGCCCCTGCCTGGCCAGTTCGGCACCCCGGGCCACCTCGGTCATCGGCCCCTGGAAGGCGGCATTCGATCGGCCCCGCTTCGCCAGGGTCTCGAGCCGCTGGGTGGTGGTGCCGACGTTCGCGTCAAGGTTCTCGGCCAATTCGCGGGCCTTTTCGTGCGCCTGCTCCAAGGCATCCAAAGGCGCGCTGCACTCCGCCGTCACGTCGGCCAGCGGCGGCCGCGCCTCGGCCGAATCGAGTAGCCGGATCGCCTCCTCCGCCTCGGCCGTGCCGAGGAAGGTCTCCTTGCCGATGCGTTCTTCGGCCTTCTCCCAGACGTCCATCAACCCCAGCCACCGCTCGCGATAGCGACGGAGTGCCGACTGCACGTTGTCGTATGCAGACCGAGTCAGTCCCTCCATAGGCGTCTTGAAGTCGGGATCACTGTGGGGCAGCATCCGGTGGCGTTCCTGCTGGCTGTCGAGCAGATCGGACAACGCCACCACCTCGCTCTTGAAGGCGGCGAGTTTCTGCCGCGCTTCGGCGAGCCGCCGCTCATGCCTGGCCCGCTGGACGAAGAACGTCGTCACGGCTCCCAGGCCGGCGAGCGCCGCCAAGCCCAGCGGCAAGGTGCGGGTGCGAAACACGCGGGCCGCCTCAGCCTTCGACCGCTTGAGTTCGGCCCTGTTCTTCACCCACTTCTCGGTCGCTCCCACCAGATCGGCCAAGCCCTCATCGTATTGCGCGTCTTTGGCTCGGGGCACGAACACCTTGTCGATCAGTTCCTCCTTGATGGTCTGCGGATTGAGTCCGCTCGACACCTCCAGCCCCCACGGCGCCTTCATGGCGATCTGCCGCCCCTTGACGTCGAGCACGATTGTGACGTCGCGGGCGGGATCGAACGCGGCCGGACGACCGTTGCGCTGGCGGCCCTCCGCCGACTCCTGCTGCCACCGCTCAACGAGACTATCGAGGAGTCGCGTCGCTGCATCGCGATCCCCACCGGCGTCTCCCACCACGATCACGCGATAGTCCCGTCCGCTCTCGAGCTTTGCCCTCTCGATTGCCGCCCTTACCTGTTCGAACGAGTCTTGCACTCCCGAGACAAACACCCTCTCGGTGTCCGCGGGTGAGGCCTCCGACGGCGAAATCTCAGCGTGGGCAACAACCACCGAAA
>CAMCQY010000108.1 GCA_945877135.1 Candidatus Kuenenia stuttgartensis
CGGAATTCTTCCGCATGAAGATCACGAAGCTCACGACCTCCATCGTTCCGCCCCGCTGGTGCTTCCTGAAGATCGAGACCGACGAAGGCATCGTCGGCTGGGGTGAGCCCGTGCTCGAAGGCCGCGCCCACACGGTGGCGGCGGCGGTCGATGAACTCGCCGACTATCTCGTCGGCAAGGACCCGCGGAACGTCGAGGACCACTGGACGGTGCTCTACCGCGGCGGGTTCTACCGCGGCGGCGGGATCCACATGAGCGCGCTTGCCGGTATCGATCAGGCCCTCTGGGACATCAAGGGCAAGGCGCTCGGCGTGCCGGTGCATGCGTTGCTTGGAGGCCATGTCCGCGATCGGATTCGCGTCTATTCCTGGATCGGCGGCGACCGGCCTTCCGAGACCGCAGCTCAGGCGCAGGAGCGGGCCCGGCTCGGCTTCACCGCCATCAAGATGAACGCCTGCGAAGAGCTGCAGTTCATCGACACCTACGACAAGGTCGACCGGGCGATCGCCAACGTCGCTGCCATCCGCGACGCGGTCGGCCCGCACTTCGGCATCGGCGTCGACTTCCACGGCCGCGTGCACAAGCCGATGGCCAAGGTGCTCGTGAAGGAGTTGGAGCCCTATCGGCTGATGTTCATCGAGGAGCCGGTGCTCAGCGAACACTCGGAGGCGCTGAAGGAGATCGCGATGATGGCGAACACGCCAATCGCACTCGGCGAGCGGCTCTACTCGCGGTGGGATTTCAAAAAGATCCTGCAGGAGGGCTACGTCGACATCCTGCAGCCCGACCCATCCCATGCCGGCGGCATCACCGAGACGAGGAAGATCGCCAACATGGCCGAGGCCTACGATGTGGCCATCGCGCTGCACTGCCCGCTCGGACCGATCGCGCTGGCCGTCAACCTGCAGCTTGATGCCAACTGCTACAACGCCTTCATCCAGGAGCAGAGCCTCGGTATCCACTACAATCAGGGGAACGACCTGCTCGACTACATCAAGAACCCCGAGGTCTTCGACTATGCCGACGGCTACGTGAAGATCCCGCAGGGACCGGGGCTTGGCATCGAGGTCAACGAAGACTT
The DNA here is from genome assembly GCA_945877135.1 of Candidatus Kuenenia stuttgartensis. Classification (GTDB taxonomy): domain Bacteria; phylum Planctomycetota; class Planctomycetia; order Pirellulales; family UBA1268; genus CAMCQY01. Next base: position 1,082 of record CAMCQY010000108.1, read on the forward strand.
CGTGAACGAGCGGGCCGCGGTCGGCCACCGCTGGCGAAATCCCGTCTGGCGGCACTCCGACGGCAGTTTTGCCGAGTGGTAGGCGAACGCTAGCCAGGTCTACGCAGGCCGCAGCCACAAGGGACGCGAACACCACGATCAGTTGTTCTCGCACGGGATGGCCGGCGAGGTGACAAAGGGCATCCTGGCCTGACGAACCGCTTGACATCGTCGGAGCATCGACACAAACTACAAGCATGTGAACATACGTATCTCATCATGTTTGAAGGAGGTGCCTGTGTCGTTCGAAACAATCCGTCTGCGGCTCAACGCCCGCCCGTTTCAGCCGTTTCGCATCGTTACATCCAGTGGTGAGAGCTACGAGGTCCGCCATCCTGAGATGGCAATCGTCACGAAGACGGAAATCGTCGTGGCCCTGCCGGATGCCGACGGGATCCCGACTCGGTTGCAGCTGGTCGCCACGCTCCACGTGACAGCACTCGAGCCACTCAACACGGCCGGCGCCGCGTGACCGAAGAGCGATGAAAAGGGGATGCCGCTCTTCATCCAAGCCCGCAGCGCAAGAAAGGGAATGCGGTGGGCGTTATGGGCTGGGCCGGAAGCACGTCGGGCCACGAGGTGGATCTGCTGGTTGAATCTCCCGAGGGCATCCACCCTGTCGAGATCAAGGCCACCGCCACGCCGACCGGCGATGCCCTGCGGGGGCTCGAACAGTGGCGGACCATTACCGGCCAGTCCGAACCGCGGCGTGCCTGGTCCGTTGCGAAATCCTTGGGGATGGCAGTAGAGTGTCGTCACTCTCGGGGGCCCGGAACGCCTGCAAGGAGCATCCCATGCACCGCTTCTTTTTTCCTGCGATCGCTCTCACCGTCATCTCGATGCTCAGCGCCGCGGCGCGGGCAGAGCCGGGGGGAACGCCCGACCTGCTCCCCACGCTCGGATCGATCGAGCGGCTCGACCCGCGGTTCGATGCGATCGTGCCGAAGGACGCCGTCATCGAGGTGCTTGCCAGTGGGTTTGTCTGGGCCGAGGGGCCTGTCTGGCTCAAGCAGGAGAAGGCGATCCTCTTCAGCGACATCCCACGGAATCGCGTCATGCGGTTCAAGGACGGGGAAGGCGTGAGCATCTTTCTTGAGCCAGCGGGGTTCACCGGTCCTGCTGCCTACGGCAGCGAGCGGGGCAGCAACGGACTCACGCTTGACCGGCAGGGCTGTCTGATCTCCTGCGAGCACGGCGACCGGCGTGTCAGCCGGCTGACACCGGGCGGCGGCAAGCGGACAGTGGCCGACAGCTATCGCGGCAAGCGGTTCAACAGCCCCAACGACTGCGCGGTGCATTCCTCGGGTGCGATCTACTTCACCGATCCACCCTACGGCCTGCCCGATGGCTGGAACGATGAACGCCGCGAGCTCGATTGCTGTGGCGTCTACCGGGTGACGACTGACGGCGTGGTGACGCTCGTCTGCGACACGATGACGCGGCCCAATGGCATCTGCTTCTCGCCCGACGAGAAGCGGCTCTATGTCGCCCAGTCCGATCCGGCGTCACCGCTCTGGAAAGTGTTCAACGTGATGCCCGACGGCACGCTCGACGAGGGGCGGACATTCTTCGACGGTACGGAGCTCTTCAAGGAACGGAAAAAGGGGCTGCCCGACGGGCTCAAGGTGGACGTCGCTGGCAATGTGTTCGCGACCGGTCCGGGGGGCGTGCTCGTGTTCGCGGCCGACGGCACCCACCTCGGCTCGTTTCTCACCGGCCAGGCGACGGCCAACTGTGCTTTTGGCGACGACGGCAAGACGCTTTACATCACCGCCGATTCGTATCTCTGCCGCGTGAGGCTCTCCACCGCCGGCCCTCTCCCGGGCCCATGAGTGTGGCTTTGCGCGCTCGTGCAGTTGGAAGCCGTGGCAGGATTTCGCCGTTCAGACGCTGCTCAAACCCGCCGGGCAGGAGCCGAATGTCGGCGAGCCTGTATCATAGGTATTGTCGGAAACGCGGTATCTGGAAAAAATACCGGTGTCGAGGTGCCGCGGGATGCGGCAGGCCTCGCTGTTTTTGATTCACCCACGTCGATTCACCAAAGCACGGACGATGCACACACTCTCCACGGCCGACCGCGATGCGACCCGCGACTCCATGATCGAGGCCGACGGCCTCTGCAAGTATTACGGCTCCTTCATCGCCACTGAAGACATCACCTTCAGCGTGCCCCGCGGGCAGATCGTCGCCTTCCTGGGGCCCAACGGCGCCGGGAAGAGCACGACCATGAAAATGCTGACTGGCTACCTCGCGCCCTCTGCCGGCATCGCTCGGATCGCCGGCTACAACATGTCCACCGACCGGCTCGCCGGAGCGGCCCGGCTGGGCTATCTGCCGGAGAACGGGCCGCTCTATCCCGACATGACTCCCCGCAGCCTGCTCGAATTCTTCGCCGACGCGCGAGGGCTCAAGGGGCCCCGCCGGGCGGAGCGGATCGAGGCTGTGGTCGATCAGTGCGAGCTTGGGAGCGTGATCGGCAAGGCGATTGGCAAGCTCTCGAAGGGGTACCGTCAGCGTGTTGGCATGGCGCAGGTGCTGCTCCACGAGCCCGACGTGTTGATCCTCGACGAGCCGACCAGCGGCCTTGACCCTAATCAGATCCGTGGAGTCCGCGACACGATCCGTCGGCTGGGTGAACAGAAAACGATTCTGCTCTCCACGCACATCCTGCAGGAAGTGGAGGCGATGGCCGACCGAGTGATTCTGATCTCGGAGGGCCGGATGCGTTTCGACGGCACGCCCCTGGAACTCCGGGCGGGCGGCCGCGGGCTCGATGAGCGGTTCCACGAACTCACGCGGGGCGTCTCCGTGTGAACCGCGCAGGCAGCAGCTGGAGGCCACGGTGCCGCAGTGGCTTTGCGACATGAGCTGCAACAGGTTTGGAACAATTGCGGGACCGGTTTTTTCTGGAACAGTTTTCAAGGATTGATACCCATGAAGTGGAATGTCCTCGACGCCGTGTTCAAGCGGAATTTCGTCGCCTACTTTTCCAACCCCACCGGCTACGTCTTCATCTGCGTCTTCGTGCTGCTGGGATCGCTGGCGGCGTTTTGGCCACCGGAGTTTTTCAACTCCAACCTCGCCAACCTCGACCAACTCAATCGCTATCTGCCCTACATCCTGCTCGTGTTCATCCCCGCCATCACGATGAGCGTGTGGGCAGAGGAGCGTCGTCAGGGCACCGACGAACTGCTCCTGACGATTCCCGCCAGCGACTGGGAGGTGGTGTTCGGCAAATACCTCGCGGCGGTGGGGATCTACACGGTGGCGCTGTTGTTCTCTTGCATCTGTAACCTCGCCATCCTGCTGCTCTGGGGCACGCCCGACGCGGGACTTTTGCTCTCGAACTACCTCGGCTACTGGTTCGTCGGCATCGCCATGATCGCCATCGGGGTGGTGGCCAGCTTCCTGACCAACAACCTCACGGTAGCCTTCATCCTCGGTCTGGCGTTCAACGCGCCCTTGGTCGTTGCCGATCAGGCGGGGTCGGTGATGTCGCCGGGGCTCGCCAAATGGGTGCGGCCGTGCAGCCTCGCCGAGCAGTTCACCGACTTCGGCCGCGGCATCGTCAGCCTGTCGGGCATCGCCTACTTCCTCGGCATCGTGGCGGTCTGCCTCTACATCGCGATGGTGTTGATCGGCCGGCGGCATTGGACCAGCCGGCGGGACGGCGCGAAGATGGGCGTGCACTTCATCGCGCGGACGCTCGGCCTGGCGGCGGCGGCCCTCGGGGCAGTGCTCCTCTTCCGGGGCATGGATGTGCGGGCCGATCTCTCGGAAGAGCGGATCAGCTCGCTTTCCCCCGACACCCGGCGGCTGCTCCGCGAACTCGACGCAAGCCGCCCGATCGACATCAAGGCCTACGTCAGCCCGACCGTGCCCGAGGACTACACGCAAACACGTCTCAACCTGCTCAACATGCTGCGGCAGTTTCAGCAGCTCGGCCGCGGCAAGGTCAACGTCGAGGTGATCTCCACCGATCCCAAGACGGAGGCCGCGGCGCTGGCGTCGCAGCAGTTCGGCATCGAGCCGGTGAATGTGCTGTCGCGGGTCCGTGGGGCCTACCGGGATGAGAGCATCTTCCTCGGATGCGCCTTCACGAGTGGCTTGGAAAAAGTGGTCGTGCCGTTCTTCGACAAGGGCACGCCGGTGGAATACGAGCTGATCCGCTCGATCTGCACCGCCGCGCAGCAGAAACGGAAACGACTCGGGGTGCTCACGACCGACGCCGATCTCTTCGGCGGCTTCGACATGGCCACCGGGCAGCAACGGCCGCGGCAGCCCGTGCTCGAGGAACTCGAAAAGCAATACGACGTGGTGCAGGTCGATGCGTCGGCGCCGATCACCGACAGTTACGACGTGCTCCTCGCCGTGCAGCCGTCGTCGCTGGGGCCGGAGCAGATGAACCACTTCGTGGCCGCCGTCCGCGCGGGTCAGCCGGTCGCTGTGTTCGAGGATCCGCTGCCGGTGCTGATGCAGGGCGTGCCCGGCACGGCGCAGCCCCGCCGCGGGCCGGGCGGGCCGATGGCGATGTTTCAGCCGCAGCAGCAGCCCAAGGGCGACATCGGCCAGCTCTGGCAGACGCTGGGGCTCAAGCTCATGGCGCGAGGCGGTCGGCCAGCCATGGGACAGACCGGTGCCAATCCGCTCATCGTCTGCCAGGATTACAACCCGCACCCCAAGCTCGATCTGCCGGATGAGTTTGTCTTCATCGATGCCGATCTCACCGCCGACGCCGCGGGCAAACTGCCCGGCTTCAATGCCCGCCAGCCGATCACCGCAGGCCTTCAGGAGGTGCTGTTTCCGTTTCCGGGCGCCGTCATCAAAGACGACAAGGCCGACGTGACCTGGACTCCGCTCGCCCAAACGGGGCTCCGCACCGGGACCATCGAGGTCGAGCAGGTGATGGGCAACGTCGGCGACATGCGGCAGTTGCAGATCTTTGAGAAGCAGGCGAAGGAATCGATGGTGTTGGCCGTGGCGATCGAAAGGAAGCAGGTGACGGGCGGCGGCCAGGAATCAGGCACGGATGGCGAGAAGGATGCCGGAGTGGCCTCGAAGCCGATTCGAGCCGTTGTCGTCGCCGACATCGACCTGATGGATGGCCGCATCTTTGGCCTCCGCAACCGGCCCGACGAGGTGTTTGGCCTCAACTTCGACAATGTCACGTTCGTGCTCAACATTCTCGACTCGCTCGCTGGAGATGACCGGTTTCTCGAGATCCGCAAGCGCAAGCCGAAGCACCGCACGCTTGAGCGGATCGAAGACACCGTGGCCGCCGCCCGCGAGAAAGCCGACGCCGAGCGGCAGAAGTTCATCGCCGAATTCGACGAGGCGGAGCGGTCCGCCAACGACTCCATGCAGGCGGAGGTAGGCGAGTTCGAAAAGAAGATCAAGGAGATGGAGACCGCCGGCGACGCCGATCCGCAGGCGGCGATGCAGGCCGTGCAGCAGCTCGCCAGCCGGCAGCGGCTCTCGCAGCGGCGGCTCGACACCAAGATCGAGCAGCTCAAGCGGAAGCGGGATACCGAGGTGGAGACGGTCGAACGGCAACTGGATGCGAAGATCCGCAAGGAGCAGGACCGACAGAAGTGGCTGGCCGTGCTGTTGCCACCGATCCCACCACTTGTGGTGGCGTTCTTCGTCTACTTCCGACGCCGGGCGTTGGAGCGCGAGGGCGTGGCGAAGACGCGGCTGCGGTGAGTGTTTCGCAGATGGAATCGGGTGCGTTCAATCGGGTGGAAATCAGGTGAACACGATGGACACGACAGGCAGGACCCAAAGCATGATGCACGACGACGGACACGAGAAGAGGTTTCGGCACCCGGACATGCACGAATCGGCGGCGACGTCGGCATCCGTGCTGGTTCGCACCGGGCTGTTTCTGCTGGGCGGACTGGGGATGCTCCTGCTGGGGTCGGCCGTGCAGCCGCGGTTCAAGAGTTCCAAGATCGAGCCGGAGGAGCAGCGGGTGCTGTTCCCGGAACTATCTGATGCGTCGAAGGCGGCCAGCCTGGAGATCGTGTCGTACGACGACGAACTCTCCACCCTGCATCCCTTCAAAGTGCTGCAATCGGGCGGCGTGTGGGTGCTGCCTGCCCACCAGAAATACCCTGCAGACGCGAAGGAACAACTTGCTGCGGCCGCCACAGCACTGGTCGATCTCAAGATGCTCGACGTCGTCAGCAAGTCCCCGGGCGATCACGAGACCTACGGCGTGATCGAGCCCGATCCCGAAAAGATCAAGCCTGGCATGACCGGCGTCGGGCAGCTTGTCGAAATTCGGGACGGCTCCGGTAACAAACTGGCGCGGTTGATCATCGGCAAGGAGGACAAGCGGCGGGCCGGTGCCGATTCCGGCGGACGGACGCTGCGATTCGTCCGCAAGGCCGGTCAGGATCCCGTCTACCGCGTGGAGGTCGATACGTCGAAGTTCACGACGCGCTTTGGTGACTGGATTGAAAAGGATCTCCTCAAGCTCTCGCCTTGGGACGTGCGCCGGCTGGGGCTGGAGGACTACGCGCTGGTGGCTGTCGAGTCGAACGGCCGGGTCGGCGTGCAATTGGACCGCAAGTATCGGATCGATCTCGCCTACGACGACAAGGATGCGAAGTGGTCGCTGGTGAAGCTTGAAGCCTTCTCGAAGGAGGGTGAGCCGAAGGAAGAGAAGCTGACCGAGGGGGAAGAGCTTGCCAGCAGCAAGCTCAACGATCTGCGCAACGCGCTGGGCGACCTGAAAATCATCGACGTGGCCCGCAAGCCTTCGGGGCTGAGTGCCGAACTGAAGGCGGAAGAGAGCTTCACGAACGACCGGGAAGCGGTGACCTCGATGCAGCAACGAGGCTTTCTGCCGCTGAAAACCGGCGAAATTCTCTCCACCGACGGGGAGACGATCGTGGGCATGAAGGACGGCGTGGAATACGTCCTGCGATTCGGCGCACCGACCACCGTTGCCGGCGACTTGAAGTCGGGTAACTCAAAGCCGGGTGACGCGGAGGGGAAGGGTGCCGAGCCAGGGAAAGACGCCGCCGGAGAGACCAGCGGCCGCTACCTTCTCGTGATGGCGCGATTCAACGAGCAACTGCTCGAGAAACCGACACTTGAACCGCTGCCGGCCGGGCCCGCCGATGAAACCAAGAAGGAAGAGGGAGCCAAGAAGGAAGAGGATGGCGAGAAGGACGGCGAGAAGAGCGATAGCGATAAGAAGGATAGTGACCCCGCGGAGGAGAAAAAGCCCGATGCAGCTGAGAGCCTCAAAAAAGCTGACGAGGCCGAGGCTGCGGCGCAGGTCGCACTCGAGAACCGCCGCCGCGTGGAACGGGAGAATCGCCGGAAGCAGGATGATTACGACGACAAGGTGAAGGCGGCGCAGAAACGGGTGCGGGATCTGAACGGCCGGTTTGCCGACTGGTATTACGTGGTTTCCGACAAGGAATACGCCAAGATCCATCTGGGCAGGGACAGCATGGTGCAGAAGGTGGAGTCCAAGGCGGCCCAGCCTGCGGCTGCTGAGGATGGGCCGTGATGACTGCCGCCGGGAGACGATGCGGCGGGTTGGGGCGATTGTGATCTGTGGCCGGAACTGATTCGCGGCCGGTGGCGGAGTCGTCGTCTTGTGGAACCTCCTCTCAGACCGATAATAACCAGTCGCCGTCCGATTGTTCCCTCCACATCGCATGCAGGCCGTCTATGCAATCCTCCTCAGCGGTATCTGTCCCAGCCTCGGGCGGCCTTCAGGCAGAAGCGGTTTCTTCGTCCAACTCCGTGAGAGGGACGCTCCGGGGTCTGGTTGGCTGGGATATCCGTTGGGTCACGGTGCATTGGGAGTATCTGCTCCCTATCGTGGTGGTGCACGCATTCTCATTGTTTGCCCTGCTGCCGTGGTGCTTCAGCTGGTCGGGGCTGGTCATTGCGTTGATCGGCACGCATGTGTTTGGTATGGGCATTAACCTCGGTTACCACCGCCTCCTCACCCATCGCAGCCTCAAGGTTCCACTCTGGCTGGAGCGGACGCTGGCGACGATTGCGCTCTGCTGTCTGGAAGACACTCCCGCACGCTGGGTGGCTACCCACCGGTTGCACCATGTTCACTCCGACGAACCTGAAGACCCCCACACGCCACGCAATGGCGCGAGTTGGTCCCATATCGGCTGGCTTTTCCGACGGGCCCCGGATCGCCGCACGCTCGCTTTTCTTGACAAATACGCCCGCGACATCCTCGCCGACCGCTACTTTCGATTCCTGGAGCGGCATCCGACGAGTACGCTCTGGATTTATATGGCGCACGCGGCCATCTTCGCCCTCGCGGGGCTGCTGGTGGGCCGGCTCACCGGTGGCGACTGGACTCACGGCGTGCAGCTGGGAGCGAGCTGGTTGGTGTGGGGCGCGTTCGTTCGCACCGTGCTCGTTTGGCACATGACGTGGAGCGTCAATTCGCTGTCGCACCTGTTTGGCTACCAGACCTACGAGACCGGGGAGGATAGCCGTAACAACTGGCTCGTGGCGCTGTTGGCCGCGGGCGAGGGGTGGCACAACAACCACCACCACGATCCGGCGAGCGCCAGCGTGCAGCATCAGTGGTGGGAGTTCGACCTGACATACTTCGAGATCCTGCTGCTCAAGCGATTGGGCCTCGCCACAGACATTATCCAGCCGCGGCATGTGCGTCGATCGGCGGCGTCGGCACGGAACTGACAGAGGCAGCTGCCGCGATGCCTGACATTCTCACTTCGCCACGCCCCTCCCGCTTCGGGCGGGCCGTGGGCTTCCGGCTGGCGGGCATCGGCAGCAGCGTTCCGTCGCCCATCGTGACCAATGCCGATCTGGCCCGGCTGGGCTGTGATCCGGAGTGGATTGTCGCCCGCTCGGGCATCCACGAGCGGCGGCATGCCCCGCCTGAAATAGCCACGAGTGATCTGGCCGCCAATGCCTGCCGGGCAGCGATCGCCCATGCGGGAGCCGACTCCGCGGCCGTTGATTTGCTCGTCCTCGGCACCTTCACCCCCGACATGAGCATTCCGTCCACCGCCTGCATCGTGCAGGAGAAACTGGGGCTCGACGCTCCGGCGATGGACGTGACCGCCGCCTGTGCAGGCTTTGCCTACGCCCTGGTGACCGCCGCCAACTTCATGGCTGCCGGCTCGAGCAGGCTGTCGCTCGTGGCCGGCGCCGACACGAACTCCCGCGTCGTCGATCCCGAGGACATCAAGACCTGGCCCCTCTTTGGCGACGGTGCCGGGGCGGTGCTGCTGGAGGCGTTGCCGCCTGAAGCCTCGGGACGGGATCATGGCCTGCTCGCCTTTTCGCTCGGCTCCGACGGCCGCGGTGCCGGACTGCTCGCCTGCCCGATGAGTGGCTCGCGACACCCGGTCTCGGCGGAGGGCCTTGCGAAGCGGGAACAGTTCATGCAGATGGACGGCCGTGCGGTGTTCAAGTGGGCGATCCGGCTCGCTGAGGAAAACATCCGGCAGGTGGTCGCACGATCGGGCATTGCGATGGAAGCGATTGACCTGTTCGTGCTGCATCAGGCCAACGCCCGGATCATCGAGGGTGCCCGTGAATCCCTCGGCATTTCCAGCGACCGATTTCTGGTGAACCTCGACCGCTATGGCAACACGTCGAGCGGCTCGATCCCGCTGGCGATGGACGAAGCCTGGAAGACCGGCCGAATCGGCCCGGGCAGCACGATCGTGGTCTGCGGCTTCGGCGGCGGCCTCGCCTGGGGTAGTGCGGTGTGGAGGTTGTGAGTTCGCTGCGTGGTTCGGGGCTGCCCGTGCCCCGTCGCCGGACGCTCGCTACGGCCATCCATGGCCTCCGCTCGCTCGATGCTGACTGCGCTCCGGCATCCTGCCTGCGCTGGTTAGCAACGCCGGCTTTCGGGACACGGGCAGCCCCTCACGGATTCCGCAGAGACTCATACAAGCCCCCGGCGCGAGCCGGGGGATTTCTGCTGCACGCGGTTCGGGGCTGCCCGCGCCCCGTGGTATGTTTTGCGATCATCAATGAAGGAGACAAAGCATGACTGACGTGGGTGCGGTGAAGAGGCTGCCGGCGCGGGGCGACGTGGCCGTGGGGGATACGTGGGATCTGAAAAGCCTGTTTTCGTCTGATGCGGAATGGGCGGTGGCGCTGGCCGAATGGGAGAAACGGATTCCGGGGTTCTCGGCGTTTGCCGGCACGCTCGGCTCGTCGGCCGAACGGCTCGCGGAGTGTCTGTCTTACGACATCGCCGTCGATCGCGAGGGAGACCGTCTCGGCACCTATGCGCACCTGCGGGCCAGTGAGGATCAAGCCGCGGCCGATGCCCAGCGGATGGCCGGCCGCTTTCAGCACGTCGCCACGCTGGCTGGGGAGAAGGCCAGCTTCATCCGCCCCGAGATCATGGCGATTCCACCGGCCACGCTCGATGCGTGGATGAAGTTGCCGGTGCTCGCTCCCTACCAACTCCTGCTCGAACGCCTCACCCGGACGAGGCCGCACGTGCTTTCGGAGCCGGAGGAAAAACTTCTGGCGATGCAGGGGAGCTTCGCCGGTACGGCGGGCAAGGTGTTTCGACAGCTCACCGATGCTGACATGAAGTTTGGCAACGTCTCCAACGGTGCGGGGGAGCAGGTCGAGTTGTCGAACGCGACGTTCGTGACCCTCCTGCACGACACGTCGCGGGAGGTGCGGCGGACGGCGTTCCAGCAGTATTACGCCCAGTACGAGGCTCACGCCAACACGCTGGCTGCCACCCTCTCAGGCTCCAATGAACGCGATGCCTACGCGGCGAAGGTGCGGCATTATCCGAGCGCCGTCGAGGCCGCCCTGTTCGCCGACAACGTGCCAATCGCCGTCTACGACCAGCTGATCTCCGCGGTTCACTCGCACCTGCCGGCGGTCCACCGCTACTACGACCTGCGGAAACGGATCCTCGGGCTCGACGAGATCCACCACTACGACTGCTACGTGCCCCTCGTGCCGGAACTTGAACAACGACACAACTGGAACGACGCCGTGCGGGTGGTGATCGAGTCGCTCGCACCGCTCGGTGGCGACTACACCAAGCGGCTCGAGCAGGGGCTTCTCGGCCGCTGGTGTGACAGGTATCCCAACGCCGGCAAGCAGTCTGGGGCCTTCAGTTCGGGCACCTATGACTCCGATCCCTATATCCTGATGAACTTCCAGGAGGAGGCGATCGAGCACGTGTTTACGCTGGCCCACGAGGCGGGCCACTCGATGCACACACGGTATTCGGCCGAGGCCCAGCCCTACCATTACTCCGGCTACACGATCTTCGTGGCGGAGGTGGCCAGTACGTTCAATGAACAATTGCTGACGCGCCTGTTGCTCAAGCGGGCGACTTCGCCCAAGGAACGCGCTGCGATCATCGCGCGGGAGATCGACTCCATCCGCGCCACGATCGTGCGGCAGACGATGTTCGCTGAGTTCGAGCGAAAGAGCCATGCCTCGGCCGAAGCGGGCGAGCCGCT
>CAMCQY010000109.1 GCA_945877135.1 Candidatus Kuenenia stuttgartensis
CGCCGCCAGCGTGTGGGACTGAAGCAGATTGCCGCCGAGTCCGGCGTGTCGCTGATGACCGTCTCGCGGGCACTCAAGGGCGAGGGCCGGCTGTCGGCAAAGACCCGCAAGAGGGTGCTCGACGTCGCGGAGCGGCTCAGATACCGCCCCAACCGGCTAGTGCGGGCCCTGCAAACAGGCCGCAGCGGCACGGTCGGCGTGATGGTGAATCTCTCCCGGTCCTTCACCGCACTACTCGTCCGAGGCATCCACAACGAACTGGCGAGCCACGGTAGCCTGCCGTTGCTCCACTTCCGCGGCGTGAATACGGGCACGGCGCCGGACCCTATGGAACTCTCCCACATTCACCGGCTGCTGGATCAGCGGGTCGACGGGATCATCTTCTGGCCATCCGACGAGACCGTGCCCGACGGCTATCTGCACGAGGTGTGGGAACGCGGCATACCTCTCGTGGCGGTTGACCGGCGGCTCGACAAGACGCGGGCGGACTTCAGTGGCATCGACGACGTCGCCGGTGGCCGGCTGATGGCAGAGCACCTGCTCGCGCTCGGGCATCGTCGTATCGCCCATGTCGCCGGTGATCTTTGGGTGGCGACGTTTGCCGATCGCCTGCGTGGCTTCAGGGCGGCGTTCGGAGGCCGGCGGGACATCGACCTCCGAACGGTCGAATGCGGCCTCGACGACTGCCGTGATCGGATGATCGAACTGCTCGATGCGCCGCGCCGCCCGACGGCCATTGCGTGCGCCTCCGACCTGCTCGCCCAGCAGGTGTACGAGGCCCTGGAGCAGCTCGGACTGCGGGCCGGCCGCGATGTCTCGGTGGTCGGGTTCGCCGACCTGCCGGAGTCGCAGTGGCTCGCGCCGAAGCTCACGACAATCCGCCAGGATTTCGAGCAGATCGGCCGGAATGCGGCGAGGCTGATCCTGGAACGGCTCGACGCCGGGAAGGCGGATGCCCCACCGCGCAGCCTGCGGATCGCCCCAGAACTGGTGGTGCGGGAGTCTACCGCACCGCTCTCCTCAAAACACCTTTGATCATGTCACTCCGATGAGTTTCCTGCTTTTTATTTTTTCGTCGCTCGTTCACGAGAGGGTGCGTTTATGAATACGTCTTGGATCATCTCCTGCCTCCGCGGCCGCGTGCCAACCGTCAGGGCCGCGACCGGATTTACGCTCGTCGAGTTGTTGGTCGTAATCGCGATCATTGGCACGCTCGTCGGGCTGCTTCTCCCCGCCGTCCAGGCCGCACGCGAGACGGCACGGCGGTCGTCGTGCCAGAACAACCTCAAGCAGATCGGCATCGCCATCCACAACTACGCCGATGCGCGGAAAACGATCCCTCCGTCGGCCGTGGACAACTATCCCTACCAGAACGACAACATGTCGGGCGGCGAGGCACTCAACAAGAACGCCACCGGCCTGGCCTGGTCAGCACTCATTCTGCCCTACAACGAGAATCCTGTGCTCTACGACAAGATGGTCGCGCTGGCGACGTCGTCGGGAACGTCCGTAAGCTGGTGGACTCAGGGCGGCTACTGGGCAGGGCAGGTAGCCCTGACGGTCGTGCCTGCCTACCGCTGCCCATCGGAAGGCGGCACTGGCGCAGGCCCCTTTGGTCACGGCGTTTGTAATTACGGGGCCAGCGCCGGCACGACCACCATCGCCAGCGCCGCCTGCGTTGGCTTGGCGTCGAATCCGTCGGTCAGCGGCGACCAGGGGGGCATGATCTGGGCCAAGCAGGACATGAGGTTTAAGGATGTGACGGATGGAACGAGTAAGACGCTGATGGTGGTCGAACGGGCATCCACGCCGGAAAAAGGAGGCCTGAACTGTGGCGGCGTGGCATGCGCCTATGCTGGTGGCACCTGGGCGGGACCGACCGTGCAGAACAGTCCAGCAACGTGCGGGATGAATACGGCGTTGTGCGAAACCTATGGAGGGGGGAGCGGGTATTGGATCGGGCGATCGCTCTGGACGTACGGACACGTTTTTTTGAATTCCAGTAAGCACGTCGGCGGTGTGCAAGCGGTCATGGCCGACGGAGCGGTCGTGTTTGTCAACGAAAACATCAGTGACACGACGCATGCTCTCCTCCGCCGCCGCAATGACGGGCAGAACTTCAACATGCCCTTCTGATTGCCGTGCAGTCATTTCACGAATCAAGTTTGATCACAACCTGCCAGGCCCCCGCCTCGTGCGATGGAGCCGCCCCGAGGAGTCATCTCCATGCAACGATACAATCTCCGGTTCCCATTTCCACGGAACTTCCTGCTCGTGTGGTGCGTCTTGCTTGTGGCGACGACATCGGCATGTAGTCGGAAAACTCGCGGCACGCCCGATCTGGCACCGGTGAGCGGAGTCGTCACGCTTGACGGCAAGCCGCTCGGCAACGCGATGGTTTTGTTCACATCCGATGCGGGAATGTCATCGTTTGGAGCGACTGATCCCTCCGGCCGATACGCGGTCGCGTATCGCTCACACCTGAAGGGGGCGGCGCTCGGGCTGAGCGTGGTACGAATCACCATGAACCTGAGCGAACAGCCGGGCCCCGGCTACAAGGACCTGATTCCGGCGAAATACAACGCCCAGTCCACGCTCAGGGTCGAGGTAAAGCCTGGCGACAACACGATCGATTTCCCGCTTTCGTCGAAATAGTCAAACTGGAGGTCCTGTCGATGCTCTTCCGCTCCTGGCGCCGTATGTTCCGAGCGGCGGTCTGGCTACTGTTCGTGAACAGTCTCGTCAACGCGGCCGAGTTCACGGTATCCGTCGATGGCAACGACTCGCATCCGGGGACACCGGAAAAGCCTTTCGCCACGGTCGAGCGGGCCCGTGAGGCGATTCGCGCTGCGCGAAAGGCCGGCGCGATCGAGGCCGAACCCGTGACAGTGACGCTCCGCGGCGGCACGCATTTCCTGCCGCGACCCTTCACGCTCGGCGCCGAGGACTCTGGCACACCGGACCATCCTGTCGTCTACCGGGCGGCGGACGGCGAGCGGCCGATCATCAGCGGCGGGAGGGCCGTGGACCGGTTTCGGCCGGTGACGGATGAGGCCGTACTCGCGAGGCTCGCCCCGGCGGCCAGACCTCGCGTCGTCGCCGCCAGCCTGAAAGAGGCCAGTGTCGATGACATGCAGGGGATGAATGGCGCCGGGTTTTGCGTTTCCGATCCGGGCCTCGAGTTCTTCGTCGGAGAGCGGCCGATGACGCTCGCCCGCTATCCCAATGCGGGTTACATGCATGTCGCCGCCGTCACGGGCGTCGATGATGCCGAACTCCGTAAAGGAGCCGCGATTGCGCCGGGCGGAGCCTTTTGCTGCGACGACGCCCGGCCCTCGCGCTGGCCTGCCGAGAAGGGGGCGATCCTCCAGGGATTCTGGATGTGGGACTGGGGCTGCATGCGACTGCCGCTCGCCGGCATCGATGCCGACACGAAGGGACTCGTCGTGGGCCCGATCCCGGGCGGCACGATGAAGATCCGCCATGGGCAGTGGTTCTACGTGGAGAACCTGCTGCCGGAACTCGACAGTCCCGGCGAGTGGTATCTCGACCGCGACACGGCCACGCTCTACTGCTGGCCGGCGGAGCCGATCGCTCCGGGCGGGGCAAGCGTGTCTGTGGTGCGTGACCCAGTGCGACTGGAAAACGCGGCGCACGTCGCGTTCCGAGGCCTTGTTTTCGCCTGCGGCCGCGGTAGCGGCCTCGTGATCCGAGGAGGGGAGAACGTACGCGTCGAGGCGTGCACCATCCGCGACATGGGCGGCTGGGGCGTGCAGGTCCGCGGCGGCGTCCGGCATGCCGTCGTCGGCTGCGACATTCACGAGACGGGCCAGGGCGGCATCGTTTTAGAGGGCGGCGACCGTGCTTTGCTCGTGCCGGCGGGGCATGTCGCCCACAACAACCACATCCACCACACCGCCCGATGGGATCCGCTCTATCAAGAGGCGATCAAGCTGATCGGCGTCGGCAATCGCGCGACGAACAATCTCATCCACCACGTGCCGCACGTCGCCATCGGCTTCACGGGTAACGACCATATGATCGAATACAACGAGATCCACTCTTCGGTCTTCCAGGCCAACGACGCGGGCGCGATCTACACCGGCGTGCTCGACGGCAGGCGGTCGCTCGACGAGACCTGGTCGATGCGCGGCCACACGATCCGCTTCAATTATCTGCACGACCTCCACGGTTTCGAGGGCAAGGGTACGCAAGGGGTGTATCTCGACGACTGCTTCTCGTCGGCCGAGATATCCGGCAACGTCTTTTTCAACATCACGACGTCCGACATCTCCGGTACCGTCCTCATTGGTGGCGGCCGCGACAACCTGATGACGAACAACATGTTTCTCCGGTGTACCCGTGCTTTTGCCATCGATGCGCGGGGGCTGGGATGGGCGAACGGCGTCGGCAAACCCGCGACGCAGGAATTGATCCACATGGATCACCGGCAGCCCCCCTGGTCGACCCGCTACCCACGGCTCGTCGGCATTCTGGAGGACGAACCGCTGGCCCCCAAGGGCAACGTCGTGGCCCGTAACATCTGCTGGAAAGGCAAATGGGAGGTGACGCAGCCGAAGGCCAGGCCCTTCGTCACGTTCGAAAACAACCTCATCGACACCGATCCGCGGTTCAGCGGCGCGCCCCCGGCCGACTTCGGGCTCGCCGCCGACTCCCCCGCCCGCGCGCTCGGCTTCGAGCCGATTCCGTTCGACAAGATCGGCCTGCGCATCGACGAGCACCGCAAGTCGTTGCCGGTAGGAGACGGTCGCTCCAACCACCCCTGACGGCATCATGCATTCCATCTTCTCCATAGCCGTCGCCCTGGCAGCGATCGCCCTGGGTGCAGCCCATGCTGGGGCCACCGACCCATCGCATTCAACGGGCACCGCGGTCGCCGACATCAAGGTGGCGCCCGGCTTCGCTGTGGAACTTCTCTATTCGGTTCCAGCTGCCACGATGGGATCGTGGGTCTGCCTTGCAGTCGATCCGCAGGGCCGCCTCATCACTGCAGACCAGTACGGCCGGCTCTACCGGGCGACCGTGCCAACCAGGGGCTCTGGGGCAACGGCGTTGGTCGAGCCGATTGAGGTCGACGTGGGCATGGCCCAGGGCCTGCTGTGCGCGTTCGGCAGCCTCTACGTGATGGCCAACGACCGTGACCTCTCCCGCGTCGGCCTCTACAGGGTACGGGATACGGATGGCGACGATCGCTACGATTCTGTCGAACTGCTGCGGCACCTGGATGGCAACGGCGAGCACGGTCCCCACGGCATCGCGCTGGCCCCCGACGGCAACTCGTTGCTCGTCTGCTGCGGCAACATGACGAAGCTGACGGACGTAAACCGGTCGCGGGTCCCGCGGGTCTGGGGGGAGGATCAGCTGCTGCCCTCGATGAGCACGCCCGGCGGCATGTTCGCGGAGCTGCGGGCGCCGGGAGGCTGGGTCGCACGAGTGAGCCCGGACGGCCGCGACTGGGAACTGGTCGCCGCGGGATTCCGCAATCAGTACGACATCGCCGTGAGCCCCGAGGGCGATCTCTTCACCTACGATTCCGACATGGAATGGGACGTGGGCACGCCTTGGTACCGCCCGACCCGGGTCAATCATGTCGTGAGCGGTGGCGAATTCGGCTGGAGAACCGGCACGGGCCCGTGGCCGGCGTGGTTTCCAGACAGCGTGGGGGCCGTCGTCGACATCGGCCCTGGCTCACCGACGGGCGTTGCCTTCGGCACGCATGCGGCATTTCCAGCGAAGTATCAGCGCGCCCTTTATATCTGCGACTGGAGCTACGGCACGATCTATGCGGTGCACCTCTCGCCCTCCGGAGCGAGCTATACCGGCGCAGCGGAGCGGTTCATCTCCGCGGCGCCACTGCCGGTGAGCGACCTCGTCGTGAACCCGACGGACGGGGCGATGTACTTCACGACCGGCGGCCGGCGGACGCAGTCGGGGCTCTACCGTGTGACCTACACTCCCAGGGAGTCGCCGCCGCAGGCAGAGCTGATCCCTGCAGCGCCGGCGGCAGTCGCTGCTGGCCCCGAAGACCGCCTCCGCCGGTTGCGGAACGAAATCGAATCGCTCCATGCATCGGGAGCTGCCGACGTCGTTGACCGGGCCTGGCCGCATCTCGGCCATCCTGACCGATCGATTCGGTATGCGGCACGAACGGCGGTCGAGCTCGTACCACCGGCCGGCTGGACCGCGCGGGCGCTGGCGGAACGCTCGGCAACAGATGCGAGGATCAATGCCCTGCTCGCGGTTGCCCGGTGCGGTGGAAAAGAGGTCGCTGGCAAGCTCTTTTCAGAACTGCTCGACGTCGAAGGGGAGCAGCTGACGGTAGCGCAGCGACTCGACCTGCTGCGGGCCGTCGGCCTGGCGTGCATTCGCGTGGGCGTTCCCGATGCCGACATGTCGTCATCCCTCGCCGCACGGCTCGACGCGCGGTATCCGGCGGGTGTCGCGGTTCTGGACCGGGAACTCTGCCGGCTGCTCGTGCATCTCGGTCATCCGGCGGTTGCCCGCAAGACACTTGCCCTACTTTCGACGGCAGCAACGCAGGAGGACCAGGTTCACTACGCCTACTGCCTGCGGGCGCTCGACGGTCCGTGGACGATTGCCGAGCGACGGGAATACCTCCGCTGGTTCGCGTCCGCGGCCCGGCTGCGGGGCGGGTTCTCGTTCGCCGACTTCCTCAAGAACATCCGGAAGGATGCGATCGACCGGCTCGACGACACGGAGAAGGCGGCACTCGCCGACGTGCTCGCGCCGCCGGCCGCCGTCGACCTGCCGGTCGTTGAAGCCGAGTCACGGCCATTCGTGCGGACATGGGCCGTGGACGACCTGCTCCCGGAGGTTCGAGCCGGCCTGTCCGGCCGCGATCTCGAAAACGGTCGCCGCATGTTCCGCGCGGCTGCCTGCTTCAAATGCCACCGTTTCGGCGGCGAGGGAGGAGCCGTTGGGCCGGAGTTGACCGCAGTGGCCCGTCGGTACGATGCCCGAGCCCTGCTCGAGTCGATCATCGAGCCGAGCCGCGTCATCTCGGATCAGTACGAGGCCTCGGTGTTCGTGCTTTCGAGCGGACGCTCGGTCGTGGGCCGGGTGGTCACGCTCAACGAAAACGAACTCTCGGTCTGCGAGAACATGCTCGATCCGGGGCATCTGACCCGGATCAGGCGGGACGAGATCGACGAGCGGCATGTATCGCCCGTCTCGACGATGCCAGCAGGCCTGATCAACCACCTCGACAGGAACGACGTGCTGGATCTCGTCGCCTATCTGCAGTCCGGAGGCAACGCCAACCCGCAGGTGGGAACGGAAATACCCTGAAGATCCGACGGCACCACACGTTGTGAAACCAATGGCAATGAAAAGGCAATCAATGAAATCGCTGAAACCACGCCTCGCCCTCTCCGCCGCCCTGTTGCTCGCATCGCTGGCGGTGCATATCGCATCCGCCACCGCGCAGACAACGGCTCCTGCCAGAGAGCCAAATAGCGTTTCGGACAACGCAAAAGCCACACAGATCGCTTCATCTCAGCCAGGGAACGCGACCCCGGCGGGGATTCCCTATCGCATCAAGCTCGGCGGCGTCATGGGGCAGCGCATCGAGACGCTCATCCGGGGCAATCTGCTTAAGTTGGACATGGAGAAAATCTTCCTTTCGCCATTCAGAAAACGACAGCTCGAGAGAGGCTACACGGGAATCGGTCAAACGTTGGACGGTGCCGTTCATTTTGCGGCGTACACCGGGGACGAGGAGGTGATCAACTGGAAGAATCACTGGATCGATGAACTGATTTCCACCCAGCAGCCGGATGGCTACATCGGCTGGTTGCGTACTGGTTTGCCTCGTGGCGTGCCAATGTTTGACGCCCACGAAATGGGCTGCACTCTGAATGCGTTGGTGAACGACTACCGTGTCCACGGTCGGCCTCGATCGCTCGAAGCGGCGAAGAGACTGGGCGACGCCTTTATCGCATCCTGGGAGGAAGCCTCTGTGGAAAACCGCAAAGCCATGGCGAGCAGTCTGTGGACGAATGAATATCCACTCATCGCCCTCTCTGAAGCGTCTGGGAATCCGCGTTACAGAGACTGGGTTCGGGAGACGTTTTTCCCGGACGATCGCCTATCCCAGTTTTGGTCCACGCAACTCGGTGGAGATCCGACCAAGCCACTCCGGCTCGAAGGACGTCATGCGTACCGTTGGTTGGATCTCAATCTGACGATGCTCGATTTGAATCGCACCCATCCGAATCAGGCTTTGGCGTCGGCGTGGCCCCAGTTCATCGCCTGGATCAAGGATGGCGGGGCGCTGCCCTCCGGCGCGATCGCGCAGGGCGAGGCCTTGCGCCACAGCCAAACCACGCGGTCGCTCATGCCGTTGGATCCGGAATTTCACGAGTTCCAAGCCAACCGTACGAAGGTAGACCATAGCTGTTCCAAACGGTACGAGATGCAGTTTTTCAAGTACGCCATGCGGGAGCGGCCCGATGCGTACTACGGCGATGTCATGGAGCGCACGTATCTGAATGGCATTTTCGCCGCGCAGTCGCCTACGGGCCGCATGATCGCATACGACCTGAGCGTCGAAGGCACGCGTCTTGCATTCCCTATGGACTACTATTGCTGCCCGGGCAACCAGCGACGTGTGCTGTCCTATCTGCCTTGGTATGTCTATTACCAGCGCGGCGATCAGCTCTACGTGAACCTGTATTCCGAGTCCGATGCGCATTTCACGACGCCCGGCGGCGCGGCCCTCCATCTCGTGCAAAGCACCGATTATCCGGCCTCCGGCAGCATTCGCGTTACCGTGGAAGCCGACCAGCCCGTGCAGCAGGAAATTCTCTTTCGCATTCCGGCCTGGTGCACGACGCCTTCGGTCGCGCTCAACGGGACAAAGCTCGAGGGCTTCAAAAGCGGCAGCTTCCTGCCCGTGCGCCGGGAATGGAAGACGGGCGATGTGGTCGAGCTGCACTTCCCGATGGAATGGCGCTGGATGCGCGGCTTCCGCGAGCAGGAGGGCCGTGCGGTGCTGGCGAGGGGGCCGCTGGTTTACAGCCTCGACCCGGTCGCCAGCGGCATCACCGGTTATGTCGATATGCAGGTCAACGAAGGCGACCCTTGGTTTGCGGACAACCAGACTCCCAGCAAGGGGCCAGGCTACTACGTGCACATGAAACACTCGATTCCAGGCTACGAGGAGCACATGGAAGCGTTCAAGATTCTGGAACACATCACGCTGGATCCGGCGACGATTTCCGGACCGACGCCCAACCCGGATGGTCGCCTGGGATCGCAAGCCACCGTCAAAGGCTGGATTGGCGCCCCGCAAGGCAAGCCGGACAGGACGTTTGTGTTCAATGAGTTTTCGAACCCGCTCGGGCGGAAGATCTACATGAAGCTCTCCGATGACGCCGGCTGCGTGGACGATGAACTGTTCGGCACCGAGATTCACGAAAAGACGGTTCATCCGGCCCGTTGGGCTGCGTTCACGACAGGTCTGGATGCCGCGAAACTGGCGTCGATCCCCGATGAGGGGCTGGATCAAGCGTGGCTGGTTGCGCCCATGAGGGGCAGCCATGAATTCGAGGTAAGCAAAGGCACGCTGGCGGGCCGTCCAGCCTGGCTCTCGGTCTCCACTGTCGGCACCGGGAAGCGCAGCATGGAATTCCGCGTTTTGGACAAGAAGCTCTCGGATGGGGCGTGTCCGAAGGTCTTGGTTTCGGTCTTGTATCTTGACAAGGGTGATTGCACCGCGGTGCTCGGTTACGACGCTATGGGCGTCGAAGGGGGCCGACCGCCCGGAGACAGAAGCGCGGGCAACTTCAAGATCGGCAACACCGGAGTCATCAAGCGACAAGACTTCGAAATAACGGATGCCCGTTTCGACAGCAAGAGGGCGGCAGCGTTTCGGCTGACGACCGACAAAGACGCGGACTTCGCGGTCCTGGGCGTCTTCCTGCGACAAGACACGGCGCGTTAGGCTTCGCTCTTCGCGATACCTCCGACTCCCCGCGCGAACAAACTCGCTACGGGAGTCCCCCTCCCCGATTCACCGATGCTGCGATGCACTCGAAATTCCTCGCCAGCGCCGTCATCACACTGCTGTTGCTTCCACGAGTCTCGGTCTCTGGCCAGGCTGCGGAAATCGCCGCGCGCCAGCCCAACATCCTCGTGCTCTACGCCGACGATCTCGGCTACGGCGACCTGCGTTGCTACAATCCATCCTCGAAGATTCCCACGCCCCATCTCGATCGCCTCGCCGCGAAGGGGATGCGATTCACCGATGGGCACAGTTCGTCGGGCATCTGCACGCCGAGCCGCTACGCGCTCCTGACCGGACGTCATCACTGGCGCGACTTCCACGACATCGTCGACTCCTTCGACCCGTCGGTGTTCAAGTCGGAACGGCTCACGCTCCCTGAAATGCTGCGGGCCGGCGGCTACGCGACCGCCGCGATCGGCAAATGGCATCTCGGCTGGGGCTGGGACTCCATCCGGAAGCCCGACGCCCGACCTCGCACCGAGGGCAAACGGCCCGTCTGGGGTTCGGAGGCTTTCGACTGGTCACGTCGGATTCCCGACGGCCCTCTCGCCCACGGCTTCGACCGCTACTTCGGCGACGACGTCATCAACTTCCCGCCCTACTGCTGGATCGAGGACGACCGCGTCGTGGTGCCGCCGGATACGATGCTGGACGAGGCAGCGTGGAAGCCCATCAAGGAGGGTGACTGGGAATGCCGGCCCGGACCGATGGTGTCGGGCTGGGATCCCTACCAGAACCTGCCGACGATCACCGAGCGCGGCGTGGACTTCATCCGCTCCCGCAAGAATGCAGCCGCGCCATTCTTTCTCTATTTCGCCTTGCCCTCGCCCCACGCCCCGATCATCCCGAACGACGCCTTCGACGGGAAGTCCGCTGCCGGAGCATTCGGCGACTTCGTCCACGAGACCGACCGGTGCGTCGGCCTGATCCTCGAGGCCCTCGAGCAGACCGGGCTCGCGGACGACACGATCGTCATCTTCACCGCCGACAACGGGCCCGAGCACTACGCTTACGCCCGCGACGCGAAGTTCGGGCATTGGTCGTCGGCCCCGCTCCGGGGCCTGAAGCGCGACATCTACGAGGGCGGCCACCGCGTGCCGTTCATCGTGAAGTGGCCGGGAGTCACCTCGTCGGGCCGCGTCTGCGACGTCCTCGTCTCCCAGATTGACCTGATGGCCACGCTGGCCGCCGCGATCGACTTCGCGCTGCCCACGGACTCCGCGGAAGACTCCCACGACCTTTTGCCGCTTCTCAGAGGGGAGACGGAACCGGTCCGCCTCTCCCACGTCCACAATACGGTGTCGGGCCGCTACGCGATCCGCCACGGCGACTGGCTGCTCGTGGATGCCAAGGACGGTTACTCATCCCGCCGCAACGCCGCATGGGAATCGCGGCATGGCTATCCCGCCGACGACGGCGGTGCGGCGGAACTATACGACCTGAAGACTGATCTGCCGCAGAAGCACGACCTCGCCGCCGCCCATCCGGAGAAGGTCGCCGAACTGCGGGCACTGCTCCGCGACATCCGTGACCGCGGCCACTCCGCGCCACGGCTGCGATCCTCGCGCTGACGCGTCAGGACGGCTGATGATGGAGGCATCACGCGTCTGACCCGCTCTTCCCCCCTCAACGGCACCGTTTCGAGAGAGGGAATCTGCAGGCGGATAAGACCAAGGGAGGCAACTAATGCCTCGCGACAACATGGAACTGGCTGAACAAATCATTCCCGAGCTTCGAGAGGGCGAGTTTGGGGCGGGGAGAGGCACGACCGTCGCGGACGCGGGTGATGCAGTGAGCGGAGGCAGGACAAAGCGACCAGGCTTTGACGCCATGCTCGCGGGTATCCGGCAGAACCAGAGGGTTTCCCACCTGTTCGTATTCAAACGAGATCGGCTGGGGCGGCCTCGTGATCCCCTCGACATGATGGTCGTCGAGCGAGATCTACGATCGTGGGGCGTGATGATTGAAATGTCCGATGGCGTCATCGATCCGAGCGAGCAAGGGACTGGCGCCTTGGGCCAGAAAGCCATGTCGCTTTTCGGCTATTTCGAAAGCGGCGAGTTCAGCAAAAAACTCTCGGAGCGGATCGTGTTGGTGCAGGTCGCGAA
>CAMCQY010000110.1 GCA_945877135.1 Candidatus Kuenenia stuttgartensis
CCAAATCCGAGGAAATAGAACGCCATCGTTCCAATTCCGAAGTCCATCAGATTTTTCATGATGATGTTGCATGCGTTCTTGGCCCGCGTGAACCCAACTTCCACCATCGCAAACCCCGCCTGCATGAAAAACACCAAAAACGCGGCGAGGCACGTCCACAGTATGTCGGCGTCGGCGCGAAGGGCTTCGAGGGTGTCGGGGGGGGGCGCGTCTGCGGAAGCCGCAGCGGCCGGTTCGGCGACCGCTTCTTCCGCCATCAGAGCGGTCTGCGGCATGAGCGTCACCAGCGACATCACAATGGCGAACCCCGCCATCGCCGTCACGAAGCTTCGGCCTCCAGACCGAATTCCGATCGGGACCATCGAACGCCGAGGGACATACCAGCCGGCGAAATGTTGACAACCAGACACAAGTTCCCGTGAGAGAGAGAAAAGCACAGACCGCATCATGCGACTCCAGACGGAAGAGATTCCGGCGAGTGGCGGCTCCGCACCGCTCATCCCACCGGGCGCCAGGACACACCCTGGGCGCCGTGCGATTACGGTTTGCTAGCACCGCAAGTGACGTGCCAAAGACCGAGGACTTCCTTCTCGACTCTCGCTGGCAAGCCATCGCGGAACACACGAAATGCCTTTTTTCGAGGGGATTTTGAGTGTTCCGCAGAAGCATGGCTGTGAATAAGATTTTTTCAGCCACAGACGGGCGAACTGAATCCCGCACGTGACGCACACTTTTCGCGCACGTGCCTGCACACGAAAAGCGCAGCGGCTTGTGAGCGGCGGCCGCGAAGATACGAGCTCTCCCTGCGGCGGTGAGTTTTTTACTTACCGAGAGCACGTTTGAGCGAACCGTTTCGCATACAGAATCCGTGAGGGGCTGGCCGGGCCCCGAGAGCCGGCGTTGCTCGGGCACCGATCCGCCGCGGATTGGTCGTCGCAGGCAGGATGCCGGAGCGCAGTCAGCATCGAGTGCGCGGAGTCCATGGATGGCCGGAGCGAACGTCCGGCGATGGGGTTCGGCCAGCCCCGAACCGCGGCCACCGTACACTAGACGGCGACGACTTTCCCTCGGGGCACCGGAGCGAATCCATGCGAGATCTCAGCAGACTTCTGTCTCTTTCAATGACCGACCGCGCGGCAGCACTCACCCTCGAATTCCCAGGGTGTGGTGACACGGCCGAAGGCGGGGCCGACGCCTCCACGAGTCCATGGGAAGGCGGTCGTGCCGCCGCCCTTGCGCACCTGGCAGCGATCGACCCGGCAGCCTATGCCCGCACGAGGAACCATGTGGCGGGAAGCGTCACGCGACTCTCCCCCTGGCTGCGGCATGGCGTGCTCTCGCTGGCCGAGGTCCGCGATGCCGCCCTGGCCCGGGCCCAGCGACCTGAGGATGCCGCGAAACTGATCTCGGAACTCGGCTGGCGCGACTACTGGCAGCAGGTGTATGCGGCGGTGGGGAGCCGGATTCACCAGCCGCTCGAGTCTCCTGCCCAACGACACCGCGTGCCGGCGGTCGAGGAGGTTCCCGCCGACGTGCTCGCGGCAGGCACCGGCCTGCAGTGCATCGATGCCTTCGTGCAGAAACTGCACCGCACCGGCTGGCTGCACAACCACGAGCGGATGTGGCTTGCGTCCTGGCTCGTGCACGTCCGCGGCGTGCGGTGGCAGGCAGGAGCCGACTGGTTTCTCTCCCATCTGATCGACGGCGACCCAGCCAGCAATCACCTCTCGTGGCAGTGGGTGGCCGGTACCTTCTCAGCCAAGCCCTATCTGTTCAACCGCGAGAATCTGGAGACATTCACCAGCGGCGTGCACTGCCAACCGTGCGGGCTTCGCGGCCACTGCCCTCTCGATGTCTCGTATGAAGAACTTGCCTCCCGTTGCTTTGCCGCGGACGGGCCCACAGAGCGGCCGCCCTTGCGGATCAAGCCGCAGGCCGCCACGCCAGCAGGGCAAACCGCGGCGATCCATCGGCCTCTCGTCTGGATCACGCTCGACTCGGCCGCCGCCACAAGCCCGGCAGCGCTGGCCTATCCGGAGGCACCGCGGGTCTTTGTGATCGATCCGGAGTGGCTTGCGGCAGAACGTCCTTCGCTCAACCGGCTGCTCTTCCTCGTCGCCTGCCTGGCCGATGTGCCGGGTGTCGAGGTGCTGCTTGGCGATCCTCGCGAGATCCTGCCGGGACGAGCGCGGGCCCACGGCTGCGATGGTCTCGTGCTCGCCGAGACGCCCTGTCCGCGGATTCGCCAGGCCGCCGCCACGATTCAGGCGGGGAAAGCCGGCACCGAGCCACCCCTCCCGGTGACGTTCCTGCCATGGCCGCGGTTCTGTGATCGTTCCGGCGTGAAGGATCTGGGCAGATTCTCCCGGTACTGGCAGCAGGTGGGAACCTCGGCCATGCAGCCGACGCCTGCGGCATGAACCGTCTGCTCCGCCAGATGGTGGCTCATCGAGCCCATTCGGCGAACCAGTCGGGTGGCTGCGACCTGACCTCGACCAGCCGACCATCGCGAGGATGAGGAAACGCCAGCCAGGCGGCATGGAGTCCGAGGCGAAAGGCCAGCGGCTCGTTTGCCGCTGCGTGCACTCGACAATAGAGACGGTCGCCCACGATCGGCATGCCCAGCCAGGCCAGATGCACGCGGAGTTGGTGGGATCGACCCGTGACCGGCTCCAGTTCCAAGCGCGATCGCTGCTGCCCGGCCACCGAAGCTGTCGCGAGCAGCCGCCAGCGTGTCGTCGCGGGCTTTCCCAGGATCGGATCGACGCGGGATCGAGGGGGCCGCAGAGGATCCGAGGCCAGCGGCAGATGAACGATTCCCTCGTGCGTGGTGGGCCCGCCGTGCACGATCGCCTCGTACCGCTTCTGCACCGCGCGGTGCTCGAATGCCCGGCCCAGCGCGGCCCGCACCTGGCTCGAGCGTGCCAGCACGAGCAGGCCAGACGTGTCGCGGTCGAGCCGATGCACCGCCTCGACCGCGCCAAATGCAGCACGCACGTGCGACGCGACACAGGGCGGATCGAGCGGTGTCCGCGCCGGCACACTCGGCATGCCCGCCGGCTTGTCAACCACGACCAGGTCCGCGTCGGCAAACACGATGCGAACGGAACTGCTGCTGGGCAGCGCAGCCTGCGGAAACGGCAGCGTCACAACAGTCCCAGCGCCTCGGCCCACGCCGCCAGCGTGGCGGCCGGCACACCGGCGCCCGGCGTCATCGGCAGCGTCCCCGCCGCAACGCCCGACGCCTCCAGCCGCCGCCGGTCGGCCTCCACGCGGGACGACAATTGCGCCGCCGCAGCGGCATCGGCCGCCGTGCCGAACAGCACCCACCGCGAACGCCCCGGCTCAGCGGGTTCCACCACGGCCTGCCGAGGGAGTGTCGAATCGATGAGAGCCACGCCCCGCACGGCGGGGCCGAGCGACTCGGCGACCAACCACGCAAACGCAGCCCCAGCCCCGCGGCCCGCCACGGCGATCCGCGCCGGATCGATGGCACGCTTGGCCGCGAGCGTCGCCACTGCCCGCTTGATACCGCCGATATCCTCGCGGCCCCACCGCTGCGGATCGACCGATCCCGGAAGGATCACCGCCACGCCATGCCGAGCCGCCGCCGCCTTCCAGGCGATCGCCTCAGCCTCGGCCACGGGCCCCCGCGGCAGATCGAGATAGATGATGACCGCCAGCGGCTCCCGCGGCGGTGCCGCGGGCAGCACGACCAGCGGCGGCTGTGCCACTTCCGCAGCCTCCAATCGTTCGACCACGGCCGCATCTCCAGCCGGCACCAGCGGGCCTGCCGGCGCGAGGGCCGGCGCGAATGGTGGCACCTGTGCCGACAGATCGGCGGGCAGATCGGTGGGCATGGCCGTCGCCTCGACCGGAATCGTCTGCTTCTTCCCATCCCGGGAAATCACGAGGGAGAGCGACCGCCCAACCTCAGTGCCGGCGACGATGCCGGCCAGTGCCGCCGCCGACTCGACCGTCACGGCATCGCCTGCGCCAGCCGTATCCCCGTCGACAGGTGATGGAATCACCGCCTCGATCTGATCGCCGGCCACGAGGCCCGCCTTCGCCGCCGGACTGTCGGCCCAGACCCACGCCACCTGCACCGGCCCCGGACGGGCATCCCGCGCGGCCGACCGCACCGGCACGATGCCGAGCATCGGCCGCCGCCAGGGCGGGAGCGCTGCAATGAGTTCGACCTGCACATCGATCCGGGATGGTGGTGCCGACTGCTGACGGTTGGCCTCGCTCGTCGCCGGGTTGCCCCGCTGGACGGTGATTGTCAGCGTGTCGCCGGCGTAGAGCGGGGCGAGCACATGCCGGAGTTCCGCGATCCGTGTCACCGGTCGGCCGTCCGCGGCAACGATCAGATCTCCCGCACGCAGACCCGCCTTTGCCGCCGGTGAGCCGGGGCGACAGGTGGCAATCCTGGCCTCGCCGGTGAACGGATCCCGCGCACTGTATCCGATGCCCAACACGCCGGGAGACAGCGTCTCGCCGTTCTTCAGCCGCGGCAGCACTCGGAGCATGTCGGCAAGCGGCACTGCGAAGCCGATGCCGGAGTCGTAGAGTTCCGTCCCAAGATTCATGCCCGCCGTGTCAGCCGGCAACGGCGCAAGGATGCCGATCACGCGGCCACCGATGTCGATCAGCGGCCCGCCGTAGTTGGCCGGCGAGATCGAGGCGTCGGTCTGCACAGAGCGTCCCCAGGACCGGTTCGTGGCCGAGAGAATGCCGACGGCGACGCTGGGAACGGCCAGATCCCATGCCCGCCCGACTGCGATCGTCCACTGGCCTACTGCCAGTTCGGCACGCGGCACCCACTCAGGCACTGGCGTCAGGCCGGCACCGTCAACACGCAGCAGCACGAGCCCGCGGGACAGATCGCGGCCCACGACCCGCGCCACCCGTCGCTGGCCGCCCGGCACCGTCGCATCAGGCATCACGACGATCGCTTCGACGGCATCACGAGGCACGGCAAACGACGTGGCCAGCACCCAGCCCCCCTCCTCCACGACGATGCCCGTGGACGGTCCACTGGCCGGAATCGCTTCGGCCGCCGATGCGAGCACCGTCTCCGAGACTCCGGCTGTTTCAATCCGCACGACCGACGGGGCCACCCGCTCGACCGCTGCCCGGATCGCGGCCTCCTCCTCGAACGGAAGCTCCTCGGTGGCGGCCATCGATACCATGGACACCGTTCCACACCAGGTCCCCAGAAACGTGCCCAGCAAAAAAGCTCGTACACGGCAGCGGAGCAGGAGCATCAGCGATTCCTCCCGGAGGCGGGGCGTGGCCCGAGTTCGCACTCCACGATGGCACCGCTGCGGACAACCGACAGCCTCACCACATCTCCCGCAGCCAAGGCCGAGAGTGCCTGCTGCAGCGCCGCCCGCGAGGCCACGGCACGACCGCCGACCGCGATCACGAGGTCGTCAGGCCGCAGGCCTGCCCGTGCCGCTGGCGATTCGGCGGCGACGGTCTCGATGAAGGGGGGCGTACGGTCGAGCAGGTCGGGCACGAGCACCAGCCCAAGCGTCGCAGGATCGAAGCCAGCCCGCATCGGTTCGCCGGCAGGAGTGGCGGCGGCCGATGAGGCGGTCCCAGACGTGATTGCGGCGTAGCCTTCCGCAAGCGATTCGGACGGTATGGCGTAGTTGAGCCAGATGCCACTTCCGGAGGACCTTAGTTCTTTGCCAAGCATCCCAACCAGGCGGCCACGCCAATCCACCACCGCACCACCGGGTGAACCGGGATTGTTGGTCGTGCAGTCAAGGATATAGACGTCGCCGCGATACGGCACTTCGTAACTGCCCCGACGGGCCTCGAGCGGTACGATCGCCGATACGACGCCATGCTGGGCGCTGACACGCTCGTCACCCACCGCCACTCCGAACAGATTCGAAAGGGCGAAGATCCTCGTTCCCGCCGGCACGCGATCGCTGGCGGCCAAGGTGAACGCCGGCAGTTCCTCCGCCTCGATCGAGAGCACGGCGAGTTCCCGGCTCGGATCAACGCCCAGCATCGTCGCCCGATACCGGCGCCCGTCGTCGAGCACGCAGGTCAATTCGTCCGCATCGAGCACGGTGCTCATCACGGTGATGATGTGACCCGCGGGAGAGACGAGGATGCCGGTCTGATAGGCTTCCAGTCCGCGCACCCCGCCGGCACCGTGGATCTTGACCACCTTCCTCGCGGCACCGGCGATCGTTTCCTGCGGCGATGCGGCGTCGGCGCGGCCAACCAGAAAGCCGATCACCATCGCGGTCACGACCACGGTATGTCGAATCATGTGCCCCCTCCTGGCAATGCGCCCGTCTCGGTTGCCGGCAGAACACCGCCGCCAACCTCGCCAGCCGACTGCTCGAGCGCGGCCTTCTCCACCCGAAACTCACCAAACAGTTCGTTGCCATGCCGCACCTCGATGATGGAAGGCATGCCCCTGGGGAGATCCTGCGGCTGCGCCGGCAGGGCAAACGTGAAACGGACCTCGCATGGATCGGCATCGGGGGCGGTCCAGAGTTCGATGCCGGACACCTTCCCGTCGCCCCCCACGGTGAAGCGGGCCTCAACGCCCGCGACTGATGACTCGAGCATGTCCACCAGCCGCGGCCCATCGGCCTCGTTGAATCCAACAGGATCGGCCGGCACGGTTCCCCAGTAGCTGGTGCGACCCAGTGGCTCCGGCCCCTCCAGCACGAGGCGCCGCCACAGCAAAAGCGCCGCCAACATGCCGCCACTGCCGGGAGGACTGGGATTCAGGTCGAGTTCCCCGGTGGCATCGACCCGCGTCGCTCCGGTGGGCAGGTCGATCATCCCCTCCTTGTCGGAAAGCTCGATGCGAAAGGCCTCACCCGTGGCGAGGCGGCCCGCCAGAACCCACCGGCCTCCGAGCGCCGTGAGCTCGCCATCGGCAGCGATCGCGCGGGCGACACGCCCCCGCTCCAGCATGTTGAAGTGGTGGTTGGTGAAGCCGCGTCGGGCCTCGTAGAACGGCCGCACGGCGGCGGGCAGCGAGTCCTGCGCCGGTTCACCAGGCTGCCGATGGCCGCCGTCTTGATCAGGCCCGTCCTGCCCGCGGGGCGGGGAAGGTGGCGGTCCTGCAGGCTTCTGCGATTTTCCCTCGACGATGTTCGCCAGCTCCGCGGCAGTGTGCACGCCAGCCAGCCGCACAAGAATCTCCTCGCGGCGGCCACCGCGACGATACACCAGTGGCACCCGCCAGCCGGCCGGCAGCGTGCCCAGGACGTTTTTGAACGCATTGACAGTGCGGACACTGCGGCCGGCCAACGACACGATCTCGTCGTCGTACCGGAGCCCACGCTTCCAGGCATCGGACGATTCGAGAATGTCCGACACAACCACGCGGCCATCGGCACTGGTCGCAACCGTCGCCCCCATCGTGGCATGGTCAACCAGACGCCCCCCCTTCAGCAGTCCGAGAAAGTGACGCAGTTGATTGGCCGAGATGGCATAGCCCACGCCCACATTGACGCGGCCGCGCTTTTCGAACGAAGCCCTGCCGTTGACACCGATGATCCTGCCCTCGGCATCGAACAGGCCGCCGCCGGAATTCCCCGGATTGATCGCCGCATCGACCTGCAGGCAATCGGCATACTCGAGGATCGTGCCGGCGGGAAACTGGTAGCGCCTCATTCCCGATACGATGCCGGCGCTGATCGACGGTTGAAAGTCGGTCGCCAGCAGGAACGGGTTGCCGGCGGCGAAGCAGAAGTCACCCACCTCGACGTCGTCGCTGTCGGCCAGTTCGGCCGAGGGAAAGTCGTCGCGTCCGAGGAGCTTGACCAACGCGACGTCCCCCGTCGGGTCGAGGCCCACGAGCACGGCGTCGTAGAGCCGACCGTCGGCGAGCCCGCACTTCATCGCGATGCCCGCCGGCTGGACAACGTGAAAATTGGTGAGGGCATAGCCGTCGGGACTGATGAGCACACCCGAACCGCCCCCGGCCTCTCCCGCGAAGATCGCCACCGCCGCAGCCGACGCCCGCCGCATGACGTCGATCCGTTGCTGCTGGGCGCTCAGCACGGAAGCCGCGACGTCGCCAGCGTGAACTGGCAGCATAGCGACGGCCGCCATCACTCCCGACGCGACAAGCACCACGCCAATCCGCTGGCAGGCCTGCACCACTGCGGCGATCCACCTCGCTGCCGAGGGTTGATCCAGAATCTGCCGCATGAACAGGATCTGCCGCATAAAAAGCCTTACCGCTCTCTTGTGTTGCTGTCTCGTGGTGCCAGCTAGCGCTCGATCACGGGGTCGGTGAACCGCACGGCACCGCCGATGCCGCCCCCGGCCCCGAAATCAACGGTTACCGTGAGCCGTCTGCCCGCCGCCAGATCGACGTCGATCGGTACTCCCTCGCCGGCCGTCTCGCGGACCGGATCACGATCGACATCGTCAGCGACTGCACCGCCGCCAATCTGCCGCCGAAAGACTTCACGGTCATCCACCGCGACAGCTACCGTCGTGCCATCGGCGGCCTGATCACCCGCCAGGGCTGCGACAACGGTGCGAAACCGACGGCTGTCGGGCGGCAATCGCCAGACCGACACGGTCCGCGGCCGCATCACGATTTCCGTCGCGGCCGGCCCTGCACCGATCCGCTTCGGTGCCGCGGATCGCGGAGTCACATCACCCCCTCCGGCGTCGATCGTCCGCGGCGAAAAAAATGCCGTCAGCGGATCGTTTCGACCGGCATTGCGAACCAGCCCGCCAAACCATGGCTCCATCTCGACTTTTTCAGCCGTCAGGCTGGCGAGTCGCACGAGCCGCCCTGCTGCATAGTCCACCCCGATGAACATGGTGGCTGGCAGACGCATCTCGCCATCGATGACAAGGCCATCGGCCGACCACTCCACCCGACTGGCACGCACACCGCCGCCAGACACAGTCACGACCGCACGCCCCGCGACAGTCGTCGCGGCGGCCGGATCGCCCCGCAGCCACTGCAGACCAATCACCTTCGAACGCTTGACGGGAATGGTCTCCTCTTCGAGTACCACGGTGACCGTGTCGGCCGACACGCCCGCGATCGCACACTCGACAAACTCATAGTTGTCTGCAGTGCCGACGACCACGAGATCTTTTTCCGGCCCTTCTGGTATCGCCCCCTGCCACGGAGACTCGGCCCCCACGGCGACGACATCCGGCAGCCATGCGATCGACCGCACGCGGGCGGCCGGCAGTTCGATCCGCCCCTCCGGCCGGATCAGCACGGCTGGCTGGGTGCCATCCCACGCGAAGTCGTCCCCGGACAGCGTGGAGCCGTCCACGAGTGTGAGCACGAGTTTGGGCCGGTGCTCGGAAACTGCAGGCTGGTCGGCGGTGCGTCGTACCGCACGAACTCGATCGCCGGCCAGTGACACTTCGTCTCCGCGGCCGCCGGCTGGGCTGACAAGATGCACGCCCGCGGCATCGATCCGTGTGAGCAGGCCGGATGTCAGGGTTCCATCCCCCTGCTCCACCTCGACGGAGAACGGGACAACCGGTGGAATGTCCGCCGCTCGCGCCGCGACCATCAGCGGCCAGAACGACACGACCAACCAGCAGAGTATGATCGCCCGCATGGTCCGCACTACCGCTTCTCCTCGCCAGACGCCAGCCGTTTGAAATACTGTTCGATCGCCTCGCGATAGTGCGCCGGAAACTCGCGGCCGATCTGCTGCATCGCCTCCTCACGCTTGTGGGGCGGCAGCTTCCCCCAGCCGTCCGCGTCGCCGATGTCCCGCTTGGTGACCTCGCCAGGCCCCTTGCCGCCCGCGATGCGGCTGTCATCCATCGGCGTACCATTGCCGCTGCGACCGCCACCGCCGGCGCCGCTCGACGACTGGCTCTGTTGCTGCTGCTGTTGCTGTTCGATCTGCTTGATCATCTTGTCGAGCGAATCGATCACGCCATCCTGGACGGCCAGCGTCTTCTGGCCGGCGCGGCCCAGATCGAGCCGACGGGTGATGTCTCGCATACGCCGCGCGATATGGTCGAGCGACTCGTCCTCAAGCGCCGCGATATCGGCCCGCAGCAGTCGGGCCACCCGTTCGTATCGCACGGGGATCTCGCCCGCGCGTTCCAGCAACCGGTCGAGCGATTCCACGGCGACATCCGCCTCCAGCAGCCAGTGCTGGCAGGCAGCGCGATGGAACAGCAGCGACGCCGGATCGACCGCGGTCGCCGGGTCGAGATCGGCCAGAAAGGCGAGCCCCTCGTCGAAACGATCGCAACGGACGCGTTCTCTTCCCAGCCACAGCCGAACCGCATCCCGCTCGAAGGCATCGGTGGCGGTATCGGCCAGCCAGCCCACGTCGGCAGGGGCCGGCTCGACCGCCAACCGTCCCGCGGCCGCGGTCCGTCGCAACTCCGCACAGCGGGGATCGACCCGCGACAGCGAATCGATGACGTGATCGAGAAGGTCCACCCCCGCATCGGCCGCCTGCTGCTCGGGCCATGTCTCCCGGGCAGCGGCAATGTCAGCGACCGGTGCCGTGCCTGCTGCGACCTTGCTATCAAGCCATTTGATCACCCGCACCCGAACATCGGCATAGGAGGGAATCGACCAGGACGGTGGCCGTTCCAGATCGCGGTCGGGGGCGGTCGTCGCAGGCTGGCCGTGCATCGGAGCGGCAATCACGACCGAGCCGGTGACTGCGATCCCAACCACGAGGGTTGCAACCACGAAGATTGCAATCGCGAGGATCGTAGTCAGGAGAGCACGCAGACTCGGTCTCGGCTCCATGCGATTCTGGCCTCTAGGGGGGATCGGCACACCGGCGATGCGGACGCAAGAATTCATACCCCCTCATCATATCCGCACGGTGCTGTCGGGGGAAAAAACGGGCTGGAGCAGTCCCCGAGATCGGCAGATCAAATGCTTTTTCGTGCCCGCGGCCCGGATTCCTCTCGCTTGCGCTTCGGGCTTGCATCGGAACAGGAGGCATCCAAGCCCCATATCCATCCAAGCCCGCAGCGCAAGCAAGGGAATGGGGGTGGCCAGCACATGCTGCGTCGTATGACAGCATCCCTCCGCGGCCCGCCTTACTCTGTGCGGCCGGTGACAATGTCGTGGGCGGCCCGCTCGATCTTGCGCTGGCGTTCCGCCAGCCGCTCGAGCGCGTCGAGCAGTTCCGGCTCATCCGCCTGCTCCGTGCCGTCGGCCAGCAGTTTGGAAAACCGCTTCGTGCGGGAGTTCACACGCATCTGCAGGGTGCGAATCATCTTGAGTTCGGCCAGCTTGTCTACCAGCGGCTGCTCACCGGGCTCCGCAGGACGCCCTCCCTGATTGCCCTGTTGCCGCTCCTGCTGCTCCTGCTGGGCCTTCTCCAGCGCCGCCAGCATCTCCTCGAGGCTCGTGACGAGGTCTTGCAGGATGCCGCGGGTCGTGGCCCCCACGTCGCTCCGGGCCAGACGACCGGCCGCCTGATTGGAGTCGTCGCGAACCTGTTCGAGCGCCTCTGGGATCGCCACGGCCGAACCGTCGTCCCGCACCAGCGTGAGGGCCTTGGTCGCATCGAGTCCGATGAGATTCTGCTCCCGCGAGAGCCGCACTGCCTCCAATTGCCGCTCGCGATCTGCCTGCGATTGTTCCGCCGCCAGCTTCTCCGCGCCTGCGAGCACGGCCCTCTGGGCCCGCAGCATTGTCCGCAGCCGTGTTTCCAGCTGCACGAGCAGCCGCTCCACCTCCTCTTCCCGCATCTGCCGGAGGATCTCCTCGAGCTCTGCCCGGGCCGTCTCCAGCTCCTCGATTGCTTTTTCCTGTTCCTGCCGGGCATCCCGCCGCTTGGACTCGTCGAGTTTTTCCTGCGCTTTCCGCATCCGCTGCTCGGCAGCGCCGAGCCGCTTCTTCGTGCGACGGGCACGCGAGGCATCGTCGTCGCCATCCGGCTCGCCAGCTTCCCCCGACTGCGGCTCTTCCTGCGGTGGCGACGCTTCCTCTCCCTCCGCCGGCTCCTGCTCCGAACCACCGCCGGACTCCTTTCCAGACTCCTTTCCAGACTCCTTTCCAGACTCCTTTCCAGACTCCTTTCCAGACTCCTTTCCAGACTCCTTTCCAGACTCCTTTCCAGACTCCTTTCCAGACTCCTTTCCAGACTCCT
>CAMCQY010000111.1 GCA_945877135.1 Candidatus Kuenenia stuttgartensis
GTGTCTCAGGCGATTGGTCGACTTCGTCCAATTGGAGCACGATCCCGACCACGTCGGGCACGTGGAACCTCGTGTTTGGCGGAGCAACGCAGACGACGAGCACGAACACCATCGGCACGATCACGCTCGGCACTATGTCGTTCACGAACAATGGCACAGGAGCCAACACGACGTTCTTTTCGCTGAGCGGATCCAGTCTCGCGTTGGTGAACTCGACGATCACAACGACGGCGACGACGGCGTCTTTGGCTCCTAATGGTGACACCATTGCAAACGCGCTGACGCTCTCGGGTTCAAATTCCGTGACGCTCGGTGCGGGGCATAACCTCAACCTGACGACTGGCGGGATTTCCGGGCTTGGATCGCTCTCCATAGGCGTGTCTGGAGGCGATGCGACGCTCTTCCTGTCGGGAAGCAACACGTATTCCGGGAATACCTACATCACCGGCGGGCAGGTTCGTACTGCAGCCAACGGTGTCGCTGACGCTTTCAACAACTTCGCGTTCGGCTCCGGCGACGTCATCGTCAGCGGAAGCGGGTCGGCTGTGTTGCGAAACGGATCGGCATTGTCGAACAATTTTCAAATTGGCGGAAACGGCTTGGCGTCCAGTGGTACCTTGGGGGCTATTCGGGGGTCGTTCAGCACATCAAGTCGTAACGCGTCGATTTCCGGAACGGTGACGCTCGCGGCTGATGCTACGATTACGACTGCGGCCAGCAACGGCATCGCGGGCAGCCAGTTGACACTCTCTGGACCCGTGGTTCTGGGGTCGAACGTCCTAACGTTAGCTCCGGATCTCGCCGTCACAAACACAACGTCGGTGCCGATCGTTTTGAGCGGCGTGGTCAGTGGGTCTGGTTCCGTCGTGTTAAACGGGCAGTCCCAGTCGCGGGTATTGTTGAGCGGTTCAAGCAGCTACAGCGGCGGCACGAGGGTGACCTCGGGTTCGCTCGCAGTTGGCAATTCGAACGCATTGGGTACGGGCTCGCTGGCCGTGAACGGTGGCGTTCTTGATCTCAACGGTCAGTCGTTGTCGGTGGGAACGCTTAGCGGAAGTAGCGGTGTCATTGTCACGTCGTCGGTGGCCGGTCCAGCATCCCTGAGTGCAAACCAGACGGTAGACGCGGAGTTCGCGGGGAGCATTCAAAATGGCGAGGGGGTCGTGAGCCTGGCGAAGTCGGGGGCGAGTATCCTCTACATGTCCGGCAGCAACACGTACTCCGGCGCCACCACGGTCACCGCCGGGCAGATCCGGACGGCTGGGAACGGTGTCGCGGATGGTTCCAATAATTATGCCTTCGGCACCGGAGACGTGATCGTCAGCGGCAGTGGTTCGGTTGCGTTGCGGAATGCCACGGCTTTGTCGAACAACTTCACGATCGGCGGTGCGGGTGTCTATGGCAGCGGTACGCAGGGGGCCATCCGAGGTACATTTAGCACTTCAAGTCGAACCGCCTCCATCTCCGGGTCGGTGGCTCTTTCTGCGGATGCGTTGATCACGACTGCCGCCTCAGCGTCAATTACAAATACGAGTCTGTTGTTGTCCGGGCCTATCAGCCTTGGTTCGCATTCGCTTACGTTAAGCCCTAACGGTGCGGCAGGTGTTTTGCGGGCGACAGATGCGACGGCATCGCCGATCGTGGTGACGGGAACGATTACGGGCACCGGCAATGTCATCGTCGATGGAGCTGCCGCGGTCTATCTTAATGGGGTCAATTCCTCCACTGGCGCGACGACCGTTCGGGCCGGAACGCTTGGGGGCAGTGGCTCGATCGCTGGAGCGGTCACCGTAGAGAGTGGAGCCATTATTTCGCCCGGGAGTGCTGTCAATACGACGGGTGCCCTTGGCGTGGGCTCGCTGCAGTTGGATTCCGGTGCAACGGCCGCCATGACCATCAGCGGCACGGGAGTTGGGCTGTACGACCAAATCGTGGCTGCAAACAACGTGAACTACGGCGGCTCCCTTGCGATCGATTTCACGACTGTTGGTTTTGCCAACTTCGATGTCTGGCAACTGTTCAGCCAGGACAGCTTTAGCGGTGACTTTTCATCTGTCACAGCTTCGTTCAGTGGCACCACCCTCACGTTCATCGACCTCCTAAACGGCGAATGGAAGGCGACGGGCGGCTGGCTTACCGAAGGACAGAGCATGTCGTTCTACGTGAACAACGACCAAGCTATCGGTGACAGGTATAAGGCAGGGCAGTTGGTGCTAGTTCCCGAGCCTTCCACTATCGTGTTTGCCGGAATCGGACTGTTCGTCGCTGGCTGGCGAAGTTGGTCGCGACGACGGGCCGTGAGCAGGCAGCGAATCGCTATGGGTGTCGATTTGGTCTCGCGGTAGTCTGCGGCATTTCGGCCTCCTCTTAAT
The DNA here is from genome assembly GCA_945877135.1 of Candidatus Kuenenia stuttgartensis. GTDB lineage: Bacteria > Planctomycetota > Planctomycetia > Pirellulales > UBA1268 > CAMCQY01. The sequence continues at coordinate 2,373 of CAMCQY010000111.1, forward strand.
CGCCGCTCCAATTTGGGGGTTGTCCTCAATCGCTCTCGCGGCATGAGTTATGGCGTCTTGTCGGCCGGTATCAGTGATCACGGCGACGCCGCCTGGGTTTAATCCAGGAATGCTCACGAGCCAAGTCGCCGTGAGGTGGTTTCTCCGTCGCCATCAGATGGATGGCGATACGACGTACTTTCGGCTCATGCCGATAGCGGATCGGCTGGCGCACTTGGCCGTCGACGCTCAACACGACTGTTTGCAGCGACTCGACGATGGCATCGAGTACCACGTTCTGCAGCATGCCGACCAGTTGGCCAACACGTCGCCGCTGTACTGGGGTGACCTGCTGCACATGCGGCAGTACATTGACTCCATTCGGGGGCTGTTGAGCGGATCGAGCGACGCTCCCGAGGATCTGCTGCTGCTCAGAAATTCGCCGGTCGACCTCCTGCGACGGGCCGTATCGTTCGGCACAACTTTCCTTTACCACAGCGCAAGCGATCTGGCCGATGAGGCTTACGCGCCCTCGTTTCGTCGATTTGTAGGGAACGCCAGGTCCGTGATGCCTCGTGACATCGTCTCGCTTGCACAACTGGTGGCGGTTACGCCGCGAGTGCCAGTCGCTCTTGGCCTCGATGTCACGCAGTTGTTTTGTGGCGAGGCCGATTGGCGAGGGGCATTTCCTGAGGGTACGGATAGATCACTCGCCAAGCCCGGCGGGCTCCTGTGCTACTTTGCGCGCGGTAAACACGACGTCGACGACCTGCGGGAGGCAATCGAGTTATTCTCTCGGGGTTTCGGGCAGCAGGTTGATTGGCTGCCGTGGGGAGACAAGCTGTCGTTCCCACACGTAAACGACTACGAGGGGCGGCTCGATTTGCATGATCTCGCTGGCGGGCAACGACCGCGCCTATCGGCGTTACTCGAGGCAGTTGCAGCGGCAAAGTGTGTGCTTACCGACACCTATCACGTCGCCGTGATCGCTTGGTCACTCGGAACGCCAGCAATGATCGTCCGCGGTGATTATTGGCCTCGCGATTACAACGCGGTCATTGACAAGCGATATGTCTTTTGTGTGCAGCATGGACTCCAAGAGTTTTTTCTAAACAACGCAGGCGATCACGGGGCCTTGGCGACCTTTATCCGGCGAGGAGTTGAACTCGTTGCCCACGGCGAGTCGCTCCGGTGGTATCGAGAGACTGTTCGGCAGAGAGCGGAATTGGTCGAACTCCAGTTGGCGGCCGCGCTCAGGGAAGCGAGGGCCAATGCCTAAGACCGCCTACGTCGTGGAAGGTTATGTTCCGAACGGCGGCACGTATATGGCGTATCACGTTGCCCGGATCCTGCACATCGATTTCGGTTACGAGGTCTGTGTCGTAACAGTAGGGCCGGGCGATGATCAGGGCCATACTCACGGATGGTTTTCCTACGATCCATTATTCCGGAGTATCTCACTGGCAGCGTGTGAAGACCTTGCGCGCGCAGACGATGTGCTCATATGTAACCCTTCATTCTCCATGCATAATCTCGGGTTGCGGTTGCGTTGTCGGAAACTCATGTATGTTCAAGGTTTCAACACGTTTTCGCTGCTTGACTGTTGTTTTAATCACTATGTGGCTGTCAGCAGTTTCGTGCGTGATTTTCTGTCGCAGACGTATGGCATCCACGCTCCCGTAATACCGGCGTTTATCCCGGAATCTCAGTTCATTCTGCATGGGGATGCCGTCCGTAATACGGTTGTGACCTGGGAAACAAGGCCGCCCTTCTCGGTCGAGTTGAATACCAAAGGTGACTGGGCACATCAGCGATTGCTTCTTGACCGAGTGCGTCGGGATTTGAAGGCAAAAGATAGGGATCTGGAGACGATCATCGATTGGGACGCAGCAGCGGAGAGGTCCAGATCAAGGCTGCCGCGGGACCAGTTTCTGGATCGAGTCGCGTCTGCGCGTTATCTGCTCACACTCTCGGTAGCCGAGGGCTTCGGACTTGTGCCGTTGGAGGCCATGGGGATGGGCACAGTGGTGCTCGGTTTTGACGGATATGGAGGACGAGAATACATGGTGCCGGGGCAAAACTGCGCTGTTGTGCCATATCCCGACGTCTCTGGGCTCGTGGATGGGATCATTCACGCGATGCGGGATCCGGCGTTCTCTCAGCGCATTGCGGCCTCAGGGGTCGCAACGGCTTCTCGGTACAACTATGAAGCGTTTCGTAGCGCGTGGGTGCAGGAACTGGGCTTTTTTCTTTCGCGCTAGGTTGCCGCAACGCTCACCGCGGGCAAACGGTTTGACCCGCGTCGGGCCGGCCTGCTAGGGTCGAAGAGATGGAAGCGTCCTCAAAAGCGACCCCTGCCGGCCAGGGCCTCGCCGCCGACACGCCGGACCCCGTCCGTGCCGATGCATCACCCGCGGCCCCCGTGGCCACGGGCGACGCCACCGTCATCTCCGGTCGGCCGTCCGCTGCCGGCAAGTCGGCCGCCACGGCCGAGATCGGCCGGATGCTCGAGGGCCACTTCCTCGGCCCCTACCGGCTCGACCAGTTCGTCGGCGGCGGCGGCATGGGCGCCGTCTTCCGCGCCCTCGACACCACCCTCGACCGGGTCGTCGCCGTCAAGGTGCTCTCGCGGCAACAGTCCAACGACGAGGAGATGCTCAAGCGGTTTCGCAACGAAGCCCAGTCGGCCGCCCGCCTCGACCACGAAAATATCGGCCGCGTCCACGCCGTCGGTTCCGACGACGGCTGGCACTACATCGTCTTCGAATACATCGAAGGCACGAACCTCCGTGATGTCGTCGTCAAGGAAGGGCCGTTCGATCTGGCCCGCACGATCGACGTCACGATTCAAGTAGCCGACGCACTCGAGCATGCCTCCGAGCGCGACGTCGTCCATCGCGACATCAAGCCATCGAACATCATCATCACGCCCACCGGCCGGGCCAGAGTCGTCGATATGGGCCTGGCCCGTCTGCACCACATGGCCGGCGACCAGGACCTCACCGTCAGCGGCATGACACTCGGCACCTTCGATTACATTTCGCCCGAGCAGGCCCGCGATCCGCGGTCGGCCGATGTTCGGAGCGATCTCTACTCGCTCGGCTGCACCGTGTTTTTCATGCTCGTGGGCCGAGCCCCATTCGCCAACGGCACCATGGTGCAGAAGCTTCTGCAGCATCAGCAGGATCCGCCACCGGCGATCGAAGCCCTGCGGCCCGACGTGCCGAAACGGTTTGCGCAGATCCTCGACCGGCTCATGGAGAAAGATCCGAAGGATCGCTACCAACGGCCCGCCGAACTCGTCGCCGACCTGACGACCATGGCCGACGACCTCGGAATCGAACTCGCCTCGCCCCGCCCTACCGCGGCCAGCAGCGTCGAGTCGGCCGCCGAACGCACGACGGCGGTGCACCTGCCCTGGCTGATCCCGCTCCTGGGGCTCGTCGCCGTCGTCGGCGGCCTTTGGCTGAGGTCAGCGAGCAGGGCAACCCAGCCACTCGGCACAGGCGCGCCAGCCGGGCAGGGCGTGAGGGCGGTAGACGCAGGGGCTGGTGATCAGATCGCCGCTGGCCCGGAAGCAGCAGACCAGCCGGCAGCCGTGGCGGCGTCGCCCCGGATCTGGCGGGTCGTTGACTCGCCGGCCGTAGACGACGACTGCGGCACCGTCGGCGAGGCGGTGCGGCAGGCTTCGGACGGCGACATCATCGAGATCGCCTGCGCGGAGCCGAGGGACGACGGGCCCTTCACCGTTGATAGGAAGCTGCTCACCATTCGCGCTGCAGATGGCATCGAGCCGATTCTGCGGTGCGGAGAGGCTGGGGCCGTGCCGAGGGACGGCGGCTTCTGCACGGTCGTGTCGGGCACACTCGAACTTGAGGATCTGACGGTCCGTTCCGCCTTCCTGCCGGCCGGTGGCGGCCGGCAGGCACTGATCGCCATGCGAGGCTCAGCGACGCTCGTCTGCGAGCGGGTGAACTTCGTCATGCCAGGAGAGTCGGTGGCTGCCGGCGTCTGTGTGCGGGCGGACCAGGATGCCACCGATCGGCTCGAGATCCGCGCGAACGACACGCGGGTGGAGGGCGGTGCCGCGTTTCTCGAATCGAAGGGCGGCGGTCGCATCGACCTCTTCTGGTCAGGAGGCCGCATGGTCGCGCCGGGCCGCTTCCTCGTGGCCGAAGGCTCCCCGCGCAGCCACGGCAAAGGCACCGCCATCCGCATGACCCTCGAAGACGGACTCTTCGCCTGCCGCGACGGGTTTGCCTGTCTGCTCGATTCGCCCGCCCTGCCGCTTGCCCCGCGGCTTCAGGCATTGGCCAATGGCTGCCGGTTTCTCGTCCCCGACGGTCGGGCCGTGCTGGAGCAGTCGGGCATCGGTGATCCCGAGGCCTATCGACCCGCGATCGAGTGGATCGACGCCGCCAGCCGCTACGAGGGCAGCGGGATTCTGCGTCGAATCGATGGTGCGGCAGAGCGGTTTGAAATTGATTTCGCCTCGCAACCGCAGCCGATGAACCATGCCCCGCGGATCGACGACTGGCCGGGCGAGGAGTAGGCGGGCCCGGCGGGGAACCAAAATCACCCGGCGGAAGCCGGGGAACGATTCCTTGACGACAACGGGCTGGTTGGGTCTAGTTATAGGGTCGCGTTTGCGAGACGCCCTCTGGTGGGAGTGTCTCTGCGGCAGAAGTCACCTTGGAGAGCAGCGATGTCTTGCAGCAGGAGCAGCAGGTATGCATTGGTCGCCGGAGCGGCCGTTGCGTTGGCTTGTGGCGGTTCGGCCCGCGAGGCCTTTGCGATCAAGCAGTTCTTCGACGAGTTCAAGGCTGTCTATGTGAAGCCCGATAGCGCCGACCCGGCCGAAAAGGCCCTCGCCGCCGAAGTCGAGTCGGCCAAGTGCAACGTCTGCCACATGGGCAGCAGCAAGAAAGATCGGAATGCCTACGGCCACGCGCTCGCCGAGAAACTCGACAAGAAGGAAGACGCCAAGAACGTCGAGAAGATCAAGAAGGCCCTCGAAGAGGTCGCGTTGCTGCCCAGCGACCCGGCCAACGCGGGCTCTCCGACCTTCGGTGCGCTGCTCAAGGAAGGCAAACTTCCGGGCGGCAAGTAGTCGCTGGCAGCAGGCGACCTGCGGTCATCATCGCGGTTCACCGACGGCCTCGAGGATCATCTCCTCGAGGCCGTTGTTTTTGAGGCCGTTGTTTTTGAGGCCCTGGGGGCCCGCGATCGCAGCAGCAGTATCCGCGGGCGCAAAAAGCCGCACACGTTTGACGAGGTCGTCGAACTGCTCGTGGGCGAGGCTGCGGACCACCGGCGAGAGTTCTTCGAACCGGCGCCATGAAAAGTCAGACAAGCTTGAAGAGCCTCCCTCGCGGGGCTCGCGAACCGTGAGCCGGAACTCCACCTCGCGTTCGGCCGGAGGCGCATCGATGAGCAGATCATCCACAGCGACCGCGATGCCGGCACGACGGGAGACAGCGGCCGCGAGTCGGCCTGCGATCGCCACCTTGTCGTCGTAGGGGCGGCCCGCCAGGGCACGGTGGATCGCCGGATTCCGCAGGGCGTCGTACGACGCCACCCGCTTGAAAAGATGACGATGGCTCCCAAAGAGCCCGTTCACGAGCGGAGAGGCGGAGGTGCCGGCCGCGAGCGTGCCAAGGGCGTCGACAAACCCACGGTCGTCGAGCCTGACGAGGCTAGCCGGATCGAGGGCATCGCGGAGGATCCAGACGGCCCGCTGGAGCATGGCCGTGGCCGATCGCACGGCGTGATGCCAGTAGACCTCGCTGAACATCACATACCGGGCGAAGACCAGCATCTCGGCAGCCGTGCGGCCCTTGTCGGTGATGGCGAGCGCCGTGCCCTGTTCGTTGAGGCAGAGGCTGGAGAGCAGTCGCTCCTCGTCAAAGTGTCGTCCGTAGGGCACGCCGGCGTGGAGGCTGTCGCGGCCGAGGTAGTCCATCTTGTCGACATCGATCGGCCCTGAGAGAAGCGAGTGCAGGATGCGGCCGGCCGGATCGGTGGCCGTGCCCATGATGAGGGCGGCGACGCGGGACGGATCGAGGCCCCACGATCCGGCGAGCACGGCGGCCGGTTCGCCATGGGCGAGGATGTCGTGCACGAGCGACTCGTGCCGGGGAAACCGGGCCAGGCCCACGTCTTCGATCGGATGGCAGAAGGGCCAGTGGCCGATGTCGTGCACGAGCGCTGCCACCAGAAACGCCGCCGCGTCAGCCTCGGTGACCACCGCGACGAATCGCGGATCGTGCTTGAGCCGGGCAAGAAACTCGAGGGCCCGCCGGTAGACCCCCAGCGAGTGTTCGAGCCGCGAGTGGACCGCACCGGGATAGACGAGCGACACGAGCCCGAGCTGGCTCACGCGGGCCAGTCGCCGCATCTCGGCTGTGTCGAGAAGCGCCCGCACGCGGTCGGTCAGCGGCACGGTCACCCCGGGGGGTATCCGCACGCCCTCCGCGTGGGATTCGAGTGCCACCAGTTCCGGCAGGTCTGTCAGTGGCATAGGTGGCTCCGCGGCATGGGGGCGTCAGACTGGCATGAAACCGGCCAGCCAGCGCAAAAGCGCGGTGAACATGACGTAGAACGAATAGTGGGCAACGCCCGTGCCCCAGTCGAGATCGAGAGTGGCCAGCGCCGCCAGCGCACCAGCCACCAGGAAGGGCGGCGCCAGATAGACCCAGGGCCACATGTCGTTGGTCAGTTCCGGTGGCAGGAATCCCTTCACGGCCCAGAGCGCCGCGTAGACAGCGCCGCAGATGGCGGTGCGGATGAGCAGCGAGCGGCCTCGGTAGGCCTCGAGATCCCGATCGCGGACAATCTCATAGCCGATCCAGGCGCAGGGCATGGCGATGATGGCGGCCGTGGCTGCCAGCAGCCAGAGTGGGGCCTGGCCTGCTCCCCAGGCAAACCGGGCGACAACTGCGAGCAGCATCGTTGCGACACCGCCGGCAGCCACTGCCACATAGGCAATCTTCGGGATGGGCTGCTCCACGAACACGATCGGTGCCGTGGGAGCCCGGCCGGGAACGGGGGCCTCATCCTCAGGCCCGTGGATCTTCACCTCTTTCACAGCATCGCTGGGAACGGTGATCGGCTTCTTGCACTTCGGGCAGGGGCCGGTGCGGCCGGCAAATTTGTCACTGACGGTGAACATGGACCGGCAGTTGGGGCAGATGACTTGAATGGCCATGAAACTCGATCCGATCGAAAAATGCGGCATCGCCCGCGGGCCGGCTCTCCGGACCACGCACACCACCCGCGAAGAGTGTCAGAGGCTGGCCCGCCCCCGTCAAGCCACCAGCCACACGCTAAACTGGGAGAGTGGGCTCGGAGCGGGCCCGAGCACCACCGAAAGGCCGAGAGCCCCATGGCAGACGACAAAGCGAAGATCGACTGGAAGATGCTGGAGACGTCTGCCGCCGAGCCGGCCAGCGAGGAAGTGGCTTCGGCCCCACCGGCCCCGGCCCCGGCTGCTGCTGTTGCCGCTGCTGTTGCCAGGGCCTCGCCAGCCAGCAAGATCGTCTTCTACTGCTCCAGCGGTCACCGCGTGGTGGTGCCGGCCACGATGAGCGGGCAGCGGGGCAAGTGCTCGAAGTGCGGGGTGGCTGTTCGGATCCCGGCCAGCAGTCAGTCGGCTCCTGTTCCACCCCGCCCCTCTGAGCAGCAGGCGGGCGGCGCGGATGTGGCAACTGCCGCGGAGCCGCCCGCAGGCGAGGAACCGTCGCGCGTGACCACCAGCGACAGCAACTTTTCGGCGACCGAGTTTGTCGAACTGTCGCATCAGGTGTCCCATTTGCATCAGTTTGCCGATCCGGGAGAGCAGCCCCCGCAGGAGCAGTTCGAGGCCGGGCAGGGGGCTGCGTTGCCGGTCAATCCAACGGCAGCTCTGGTGACCCGCCTGTTCCAAGAGATGGAGCACGGCGGCATTGTCGAGGTCCACATCACCGGCGGCAGCGTGATCCTGCCGGAGTTTTACGAGCCGCGGTGGTCGGCCGGGTCGCACGGGCTGTTTGCCAGCCGGGCCGCCGATGGCACCGTCACACTCACAGCCGTCGCCTGGGACTCCATCCAGAAGATCATCGTGCGGCAGGTCAACGGTCTGCCCGACGGCATGTTTGAGTGAGCGGAGCCAAAGCCAATGCGGCAGCGAGGCCGGGTCGGAGCGGCAGCGGGGCCGTTCATTCGTGCTCGTCGAGATCGCTCTCGCTGATCGTCGTGAAGCCCTTGTTGGCGAGCGTCTCCAGCCCCATCTCCGTGTTGTCCACCATCAGGGCCACAGCAGGGCGGCCGCGGGGCCGCGAGAGGATCGGGTAAGCCTGGATGATGTTCACCTCCGCCTGGAGCAGCGCCGTGCAGATCCGCAGAAGGGGCTGATGGTCGTCGGGCAGCTCCACGCCGATCAGGTCGCTCTCGATCAGAGCCAGACCACCACGCTCCAGAATCTCGCGGCCCTGTTCCGGATGACTAAGGAGAAACCTGGCAAAGGCACACTCGCCGGAATCGCTGATCGAGAGGGCGACGATGCGAACCTTCGACCCCTCGAAGCGACGGACGACCTCCAGCAACTGGCCCACCCTGTTCTCGAGGAACACGGTGAACTGTCGCAGCGTCGGCCAGCTACGGCCGCGGGCTGTTGCGAATCCAACCCCTGTGCCCTCTCCCGCGTCTCCAAAGCTCACGTCTCGAACTCCTGAGGGGTTGCGTGCCGGTGGGGGTGGGCGGGGTCTGCAGAAGACCACGCCACGGGTGAGTAGGCGGCCTGCCTCTGCCGAGGAATCCCCGAAAAGAATAGAGTCTGGAGGCCCGGCTGGTCAACGAAGCCCGGGCGTCGGCCGCGATCCGAGCCGCCGGCAGCCCCCGCAGGAATCCCCCCAGGAATGTGGTCATGGCCGAAGCGGTGCACGAGATCGAGATCCGGGTGCGGTATCAGGAGACGGATGGGCAGCGTCGGCTGCACCACGCCAACTATCTCACCTACTTCGAAATGGGCCGCACCGAGATGCTGCGGGCCTGCGGCCGGACCTACCGGGAATTCGAGGAGGATGGCCTCTTCATGGTGGTGGCCGACGTCTCGTGCAAGTATCACGCCCCGGCCGATTACGACGACCTGCTCCGGCTGCGGACCCGGGTGGAGAAGATCGGGGCCGCCCACATCAAGCATGCGTATGAGCTGATCCGCGGCACCACTATCCTCGCCACCGGCACGACGACCGTGGTCTGCGTTGACTCAGAGGGCAAGGTTCGGCGCCTTCCGGACTGGATGCTCGCCTGAGGGGCGTGTCGTGAGCGAGCGGTGCTTGAGCCGGCGTCTGTGATCTCGGGAAACTGTCCGGCAGTAATCTGGGGCGGAAAGCAAATGATTTGCCGCTGTTTCGCCGCGGCCCAACAGTGCATCGGGCGGTCGTATCCCGCCCATAGACGCGCACCCTCCTGGAGACCTGCATCATGATCCTTGCCGCCGAACGAGAACTCTGCCACGTGGGCGAAACCGCTGGCATCGCCGACCACGATCACGACCTCGTGCACGAACTGAGCCGCCGGCTCGACGCGCTCTGGCGGTATGACCAGTACATCGCCAACGCCGAGTGGCGGGACGACCTGAAACAATTCTGGTGCGACGCCAA
>CAMCQY010000112.1 GCA_945877135.1 Candidatus Kuenenia stuttgartensis
GCCGCCGTTGTGATCGTCACGCACTGGCCGAGCCTCGACGGCGAGTTTCTCTTCGACGATGTGGGCGAGATCGCCGAAAACCGCTCGATCCGCTCGCTCTGGCCGCCCTGGCGGCCGATGTTCGAAGGGGGAAGTCTGCCCCATCGTCCGATTCCGTCCTACACCTTCGCGGTCAACTACGCCCTCCACAGGCTCGAACCACGCGGCTACCACGTCGTCAACACGGCCATTCATCTGGTCAACGGCTGGCTCCTCTGGTGGGTGGTCCGCTGGATCGGCAGACGAGCCGGGCGCGGCGACGGACCAGATGCCGTGCTCGATGGGATCGCCCTGGCGACGGCTGCGATCTGGCTCGTCCATCCGCTCACGACCCAGGCCGTGGACTATGTCTACCAGCGGATGGAACTCTTGGGGGCGACGGCGATTCTCGCCACCGTCGCGGCGTTTCTCCGGTCGGTCGATGCGCGGCAGCCGGCGGCCTGGCGGGCGGCCGCCGTCGTAGCCTGTGGCCTCGGCATGCTCTGCAAGGAGACGGTCGTGGCGGCGCCGCTCATCGTGCTGCTCATCGACTGGCTCGTGGTGCGGCACGACCGCGACCGGCCGTGGCAGTCCCTCGGCACCGCCCTGCGGACCGACGGTCGTTTTCTAGCAGCGCTGTTTGCGACGTTCGGCGTAGCGGCGTGGGTGGTGCTCGTGCAGAAGGACCGCTTCGGGGAACTTGCCGCGCCGTTTGTTGACCGGTGGACCTACGCCCTCAATCAGCCGCTCATCCTGCTTGAATATCTGCGGCGGGCGGTCTGGCCCGCCGGACTCTGCCTCGACCACTATCGGCAGCCCGTCGAGAGCCGGTTCATGATCGCCGCCGGCCTCGCGGCAGTGGCCGCGGCGGCGGCGGTCGCAGTGGCATCTCTTTCCCGATCGCCGCTTGTCACGCTCTGCATCACGGCATTCGTCGCCCTGCTTGGGCCGACGTCGAGCTTTCTGCCGGTGAACGATCTGATGGTGGGGCATCGGATGTATCTGCCGCTGGCCGTGGTCGTGGCCGGCTGCGTCGGCGGAGCCTGGCGGATCGCATCACGGTGGGGCGGACGCTCCGGCCAGCGGCTCGCCATGGCGGCTGGCTACACCGTGTTCGTGGCCCTCGCCGCCACGACCTTCCTGCGGAGCGGCGTGTTTGCCACGCGGTATGGGATGTGGCAGGACGTGACGGCCAAGGCGCCAGAGAATCCCCGGGCGTGGGCGGGCCTGGCCGATGAACTCGTGAAGCGAGGAAACCTCGACGCCAGCCTGGCTGCGCTCGACAAAAGCATCGCCCTGGCGCCGGACGCCCAGACGGCCCACGTGCTGCGGTCGAATGTGCTCCTGGCGCTCGAGCGGCCCGACGAGGCGCTCGCCGCCGCCGAACGTTCGATTGTGATCGATCCACTCCGCGGTCGCGGCCACACGCGCCGGGCCGCGGCGCTCGTCGATCTCGGCCGGTTCGAGGAGGCCGCGGCCGCCTGCCAGCGGGCTGTCGAACTCGACACCGACGATGTCGTGGCCCTGCGACTGCTCTCCGAGGCGCTTGTGCGGACGGATCGTAACGCCGCGGCCGTGGAGATCTGCCGGCGGCTCTTCGCGGTCGATCAGCCCCAGACGGAAGCTGATGGCAGTGTTCATGTTCGCCATGGCATCCGCTTTGCAACGCTCGCCGCGGCTCTGGCGGGGCTGGTACCGGATGCCGACACGCGCCGTCAGATCAGTGAACTGATCGATCGCGCGATGGCGATCGATCCCGATTCGCAGCGGACGGCTGCGATGATTGAAGTCGCCCGCGATCGGCTCGCCGCCGGCGCGGGTGGCACCGCCGGGGCGGGCATCACTCAGCCGCCGGCACCGGACGACCGACCGCCGCCCGGGCGGTGACGAGATTGCTCCGCGCGGCGGCATGGTCCGGGACGAGCCGCAGACATGCTTCGTAGCGGGCAACAGCTTCGGCCGGCCGACCGGTGGCCAAGAGCAGACTACCGAGGTTATTGAACGCGTCGGCGTTGGCCGGATCGAGGGATACGACAGCCTCGAGCTGCCGGATCGCCTCGGCGGGATCTCGGCCACGGATTGCCCGGGCCAGGTGCTCGCGGGCAGCGACCGACTCGGGCCGCCGTCGGACCGCCTCGGCGAGCAGGTCAATGCCACGGTCGTCGCCGAGCCGGTCGGCGGCGATCCCGAGATAGAGCACGAGCCGATCGAGGATCGGATCCTGCCCGGGCGGCACGCTGCCCCCCGCGGTCAGTCCGGCCCGGCTCACTTCCACGGCCTCGGCGTCGCGGCCGGCGTTGAGGAGCGCCGCGGCGAGCGCCGCATGGGCCGCGGTGCTGCGAGGATTCCGCCTTACCGCCGCTCGGCAGGCCGCGATGGCCTCGTCATGCCTCTCGGCCGTAGAAAGTTCAGTGCCGTAGCGTGAGAGCGCCCGCGAACTGCCCGGGCTTTTCGCCACGGCGTCGCCCCAGGCGGCGAGCCCCGAACGGTAGACCGTGTTGCGGGAGCCAGTGATGAGGGCCAATGCGAGCACGATGACGGTGGCGCCTCCAGCGAATATCCGCTCCGGGACTATGTGGGCGATCAGCGCGCTGGCGGCGGCAATCGGTATCACCGATGCCAGATACATCCGATGCTCTACGCAGACGTCGTGTACGGGCACGAGACTCGATGTCGGCGCAAGGAGGAGCAGGAATGCCACGACAAGAAATGCCGTCACGGGACGGCGGCGTGTGTTGAATACCACCATCATCACCCCTGCCGCGAATGCGGCGACCGCAGCCAGTCGCGGCCAGCCTGCACCGAACAGATCGGTCTCGAGGACGGCACCATGATCGAGCGACTGCCCCGTCGGCAGGACCAGCCGCGAGAGATACCAGACGATCACCGTCGGCTGATTGGCGGCGTAGAGGAGTGACTCGCCGAGCGTGAAGCCCGCCTCCGGATAGCGGCCCGCCTGGGAACGGATGACCAGCCATAAGATGCCCCATGTCGCGGCGAGCGCGGCGTAATAGGGGCTGCGGCTGCGGACCGCCGTCCAATCACCGGACAGGAATGTGAAATCGTAGAGGAGCACCACGATCGGCACCACGACAACCCACTCCTTGCAGGCCATCCCCGCGGCACAGCAGACCACCGAAAGGGCATACCAAGGCCATGGCCGGCGGCTGCCAGCGGCCACGATGAATGCCGCCAGGGTGCCGAGGGAGAAGAGTGCGGCCAGCAATTCGATCCGCTGATAGACATAGCTCACCGCCTGGGTGGCCAGCGGGTGCACGAGCCAGATCGCCGCCGTGGCCATCGCGGCCGACGCGATCTGATTTGCGTCGTGACCGGCCCGCGCCCGAAGTGATTCACGGACGATCCACCAGAGGAGCAGGCCGTTGGCCAGATGGATGGCGATGTTGACGACATGGAAGCCCGTGGGCTCCAGGCCGTGGACGGCGTAGTTGAGGGCGAACGTGAAGTAGGGAAGCGGCCGGTGAGGGAGTTCTCCCCCCTCGAGCATCGGTCGCCACGGGGGCACAAGCGTGCGGAGCGCAGGGTTGTCGCGAATCTCCGAGAGATCGTCCCAGAGGAATGGCCCGTGCAGGCTCGGCAGGTAGGCAAGCACCGTAAGCACCACGGCCGCGAGCAGGAGGCGGACGTTACTTTTCATACGTCGCGCCGTCGAGGAGCCGTTGAACCTGGCCTGGAATCTCGCCACCACGGCCTTTGAACTCCTCGAGGTCGCGACGGGCCAATTCGACGCGACCGGCCCGCAGGTGGAGCACACCGCGGTTGAACCAGGCCTGGCGATAGGCGGGATCGCGGCGGACCGCCTCGGTGAAGTCGGCGATCGCCTCCTCGATTCGACCCTGTTCCGCCCGCATCAGGCCGCGGTTGTAGCAGGGCTCGGGGTCGTCTACGCCGAGCCGGATCGCCTTGGTGAAGGCGGCCTCGGCCTTCGCCGTCATGCCCCGGGACTGATGCACCAGTGCGAGATGGCCCCAGGCCTTCGGGTTGTTGGGCTCGAGCCGCGTGGCCTGGGCAAACGCCTCCTCCGCCTCGACGAGCCGTCCTTCGTCGAACCGTTGGTCGCCCTGCCGCACGAGCGCTGCCGCCGTGCCGCCGGAATCCCGTTCCATCCATGACACATCGTCGAGCTCGGCAGGTGGGCCGACGAGTGCCCGCTCGAGATCGGTAGCCGAGAGCCGGAAGACGAGGATCGAGCCGCCGATGGTCGCGTCGGGTGGGCGGTGGCGGAGAAAGGCCCGCAGCCGGCCAGCCTGCAGGATGTTGAACGAGTAGACGGCGACGGCCTCGACGGACGCCTCGTCGTCGATGTCGTCGAGACCCAAGTCGCTCCGGGACAGGCCGTTGGGGCCGTCGAACGTCGGCGCCGGCGGTGCGCCGGCGCCGGTCCGCCGCGCCAGCACATACTCCCGGCAGTTCTGGTAGGTCTGCTCAAACTTCCTGCACCAGCGGCCGAAGGGCTCGTCGTAGACCGCCTGCAGGGACGTGGCGCTGAGACAATACACGCCCGGCCGCAGCAACTGCGGAGCCCCTGGCCGCGGCGCGAGGCCGAGCAGCTCCGCATCGGGCAGCACCGTGTCGGGACCGCAGCTGCCGAAGTAGTTGAGGTAGACCGGCTCACCAGGCCGCACGAAACTGGGAAGGCGGCGGGCCAGCCGCGGCAGATCCTGCCCCCAGTCGAGGCTCGAGTCCACGAGCCACTGGTATTCCCGGCCACGGGGCACGAGCTGGTTAAAGTAGGAGAGCGAAAATGGGTATCGGCTCGTCACATCGACTGCATGCAGGGCGAGCAGGCCGATCACCACCGCCGAGAGCCAGCGGCCCCGGACTGCGGGCCAGACGCCGCCGGCGAGCACCATCATCAGTGGATAGGAAGGGATCAGGTGCCGTTCGCCGATGTTGAGGTGGCTGGTGACAAACGTCGGCCAGAGCACGGCCAGCGCCCCCAGCGGCGCGACCGCCGCCCAGGCCGACGCCGACAACGGACGCCGCGAACGCCAGGCACCGATCAGGGCCTGTAGCTCCCGGACCATTCCCCAACCGACAAGCCCGAGTGCAGGAAGCGTGTTCTTGATCGCGAGGCAGAGCGGAAAGAACCACCACCAGCCGCTTATCGAATAGGCTCCGATCGCGAAGGCATTCCGTAGCCGGCTCAGCGATGCGACGTAGCTCATCCCATAGAGCCACGCCTCGGGAAGAATCCGCCAGCGGGCGAGTGCCGCGCAGATCCGGCCCACGCCGCCTGCATGTTCCGTGCAGTTTTTGAGCGTGCCGTAACGAAACAGTTCGACATCGCCCGCCGCCGGCGGCACCGCCGCATAGCGGAATCCGCACGCGGCCCAGATGCAGACAATCGCGGCGACCAGCGGCACCACGAGCGCAAGCAACCCGGCTGCGAGCCGGCCGGGCCGCGATGTGATCAGGCGGTCGAGCGGCCCGATCCGCACGGGCAACGGCCGGCCGGCCACGGTCGTGACAGCGAGGAAGGCCAGGGCGACCGGCGCGAGCAGCACGCTTGAGTGTTTGGCGATCGCGGCGAAACCGATCGCGGCGGCTGCTGCGAGCAGCGTGCCGAGGGTGATGCGGTCAAGCAGTGACCAGAGGGCCCACGTGCCGAGCATGAAGAAGAGACCGCCGCATGCATCGCTCGTGGCCAGCGGTCCGTGGGCGACGAGCGCCGGCCACCAGACGGCGAGCAGGAGCGACACGAGGCCGCCTCCGACACCGAAGAGCGACCGGGACCAGAGCCAGACCGAGAGGCACGTGGCCGTCGACCAGACTGCCGCCATTCCCCGCGCGGCCCGCAGGATCACGTCGGGATCGTTGCCAAGCGAGAAGAGATACTGCCGCCCGAGGAGCACGGCATTGGATTGCCGCCAGAGATCGGTGTCGAGTGCGGGAAACGCGGGCGGCGTGAGGAGCAGCGGCAGGGCCGCCCAACGCTGGGGAAGGTTGCCATTCTCCGGCTGGAGTCGGTAGTCGTCGAGCGTCCAGTAGCTCACTCCGGCGACGATGTGGAGCACCTCGTCGAATGTGGTCGTGGAGCCAAAGGTCGCGGTGTAGGCGAGCGTGTAGTGGGCCACCAGGAGAACGGCCGCCACGGCCACCTCCCGTACCGTGAAGGATCGAGTCGCGGTGTCGCGGGTGGCAACGCTCATGGCTGAGGCTCATCCGGGAGCACATAATCCCGCCAGTCGCGGTGCGGGAGAAAATTCGTCCCGCTGCGACTGCCGAGGACGAACAGCGCCAGCAGCAGGCAGACCACGCCGAGCAGGATCACGACCAGAATGGTCGTGCTCGCCACCACCGTGGCCCAGCCGGGGGTGAATGGGTTGGCGACGAGACGGCTGACGACGACAATCGATAGGATCGTGGTGGCTATCGCCGTGAGGGCGGTGACCACCAAAAACATCCTTGCCACGATCACGTCGCTCCAGACCGACAGCGCACAGATGCCGTGCATGACGAGTGCCGGCAGGTTCATCTTCGAACGGCCGGCGAGACGACGGCCCCGGGCGATGGGTACCCGCTCGACCGGAATCCGCGCGTGGACAACGCCCGCGGCGTAGTGGTTCCAAATCTCCGACACGCCGACAACGCGGGCGAGCACCTCCCGGGGCAGCACGCTGAAATTGCCGATCCGGATGTCCTGACCCACGAGCAGCCGATGCAGCCAGCGGAAGGCGTGGTAGCCTGTGAGAAACCCGATGCCGTCATGTCGCTTGAGCCGCTGCGCGAAGATTGCCCGGTGTGGGCCGGCGGCCGCGGCCGCCGCCAGGAGATCGGGCAGCGTAGCCGGTGCGTCTTCGCCGTCGCCGTCCATCACGACGATGGCATCGGCCGTGCCGCGGGCGGCGATCGCCGACAGACCGACGGCGATCGCCCGTTGATGGCCGAGGTTTCGCCTGAGCCGCAGGACCTCTACCACGGGAATCCGCGGCGAAGGCCCGGGAAGCGACTGGCACTCTTCCTCCGTTGAGCCGTCGTCGACGAAGAGCACCCGGAGACGATGGGGCAGCGACGCCGCGACTGTGTCGAGGGCCTCGAGGAGCAGCCGCGCACTGGCCGCGTCGTTGTAGACCGGGATGCAGAGCGTGATATCGAGGCCACCGTCACTCATGGCCGCGTTGTACCCCGAGGGCCTGCAGAACGGAATCGGGCGGCTTGCCCCCCAGCTGCAAGAAGGCTTCTATGTCGGCCCGGGCAGGGCCGAGCCGGCCGGCCCGCAGGTGGACCACACCGCGGTTGAAGTGGGCGTCGCGAAACCGCGGGTCGTTGCCGATGGCGGCGTCGTAATCGGCCAGCGCGTCGGCGGGCCTGCCCAGAGCGACAAGGAGGTTGGCCCGGTTGTAGCGAGCCTCCGGGTCGGCGGCGTCGAGCGACACTGCCCGGTCGAAGGCGGCGAGGGCGGCAGCCCGGTCGCCGCGGGCCTGGCGGGCGATGCCGAGATGGTCCCAGCCCTTCGCGTACCGCGGATCGATTTCGACCGAGCGTGCAAACGACCGCTCGGCCTCATCCTGCTTCCCGAGGTCGAGCTGCACGTTGCCCCGGTTGAGCCAGGCGGGGGCGATCTGGTCGTCGAGAGCGGTCGCCTGATCGAGCGCGGCGAGGGCCTCTGGCAGCCGGCCGAGCTTCCAGAGGACATAGCCGCGGTCAGCGAGCGTGGCGGGCTCGTCGGGCGTGAGTTCGAGCACGGCGTCGATCGCGGCGAGGGCCTCGGGGTAGCGGCCTTGCACCTTCAAGAGCGAACCGGAGTTGACGGCATGAACCTTGGGATACCGACCCGTCTCCGCCACCCGGGCTAACAGCCGCTCCGCCTCGCCGAGCGAGGCGGCATCCTTCTTCGCGATTAGTTGTGCCGCGAGGTTGATCATGGCCCGCTCGTTCCGCGGCTCGGCGGCGAGCGCCTTTCGCCACAGGCGTTCGGGTGTCACGAACTCTTGATTGCGAGCCACGGTTGAAAGCCCGAGCGCCAGGGCGATGACGCCGACGGCCATGCCAAGGAATCGCGGCGAGAGGCCGAGCCGCCGCGAGGCGATGAGCCAGGCTCCAGCGACCGCCGGCACGATCAGTGCCGCACTGGCGAGATAGGCGCGGTGTTCTGCGATGGTCTGGGTTTTGACGGGGATCACGGATGACGTCGGGCCGAGGAGTACAAAGAAGAGCAGCGGTCCGAGAAAGAGCACGGGATATCGGGCGTACCCATAGACCACGCCCGCAAACACAGCCGCGGTGGCCACCAGCCAGCCGCCCGACTCCGCCAGCCCCGCTGACAGAAAATCGCCGTAGTCGAAGACCAGTCCCTGTGGCCAGCAGATCCGAAAGAGATAGAGCCAGATCGCCTTCGCCTGCGTGAGCAGGTAGAGCCAGGGAGAGGCCGAGTCGAGCCCCGCCGACGATCCGCGGCCACCGAGCACCGTCAGCATGACGGCCACGCTTGGCCATGATGCCGCCGCCGCCAGATGCCACGGCCAGTGCCGCAGCGTGCCCCGCCAGGATTCAGAGAGGACTGCGCGGTCGATCAGGACCGTGAGCAACGGGATCGCCACGCTCGTCTCCTTGGCCGTGCCTGCGAGGGCCGCCAGCACCACCACCAGCGGAAGCAGGCGGGCGTGGCGGCGGACATCGGAGGCGAGGATGCCATGCACACACGTGACCACCGTGGCGAGGATCATCAGTGCCCCGAGCGACTCTGCCCGCTGGATGACGTAGGTGACGGCGGCGGTGCAGAGCGGGTGCAGCGCCCAGAGCAGGCTCCCAGCCAAGGCAATGTCGCCGGACCGTTCCCGTACGCCCGCAGGAATGGCGGGCCGCGCCAGCAGCGTGCTGGCCATTGCGAAGAGGAACATCGCGTTGCCACAGTGGATGAGAATATTCACAACCCGAAAGCCGATCGGCGAAGTTCCTGTGGCCGCGCGGTTCACTGCCAGCGAGAGATTGAGGAGCGGCCGGCCGTCATGCGTTCGCCCCTCGCCGTGCGGGTAGCAGATAACTGGCCAGATCGGCCGGAGGCTGCGGATCGACCGGTTCGCCGGGATGCTTGAGAAGTCATCCATGATGAACGGTGCCGCCAAGCCGTTCACGTACGCGAGGCCAACCGCCACGCAGACGATCACCGCTGTAGCGAGTTTTCCCCAGACAATCGAGCCGGCCGCGGCTGCCATGCGATGCCCTGAATGCATTTTGGCTGTCGCTTAAAAGTCATCGCCAGAAGGCGGCGGGGCGGGCGTCGCTGGCTCATCCGAGGGAACTGGAATCGGCTCCGCGAGCGGAGGTGGTTCGGTCGCAGCAGGCTCCTCGACCGCTGCGCCGGGGGGCGGCGTCGGAGGCTTTGCTTTGGGAGGGGCTTTTGTGGGCCGGTCGCGGTTGCCGACAATGATGAGATTATCCCAGCGGCCAACCGTGTATTTCTCAAGCAGGCCGACCCGCCGCTGGCGGTCGGAGTCGAGATCCTCGTAATAGAGGTCCTTGGTAAACGTCCCATTGCCGTCGGCATCGAAATAGGGATCGAAGTCATCGGGCGTCGTGTTGCCGTCAGTGTCGTACCAGGTCTCGCTGGCCAGCCTCGCAGACCCCACGCTCCCCCGGCTTGCCGGCTCACCGTAGAGCACGACAGAGCGGCCCTCGTGCTTCTCACCAGCAAACACACCGGCCGTGCGGAGCGCTGTCTTGCCGACGTCGAGAAACATGTGCTGCGCTGGAATTCGGAGCAAGCCAAACGGCAGCATCGACCAGGTGATCATCACGGCTCCCAGCAGCAGCATCCCGCCGAACCAGCCCATGACCGCTCCCCCTCCCTGATCGATCGGCGGCAGCGTGGCGATCTCCTTGGGCGTGACCTTCGGATGGACCGTGAGCCAGAGGAACAGGAACGTGCCCCACATCAGGGTCGCGAACGAGAGGAACACGGCCCAGGCCTGGAGCGACATCGATTCCGGGAGAAAAACGCCGAGGTTATCGACCAAGAACGGCGTGAGAAAGCCGGCCAGCGGCTCGTAGAGCAGCAGGGCTGGCACGAGCGAGACGAAGAGTTCAAGGGCGGTCACGGTTGTGACGTAGAGCCCCTGGGCACTGCCCAGCCAGGCCAGATAGAGCAGGCCGACGAGCACGATCAGGTCGAACACAATTGCGGGCATCGAGCGAGGTCTCCTTTCCGGTCAGCTGCTCGTCACGCGGACGACTTCATTGACGCTCGTCAGGCCCTTGAGCACCTTCATCAATCCATCGGTCTGCAGCGACCGCGTGCCCGCCTTGCGGGCTGCAATTTTGAGATCGTTCATGTTGGGCTCGGCCGTGATCAATTTGCGGATGTCGTCGTTCATCACCAGCAGTTCGTGCAGACCAAGCCGACCCTTGTAGCCACTGCCCCCGCAGGCATCGCAGCCCTTCTCGCGATAGATTTGTTTGACAACGCCGGGTTTGATGCCGAGTCGCTCGAGCAGGTCCTGAGGAGGCGGATAAGCCTGCTTGCACTGCTCGCAGAGTTTGCGGGCCAGACGCTGGCCGAGGACGGCGGTGACAGCGGTCTGGATGAGCATCGGGTCGAGGCCGAGATCGAGCATGCGGGTGATCGTGGCTACGGTGTCGTTGGCATGCAGTGTGGAGAAGACAAAGTGGCCGGTGAGAGACGCCTGGCAGGCAATCTCAGCCGTTTCCTTGTCGCGGATCTCACCGACGAGGAGCACGTCTGGGTCTTGCCGCAGGACGCTCCGCAGGATGCCCGCGAACGTCACCCCGGCCGCCGTGTTCACGGCAATCTGCGTGATGCCATCGAGCCGGTACTCCACCGGATCCTCGATCGTGGTGATGTTGTGCTGCAGCGCGTCGATCTCGGCGAGTGAGGCGTAGACCGTCGTGGTCTTGCCGGAACCGGTGGGGCCCGTGACGAGAAACATGCCGTAGGGCTTGTGGATCACCTGCCGAAGCTGGTCGAGAATCTGCGTCCGCAGGCCGATGTTGCCCAGGCCTGCTTTCATCACGCCGCCCGACGAGTTGAGCAACCGCATGACCATCTTCTCACCGTAGCTCGTCGGCGTGGAGGCACTGCGAATGTCGTATTTCGTCCCCTCAAAGATCGCGGAGAACGTGCCGTCCTGTGGCCTGCGGCGCTCGGAGATGTCCATGTCGGAGACCACCTTGAACGCGGAGATCACACCCTTGCCCTCGCCGATCGGCATCGTCGAACTGTTCTGCAGCACGCCGTCGACGCGGAAGCGCACGATGTATTCCTTTTCGTGCGGCTCGAAGTGGATGTCGGTTGCCCCCGCTCTCATGGCGGCGATCATCATCTCCTGCAGGAGGCGGACGTTCTCCGATAGATTGCCTGAGTCGTCGCCATCCTCCGTCTGTGCGAGGGCGGCACTGCCGTCCTTCTTGAGGAGCTTGAAATTCGGCTCTTCCTTTTTCTCCTCTTTCTTCTTGCTCAGTACGTTCATCAGCGAACCGCTGGCGCCCTTGAGTCGGTCGGCGAACGACTTGGCTGGCACCTTGGGCTTGAGCGCGGCCAGTTTGGCGGCCGCCGCCTTTTTCTCGACGCTCGAGGCCTTGAGGCCCCGGAGCAGGTTCCCCAGGCCGTCTTTGGTGAGCAGTCGTTGGGCTTGGGGCACCCGCCTATCCCGCTGCTTCGTGAAGCCTGCAAGGAACACCGGCAGGCCGACGGCCACGGCTGGGATCATGAGCGGACCGAGTTCCATGGTCCCGACCAAGAGGGCTGCCAGCACGGCGCCAATGCCGAGATACCACCATTCCATCTTGGGAATCGCCAGCTTTTGGTTTTCGCGATCCATCCAGACGGCAGCGGCGATCCCAGCGGCCATGA
>CAMCQY010000113.1 GCA_945877135.1 Candidatus Kuenenia stuttgartensis
CCGCTGGCACCCAACGCGAGCGTGCGATTCGATCTGGCCATCGAGCACGTCACGGGGTCGGCGGTCGAGGCGACGCGGTCCCGGCTGGCGGCGGTCTCCGCGGTCGCGGCGCCGATCGTGCACGCGCAGCCGAAGCCGGGCTGGAGCAGGGCGTGAGGCCCCGCGGCGAAGAACCTTGCCAACGACGGCAACGAGAAAGAGCTTTACGCGGATGGAATCTGGCATACCCTTCAACAGGCCGTTCATCGCAGGGCGTGAACTCGAATACATCGAGCAGGCGGTCACAGCGGGTGACCTCTCGGGGGGAGGCCGATTCACCCGTGGGTGCGCCGAGTTGTTGCAGGCTCGCTTTGGCATCCACAAGGTCTTGCTGACGCCGTCGTGCACTGCAGCCCTCGAAATGGCGGCCATGCTCTGCGATCTGCAGCCTGGCGACGAGGTGATCATGCCGTCTTACACCTTCGTTTCAACGGCGAACGCGGTGGTTCGTCTGGGAGCTCGGCCGGTGTTCGTCGATATTCGGCCAGACACGCTCAACCTCGACGAAAATCTCATCGAGGCGGCGATCACGACGAAAACGAGGGGAATTTGTCCGGTGCATTATGCCGGCGTGGCCTGCGAGATGGACACGATCGGAAAGATCGCGAAGAAACACCATCTGATGGTTGTCGAGGATGCCGCGCAGGCGATTGACGCTTCGTACCGTGGCCGGCCGCTGGGGACCCTGGGACATATGGCTGCCTTCAGCTTCCACGAGACGAAGAACGTCATCTGCGGGCAGGGAGGCGCGCTGTGCCTCAACGATCCAACGCTCGTCGAGCGGGCCGAGATTCTTCGCGATCGCGGGACCAACCGCCAGAAATTCCTGCGCGGCATGGTAGACAAATACACCTGGGTGGATGTCGGGTCGGCCTACGCCCCGAGCGAGATCTGTTCGGCGTTTCTCTACGCTCAGTTGGAGATGATGGACACGATCTCGGCACGCCGGCGGACGCGCTATCTCTGCTATCAGGCGCAGTTGGCGCCGCTTGAAGCCCGCGGGCTGCTGCGATTGCCGGCTACGCCAGCGGGCTGCCAGAGCAACTGCCACATGTTTTGGATCATTCTCAGCGATCAGCATGTTCGAGACGCGCTGCTCGAATACCTCAAGTCACAGGGCATTCTGGCGGTGTTTCATTATGTGCCGTTGCATTCGTCGCCCATGGGAAAGACGTTTGGCTATCAGCCGGCGGATCTTCCGGTGACCGAGGACGTGTCGGGGCGGTTGCTGCGATTGCCGCTCTATCATGAACTGACAAACGAGCAGTTGCAGCGTGTCGTTGACCATGTCGTTTCATTTCTCACCCGATGATAGGCCGGCAAGCAACGGCTGGTCATTGTCTCTCCCCGCTGGTGCAGTCCGTGCCGGAATCGCGAAGCCAACGAGAGTCTCTCGACTGGGACACAGCGCATTTCGGCTGGGCCACCGCACGGCTGACCGATCCACGAATGTCTGCCGCGGATCTGCACGGTCAACTCTCCCAGGCCAGGGACGACGGGATACGGCTGCTCTACTGGTTTGCCGCTGACGATTGCCAGCCGGCGGAGGATGTGCTTCGGCAATGGAGAGGCCAACTGGTTGACCGGAAAGCCACGTTTCGGTTATTGCTTGCGCACCGAGGTCGCGCAGCGGTCGAGGGGAGCGATCCGACGGTGGACATTGGCGTCCGTTCAGGTGACGAGATATCCCCAGAACTGATGGCCTTGGCGGTCGGTGCAGGGGAGTTCAGCCGCTTTCGCCGTGACCCGCGGATTCCTCAGGCTGCGTTTCGTGGCCTGTATGAAACGTGGATCCGTCGGGCGGTTGCGGGCGACATTGCCGATCGCGTATTCGTCGCCTCGCGTAGTGGGGGCGAGCCACTCGGGGTTGTGACCGTTCGTGTTCGGGATGGAAACGGTGAAATCGGGCTGGTGTCCGTAGCTGAATTCGCGCGAAGGCAGGGCATCGGTGGCCTGCTCATGAACCGAGCGCTGGACTGGATCGAGGCATCGGGCGCCTCCCTCGCGACCGTTGTGACCCAACTCGACAATACGGCTGCCTGTCGATTCTACGAGCAGTTTCGGTTCGAGCTCATGGATGTCGCCTACGTCTATCACTTCTGGCCATCGGATGGATCTGAGCCATGACAACGTTCCGCGGAACCATGCCGGTTGCGACAGCTTTTTCGGGCGACTCTGCCCCTGGCCCCAGGCCGCTCGTCTCGGTCGTCATGCCCGTGTTCAATGGCCGAGGCTTTCTGGCCGAGACGTTCGAAGCTGTGGACCGGCAGACGTATCCGAATGTGGAGAGAATTGCAGTGGATGACGGCTCGACGGATGGATCCGTCGAGGCGATTGAGCGACACGGTGGCTGGACGCTGCGGACAATCGATCGCGGCGGCAGCAACCTGGCTCGTTGCGAGGCGTTGACCATTGCGAGGGGCGACTTCATCGCCTTCCTCGACCAGGATGATCTCTGGCATCCTGGCCATCTGTCCTGCTGCGTGGCAGCCCTCGAGCGACATGCCGAACTTCCCGCAGCCGTGGGGCGACGGCAACGATTCAGTCAGGCCGGAGAACTCAGCCTATCGGGCAGCGCCAGCGAAGCTGGTCGATATGACCCCTGGCGATTCTTCCCATTTCAGGTGATCGATACGCCCTCGATGGTCGTCGTTCGCAGATCCGCGCTCGACGCGATCGGGGGATGGCCGCGGGAGGGTGGAGCGGCGGCTGACTGTCTGGCATGGTGGCGGCTGTCACACCTCGACGTTTTCGCGGTGACCGCCTCCCGAACAGTGGGCGTGCGCGAGAGTGGCGGATCGATGAGCATGGTGGATCGACGAGCACCACGTGCGTGCCTCGAGAACATGCGTCGTGTGGCAATCGAGGCGTCGCGTTCGCTCCCGGACGCAGACCGCGACACGCGGTCGATGCAGGCAGTCGGTCTCCTGGACGCCGTCACGCGGGTTGTTGCTGCCGTCGAGAGCCCTCGGGATCTCGACGAAGCGGCATTGCATCTGGAGGCAGTGCTGGCCGAGCATTCCGACGCCATGGTCCTTCTGACCGCCAGGTTTGTGGGCTGGCTTCTCGGGCCGACGCTGCAGCACCCCGCGTCATCGCTCCACCATCTGCTCCTCGACGCCCTCGTGCTGCGCTGGCCGGCAGCCGCCCCTCGCACCCGCAGGGAAATGCGGCGGTTGGCGGCAACGGCGACCCACACGGCTGATCTGCTGGCGTATCTCCGCACCACCCCGGGATGCAGGGCGGGATGGCGCTGCCTCGGGGAGAATGTCCTCGCGCGGCTTGCCAGACGGTGCGGTCGCGTCGCCGACCCGTTTGATATTCGCTGTGACGGTCCTCAGGGCCTCGAGTGAGCTGCCTTCGGCGGCATCACCATCTTGACGGCCGGTGTGTTGCCGGCGACTTGCGGATGGAATGGAGATCGCAGAAAGACGTTGCCCGTCAGCGGATCGACGTGCATCGTTGTCAGATTGGCAAAATCGTCACCCAGAGCCGACAGATCCCACTCTGCGACCCGGGGCGTGCCCTGTGCCACAAGATCAAAGAACCGCAGCCGCTTCGGCTCCCGGCTGACCACCAGCAAGTAGCGGCCGATCTGGGCCGCATCGACCGGCGTGCCGGCCGCGGGTAGCGTCGCAACCAGTGTATTGCTTTCCTTGTCGATCAGCAGGATCTGATCGGCCCAGGTCTCGACCGCGGCGATCCAGGGGAAGCCCTGCAGGTCGATCATCGTGGAGAGCTTGTTGCGGGTCTGCGTGAACGTGCGATCGATCCGCTGGCTGGCCAGATCGATTTTGACGATGTTTTCGGCGCCCGGACTGATCCGGTTGCGTTCGAGGACGAAGACAAACTTCTCGTAGGGCAGAATGACGCCGGGCAGATGAATGTCGGGGGCCAGGGGGCGTGCGCCCCAGCGTGTCCACCGAAATACCTTGCGGGAGCCGGTTTCGTTGAAATACATGCGGCCGGCGCGGCCACCAAACTGCTCGATCTGGAGCGCCATCGGCAGGGCCCTCGTCTTCACACGCAGCCGTCCGTGGCGAAACCGTGCAATGGAATAGTATGTGAGCCAGCCGCAGCGGTCAGTGAAGTGCTTGCCGACGACGAGGATGGTCTGGGGCCCAAAGGGGTAGAGGAACTCCAGCGTGTGCGGCACGCGGGCCGATGCCAGCACCTGCCCGCCATCAGCAGAATGGACATCGAGCCGGTAAGAGGCCACGGCGCCGGTGCTGTGCCCCTCCCAAAGGTGGCCGTCGTGAAACACCTGACCGCGGTAGACCTCACCCGCGTCGAGGATGGCAACCGTGCGGATGGCGACGTCGGTGCTGGCCTTCATGGGCGTCTCCTCACGCTTCAACATCGCCTACGAACTGCATGAAAGCATCGAGCAGCCGGCGCGGTGGCGTGCCCATTCGGGCCGCTTGGCCGCGAAGGCTTCCCTGCCGGGCTGCTCGGTATAGGGGCGCCTTGAGACCTCGAGCATCTCCCTGACGAGTGTGAAATCGCCCGCCTCTGCCTTGTCGATCGCCAACTGCGCCAAATAGTTCCGCGGCACGTAGAGCGGGTTGACCGCGTTCATGCGTGGGCCGCGGACGCTGTCGGGGACTCCCTCCTCGTGGATGCGAGCCTGATAGCGGGCCAGCCATTCGCCGACGGGAGCCCTGTCCACCGCCGCACCGGCTTCGGATTCATAGAAGCCAGAAGACACCGCTGCCAGCAGGCTGGCATGATCGTCGGGCGTCGCGGAGTCGCCACGAATTGTTGCCAGACTGCGGAAAAACAGCGTCATATCAATGTTGGCTTCGGCCAGCAGCGGCCAGAGGTCGGCGACGAGCGGATCGTCACCGGTGGCCGCGTTCAGGCCGTCGTGCAGGCCGATCCCCAGCTTGTCGGCCATCATCCTTCGGTAGCCCGACTGAAAGCGATCGACGTAGGCATCGAGCCCTGTCTCCAGCGGTTTGGGATCACCGACGACAGGCACAAGCGCGTTGGCAAGTTGCAGCAGGTTCCAGTGGCCGATCTGCGGCTGGGCGACGAAGCGGTAGCGGCGGCCTTGGGCGTCGGTCGTGTTGGGCGTCCAGTCGGGGTCGACGTTTTCAAGCCAGCCATACGGACCGTAGTCGATCGTCAGTCCCAGAATCGACATGTTGTCGGTGTTCATCACGCCATGGACGAACCCCACCCGCATCCAGTGGACGATCATCGTGGCGGTCCGCTGGCAGATCTCATCGAACATCGCAGCGTAGGCTTCGGTCGAAGGCTGGCCCGCCTTCGGCAGCAGGTGCGGAAAGTCGGTTCGCAGCGTGAAATCAACCAGCGTGCGAAGCTGATCGATCTCCTGCCGCGCCGTGAAGATCTGGAAGTTGCCGAACCGGGTGAACGACGGCGCCACCCGGCAGACGACCGCGCCGGGCTCCGCCCTTGGGTGGCCGTCGTAGAACATGTCGCGGACCACGCTCTCGCCGGTGGTGACGATGCTCAACGCACGGGTGGTGGGCACACCGAGATGGTGCATCGCCTCGCTGCAGAGGAACTCGCGGATCGACGACCGCAGCACCGCCAGGCCGTCGGCCGTGCGGGAATAGGGCGTGGGGCCGGCACCCTTGAGCTGAAGGGTCCAGTGCTCGCCGCGGCCGTTGACGACCTCGCCCAGATTGATGGCACGGCCGTCGCCGAGTTGGCCCGCCCAGTGACCGAACTGGTGGCCGCCGTAGCACATCGCAAACGGCTCCATGCCGGCCAGCAGCCGGTTGCCGCTGAAGATCTCCGCGAAGGCCTGCTCGTTCTCCGGCGTCACCTCGATGTCGAGCAGGTCGGCCACCTCGCGGGCATGGGCCACGAGCCTGGGGGCGGCGACCGGCGTCGGGCTCACCCCCGACCAACAGGCCTGCCGCACTTGGCGGCGGGCGTTGTGCGGCTCGGGGTCTCCGGGCAGTTCTCTCGTAAACCGGTTTGTGAATCGCAGCGACTCAAGGCTGGGCATCAACGTGCCTCCGCGGCAGACGGGCTGCACCAATTTCGCGTGAAGTCAGTCGTCGAACCGGACCTCACGGATTTCGAACTTCATCGTCCCGGCGGGCACGTCGATCGAGACCTTCTCGCCCACCTTACGGCCCAGCAGCCCCTGGGCGAGCGGGCTGGCCACGTTGATCCGGCCGGCATCGTAGTCCTCTTCGCCGGCACCGACGAGCACGAACACCTCCTCGTCGCCGAACTTGAGGTCCTTCACGACCACCGTTGCGCCGAACACGACCTCGTCGCCGGCCTCCTTTGCCCGTTCCACGATCACCGCCCTGGCCAGCTTGTCGCGGAGCACGTTGATCTTCGCCTGCATCATTCCCTGGCTCTCCCGCGCCCCGTGATACTCGGCGTTTTCGCTGAGGTCACCCTCGCTGCGGGCGGCGGCCACCCGCTGGGCAAGCTTGGGCATCTCCACGGTTTCGAGTTGATCGGCCTCCGCCTTGAGCTTGTCATAGCCGGCGCGGGTCATCGGAATACGGTCAGACGACATGTGGTGCTCCCTGAAAAGATGTCAAGAATCGTGATATGGGGTCGGGCGTCAAACGACGCATGCCGGGGCGATGATGAGGCCATCAGGGCCGGGTCAGCCTGACGACGTTCGCTCGGGAAGATAGAGCAGGCGGCCGCAGCTGCGGCACATCACCACCTTGCCCACGAGGAGCTCTGAATGCATGTTGCCCGTGATCTGGTGGTAGCAGCCCCCGCAGCTCTCGCCGTCGAGCGGGGCCATCCCCTCAGCTCCCTTCTGCTTGACGGCGCGATCATACAGATCGCGGATATCGGCGGGGAGTTCCCGCTCCGTTGCCTCGAGTTCTCCGCGGAGCCGCTGGACCTCTGCCTCGAGGTGCGTTCCCTCGGTAGCCACCCGGGTCTTTGCCTCACCCAGCAGTTTGCGGGCAGCCTCCACGGCCGTCTCCGCCGTGGGAAGCGTTTTCTTGATCGCGTCGATTCGGTCGAGTGCCTCGAGAATCTCGTCCTCGAGCACCTTCGTGGCCATCTTGTCCGCCGCGATCTGCTCCGTGAGTGTCTGATACTCGCGATTGGTTTTGCAGGCGTTGAGCTTGGCGTCGAGATCGCGGATCTTTGCCTCGGACGTCTTCAGCTGCAACTGCTTTTGATCGGCGGCCATTTTGGCCTTTTTGACGTCTTCCTGCACGCCCGTCCGGGCCGCCTCCGCCGCCTCTACCTGTGCGGTGTGAGCCGCGACCTGGCGGGGGCCAGCGACGATCCGACTCCGCAGATCGGACAGCTGGGTATGGATGCGGTGCAGCGTCCGCATGATTTCGCTGATGACGGCCGTGGCCATAGAGTCGCTTTCGGTTCGGTCGGGGAAGAGTCCCCGCGGCAAAAGTTTACCAGATCAAAGGCCGAAAAACACCGGGCCGGCTGCCTGCGCAGCCGGCCCGGTTTATAGTGTCGCACCGCCGGGAAGGCAGAAGTTCAGCCGGGCATCGCTTCCATGAAAGTCTCCAGTTGCTTCGAGCGAACCGGGTGCTGCAGCTTCTTGACCGCCTTGGCTTCGATCTGCCGGACACGCTCCCGTGTCACCCGGAAGATCCGCCCCACCTCTTCGAGCGTGTAGGTGTAGCCATCGGTGAGGCCGTATCGTAGCCGGATGATCTCCCGCTCACGGTAGGTGAGGGTCTTCAGTAGCGACTCGAGCCGGTCCTTGAGCAGTCCGTGCGTGGCGGAGTGCGTGGGGCTCACGGTGCTCGAGTCTTCAACGAATTCGCTGAAGCTGGCGTCTTCGCTCTCGCCCACGGGCCGGTCCAGGCTCATCGGCTGCCGGCCCATGTCGAGCACGCGACGCGCTTCCTCGATCCCCACACCCGCTGCCTGCGCGATCTCCTCCGACGTCGGCTCGCGGCCGAGTTCGTGAAGAAGTTTCTTCGAGGTGGTCCGCAGCTTCGAGAGCACGTCGATCATGTGCACCGGGATACGGATCGTGCGGGCCTGGTCGGCGATCGCCCGGGTGATCGCCTGACGGATCCACCAGGTCGCGTAGGTCGAGAACTTGAAGCCACGACGGTATTCATACTTGTCCACCGCCCGCATCAGACCCGTGTTGCCCTCCTGGATGAGATCGAGGAAGCTCAGGCCGCGGTTGCGGTATTTCTTGGCGATCGACACGACCAGTCGCAGGTTGGCCGCTGAGAGGTTCCGCTTGGCGGCCTCATATTCAGCCTTGAGACGCGCGAACATATCGACCCGCCGCCTGAGCGACCGAGGGCTCTCGAGCGTCGTCAGCATCAGGTCGCGGAGTTCCTTCCGCATGTCGGCGCGATCGTCGCGGGACATGTCTCCCGAGTCCATCAGCCGCAGGCCCCGCTGGAGATCGTCCATGCGTCCCGACATGCCGCGGAGCAGTTTCACCAGCGGCTGCACGCGGCGCGTCCGCAGGCTCAACTCCTCGACGAGCATCAGCGACTTGCCGCGGCTGCGGCGAAACCGCATCCGGGCGACGCGGGCCGCCTCGGGCGACGTCTTGCGACTGATCAGCAGGCGGAAGTCGGACTTGTCCTGCTCGATGAGGTGCTCGAGCGTCTGCAGGTTGTGGGGCATTCGCGACTGGATCTGCTCTTTGGTCAGTCGTTCGGTGAGCGAGACCTTGATCGTGCGATCGAACGGCAGCTTCCCCTCGTGGACGCGGCGGAGCGTCTCCACCGTGGCCTGCATCGAATAGGAACAGCCAAGGATCGCGCGGCGGAATCGCTTGCGGGTGACCTCGATCTTTTTGGCAAGCGAGATCTCTTCGGCCCGCGTGAGCAGCGGGATCTCGGCCATCTGGGCCAGGTACATCCGGATCGGATCGTTGCCGGCGTTCGACGGCGCCGTTGTGATCGCCTCGTCGCGGCGCGGCTGCGGAGCACGCTGCTTGGCGGCCGGCGCTGTCGTCGCGGCAACCTGTTCGCCCGGCTCGGGCGCAGTGTCTACCAGTTCGATTCCCTGCTCCTCGAGCGCGACCAGAAGACAGTCGATCTTCTCCGGATCAACCGCTTCGTCGGGCAGGTAGGAGTTGACCTGATCGAAGGTCAGATAGCCCTGTTCCTTGCCGGCCACGATCAGCGCCGTCAAATCGGCGTCGGCGTGCGCGGTGGAACCGGACAGCGGCGTGGCAGACTCAGCTGCCACGTCGGGCTGGGCATCGTGGTCGTTGCCGGCGTGGGAGTCGTTTTCAGGTTGGGACATCGAAAGGGTGCTCGCAGATCGACGCATCAGTAGGT
Organism: Candidatus Kuenenia stuttgartensis; assembly: GCA_945877135.1. Taxonomy (GTDB): domain Bacteria; phylum Planctomycetota; class Planctomycetia; order Pirellulales; family UBA1268; genus CAMCQY01. The sequence continues at coordinate 9,285 of CAMCQY010000113.1, forward strand.
TCTCCTTCACCATCGTACCGTCACCTCGCGCACCGCCCCCCGACCTCCCAGGAAGTGATGTTCCCGGCGAGGCCGATTGCAGCGACGAGACGGGCACCTTCACCCATCCTTGGGTTCGGTCATGCCCTCATCGACATCAGTCATGCCTTGAACAGCCCGCCGTTGGGCGACGAGTTGCTCCAATAGAGCCGCCTCCGAGCCGGGATCCAGCCGGGAGGTTTTCAGTGTACGTGCGCTGCGGTGCGCCTGCCGCTGAGCCGAGCGGCGTCGCAGAGCGTCTTCGAGGTGGTGGACGCGTTCCTGTGAATCGAGTGGAGTCCGCGTCGCCGACGTCTCGTCGACGGCGACCAGCAGGCTCTGCACGGCGGGGTCGTGAATCTCGAGCAACAAGCCCGCCAACGCGATTTCGCGGCCTTCGGCGTGCAGGCGGCGGGCGGCCTCCAGCACGGCGCGGCCCTCCTGGGTTTCGAGTTCTGCCGATTGGACCTCGCGAACGATCAAGCCTGCAGCATCCGGAACACCGACGAGCACCTCGATCACCTCGCGATCCCAGGCCGGCAGCCGTCGCATCAGGCCGGGGGAGGGGGCCATGGCGTCGCTCTCAGCGCCGGTGTCGGAGCGGGTGGCTGCGGTGCCGGAGCGTTTTCCGGAGGTGGTTCGCAGGGCGAGCATTCGAGATCGCAGAGCCTCGCGGGAAAGGCCAAACCGACGCGAGAGTCGGCCCACCACCTGATCCTCGCGGAGCCGGGACTGCGACGGCGTGAGCGACGACTGGGCCGCCACCTTGGCGAGTGCTGCAAGCACGCTCTCGACGGCGGCCAGCGATGCGTCGTCACCGGCGTCGGGCGCAAGGCTGGCAAGGGCCTCGTCGAGTCGGTAGTCGAGCGGGTCGCCTGCCGATGCGACGAGCGTCTCGAAGGCGTCGCGGCCCTGTTCCAGCACAAACTCGCAGGGATCCACGCCCGTTGGCAGCCGTGCAATTCGCAGATCGATCGGCTCGGCGAGAAGCACGTCGAGAATCTCGTTGGCTCGGCGGCGGCCGGCATCGTCGCCGTCGAGCACGAGCACGATTCGGTCGGCATACCGCCTGAGCAGTTTGGCGTGCCGCTCGCCGAGAGCCGTGCCGAGAACGGCGACGACGTCATGAATCCCTGCCTGCCGTGCCGCCAGGCAGTCGGTGTAGCCCTCGACGACGATCGCCCGCCGCGATTTGCTCATCGCATCGCGGGCCGTGTCGAGGCCGTAGAGCATCGAACTCTTCGAGAAGAGTTGCGTCTCGGGGGAGTTGATGTATTTCGCGGAGTCGGGCGGGGCACCTGGCAGCACGCGGCCACCGAAGGCGACGCACCGCGCGAGATGGTCGCAGATTGGAAACATCGCCCGGTCACGGAATCGGTCATAGTAGCCCGAGCGATCCTGCCGTTCGACCACGAGGCCGGCCTTGGCCAGATGGGCGGTCGAGATGCCGGCCGCCGAGGCCTGCCTGAGGAGCCAGTCCCAGGCTGGCGGGGCGTAGCCGAGCCGGAAGGTGTCGATCGTCTGCTGCGTCAGGCCACGCGCTGCGAGATACTCGCGGGCAGGCTTCGCGTCGGGGGCGCCGCGGAGACAGTCGCGATAGCGATCCGCTGCCCAGGAGAGTGCGGCGAGAATGGAGGCTTTTTCATCGGTGGGCAGGCCGCCGCGGCCGCGGGGCAGGTCGATGCCAGCTCGCTGCGCCAATTGCTCGAGCGCCTCCCGGAATTCGAGCCGCTCCATCTTCATCAGGAAGCTGAAGACGTCGCCGCCGATATTGCAGACCCAGCAGCGGAAGGTCTGGCGTTCTGGGTTGACCTGGAAGCTGGGCCGAGAGTCTTCGTGCCAGGGACAGAGGCCAACCATGGCCTTGCCCGCACGCCGCAGCGAAAGGTATGTACCCACCAGATCGACAATGTCGATCGCATCGCGCACGCGTTCCTTGAGGTCGTCGTGCAGGCCCGGAGATGCGGTCGGGGGAGTCACGTGGATATCGGATTCCGTGGCGAAATGGAACGTACCGCCGGAATGTAGGCCCCGCCCGAAAACGGGTCAATCTCAAGAATCGCCTGCCCATCTCGCCCTGATTGCCAGTGGAGGGCTGGGGCATTTCGGCAGGGCAGGGTGTTTTCAAAGCCCGCAGCGCAAGCAAGGGAGATGCGTACGCCCGTACGACATGCATAGCGGATTCCTCTCGCTTGCGCTTCGGGCTTGCATGGGAGAGGGGTCATCGAAGCCCGTTCTCCATCCATCCAAGCCCGCAGCGCAAGCAAGAGCTATGCGGACGCCAGTCCCGATTTACGACAGCAGTTTGTCGATGCTCGCCAACAGCCGATCCATCGCGAATGGCTTGCGGATGTAGTCGTCCACGCCCAGCATCTCGGCATACGCCT
>CAMCQY010000114.1 GCA_945877135.1 Candidatus Kuenenia stuttgartensis
AGGAGGATGTCCGACTTGTTGTGCGTGCCAGACCGACCCGGGTGACAAGTCGGAATCTCCGAGCGACGGAAGCTTTGTCGTCCTCGGCGGCGCGTCGCCAACCGGAAGAAACCCGTAAGTCCCTTGCTTGCGCTGCGGGCTTGGATGGAGGCGGGCTTTTGAAGCTGGGGAGCCGAGGATCGGCGAAGGTGGAGGAGACGAGGAGGATGTCCGACTTGTTGTGCGTGCCATACCGACCCGGGTGACAAGTCGGAATCTCCGAGCGACGGAAGCTTTGTCGTCCTCGGCGGCGCGTCGCCAACCGGAAGAAACCCGTAAGTCCCTTGCTTGCGCTACGGGGCTTGGATGGAGGCGGGCTTAGAAATTCGCCCCTCTTTTCCGCGGCGGCAGGATTGGTCTAATCCCTGCATGAATCCATCACATGCCGCCCCGGCGTCCAGCACGCCTGCCGTCGATATCGTCCCCATCCGCCGCGTTCTCGTGAGCGTGTTCGACAAGACCGGCCTTGCCCGGCTCGCTGCCGGACTGAAAGCGGCGGGGGTTCGCGTGGTGAGCACCGGCGGCACGAGCGCCGCGCTTGCGAGCCACGGCCTCGAGGTCGAGGACGTCTCGGCGATCACCTCCTTTCCCGAGATCCTCGACGGCCGCGTCAAGACGCTCCATCCGCGGATCTTCGCCGGGGTGCTTGCCCGGCACGATCGGGCCGACGACCAGGCGGTGCTCGCCGCCCACGGCATCGAGACCTTCGATGCGCTGATCGTGAATCTCTATGCCTTTGAAGCTGCTGTCGCCCGGCCCGACTGCTCCGCAGGCGAAGCGATCGAACTGATCGATGTCGGCGGCCCGAGCCTCGTGCGGGCCGCGGCCAAGAACCATGCCTTCACTTCCGTGGTGACCGGCCCCGAGCAATACGACGACTTTCTCGCGGCGGTCGCCCGCGGCGGCACCACGCTGGCCGAACGCCGGCGGCTCGCGGCCCGCGCCTTCGAACGCACGGCTGCCTACGACACCGCCATCGCCGGTTGGATGGCCCGGCACGCAGAGCTTCATGTGGCCACCGGTCAGCCGGCGACGCCGAACGCGGGCGGGCAAGACGCCGGTGACGAGCCACCGCTGCCCATGCGACTCACGTTCGACCTGGAGCGGCGGCTGCCGCTGCGATACGGCGAAAACCCCCATCAGTCGGCGGCGCTCTTTGCGCCGGCGGGAACGCACCTTGGTCTCGCCGGCCTCAAGCAGCTCTCCGGCAAAGAACTCTCCTATAACAACCTGCTCGACCTGGATGGTGCCTCGCGGCTGGCCGGACTGCTCGCCGATCCGGCGGCCGTCGTCGTGAAGCATACGAACCCCTGCGGCGCCGCGGCTGGTGCAACCGTCGCCGAAGCCTTGACCACCGCGATGGCGGCCGACCCCACCAGCGCCTTCGGATCGATCGTGGCGGTCAACCGCACGTTCGACCGCGCGTGCGCCGAGGTGCTGCTCGCGCCGGGGCTGTTTGTCGAGGTGATCGCCGCGCCCGCCTTTGCGCCGGAGGCCGTGGAACTGCTCACCACGCGACCCACATGGAAGGGGAGCGTGCGGCTGGTCGAGGTGCCTGCGGGTGATCCGTGGGAGGCGACCGCCGGCCTCGAGCTGCGAAGCATCGCCGGTGCCTTGCTGGCCCAGCGGCCCGACACGGCCTGCGACGATCCCGCGACGTGGCGGGTCGTAACGAAGGCAGTCCCTTCACCCGCGCTGACGCAGTCGCTCGACTTCGCCTTCACGATCGTGCGTCGGCTCACGAGCAATGCGATCGCCGTCTGCCAGGGGACCAATCTCGTGGGGGCGGGGCTCGGTCAGACGAGCCGGGTCGATGCCGTGCGGATCGCGCTTGAGAAGGCTGGAGAGCGGGCACGGGGCAGCGTGCTCGCGTCCGACGCGTTCTTCCCGTTTCCCGATTCGATCGACCTGATCGCGCGGGCGGGCATCGCCGCGGTGATCCAGCCGGGCGGGTCGAAGCGCGACGCCGAGGTGATCGCGGCGGCCGACGCAGCCGGCATCCCGATGGTGTTCACGTCGCGGCGGCACTTCCGGCACTGACTTCACGCGACGGTCGGCATCCTGCCGACCGTCGCTTGGCGACCTCCGGTCGCTGGCGTGAGCCGGGCATCCTGCCCGGCAGTCGTGGGTTGGGCGCGGCCGACGCTTGCGAAACACCGGCATCCTGCCGACCCATTCAAGCCCGCAGCGCAAGCAAGGGAAAACGGGTGGCCTTACTGGGATGGTTCGCGGATTCCCTCGCTCGCGCGTCGGGCTTGCATGGGAGAGGGGCATCCTGCCCGGTGGTCGTGGGTTGTGCGCGGCCGACGCTTGCGAAACACCGGCATCTCCCCGCCTCATCCAACGCCGCAGCGAACGTCATGTGACGGGGCACGGGCAGCCCCGAACCGTGGCCTGCACGCCGGTCTGTGGCGTGGTGCTACACTTCCCTCCATGACAACCATTCTCGACGAAATCGTGGCCCGCAAGCACCGTGAGGTCGCAGTCGCACGTGAACGCGTGCCGACGATGGCCCTCGAGGGCCGGCTCGCGGTCGCGCCACCCGTTCGCGACTTCTTCGCGGCGGTGTCTGCCCCCGGGGCGATCAGACTCATCGCCGAGTTCAAGCGAAAGAGCCCGTCGGCAGGGGAGCTTCGTCCGGACGCCTCGATCGAGGAGATCGTCCGCGGCTACGCGGCTGCCGGCGCCGCGGCGCTCTCCGTGCTGACCGACGCTGTCGGATTTGGCGGCAGCCTTGTCGATCTTGAATCGGCCCGCGTGGCCGTGCCGCTGCCGGTGTTGCGGAAGGAGTTCGTCGTCGATCGCTACCAGGTGCTCGAAGCACGGGCCCACGGTGCTGATGCCGTGCTTTTGATCGCTGAATGTCTCGACGACTGCCTGCTGCGGAGCCTCTACCGGGAGATTCTCGATCTCGGCATGACACCGCTGGTCGAACTCCACGATCCCGTCCACCTGCCGCGGGTGCTCGACCTGGGGGCCACCCTCATTGGCATCAATAACCGTGATTTGCGGACGATGAAAACCGATCTCGACTGTGTGCTGCGGCTTCGCGACCGCGTGCCGCCGGAGTGCGTGCTGGTGGCTGAGAGTGGCATCCGCAGTCGAGCCGACGTGGAGCGGCTGGAGCAAGCCGGCGTCGGTGCGATGCTGGTTGGCGAATCACTCCTGCGAAGTGCCGACCCCGGCGCCGCCGCCGCCGCTCTCCTCGGTCGGTGAGGCTGGGTTCGCTGCGGGCTTCGCCGCAGGCTTCTCCTTCACGAACCGGTAGCCCATGCCGCGGACCGAGAGGAAATGCACCGGGCGGGCGGGGTCGACCTCGAAATACTTGCGAAGGTTGAGCATGAACGTATCGACTGTCCGCGTGGCCGGCGCACGTGCCATGCCCCAGACCCGTTTGAGCAGATCGCTGCGGGATGACACGGTGCCCTCGTGTTCGACGAGATACCGAAGCAGCTTCATCTCGAGATTTGTCAGTCGCACCGGCTTTTCGCCACTGCGTGCCTCCCAGGTGTCGAAGTTCACCTCGGCATTGCCGAAGCGGTAGACACCTGCGGCCAGTCCTGCCTCGTCGTCCGCTGCTGGCTCGGCCCGTTCCGCTGCCGCGGGCCTGTCGATCACCGTGGGTCTCGTGCGGCCATGGCGGGTCCGACGGGCCAACAGGTTGCGGACGATCGAGAGGAGTTCGTCGAGATCGAACGGCTTCTGCAGGTAGACGTCGGTGCCGGCATCGAAGCCGCGGATACGGTCTTCGACGAGCGTGCGGGCGGTGAGCATCACGACCGGCATGTCGCTCCCCTGGTCGCGGATCGCCTCGCAGACGGCATAGCCGCTCATGCCCGGCAGCATCAGGTCGAGCACGACCAGATCCACCGGGGCGTCCGGCGCAGCGACTGCGGCCAGTGCCGCCTGGCCGTTGCCCGCAGTCGTGACAGTGAAACCCTCGGCCTCGAGGTTGTATTTGATGCCGATGGCCAGATGCTCTTCGTCTTCAACGACGAGAATGTGCGGCATGGATGTGCTCGCGGCAAAGGCCACGACCGGAAGACGCCAGGAAATCTCGGGCGTCATTCTAAACGTTCAATCGGAAAAGCTATCCATGGCAGGAGTAGTTGGCACGGGATGTGCGTGCCAACCGTATTCCCTTGCTTGCGCTGCGGGCTTGGATGATATGCGGGCTTGGATGGCTACGGTTTCCCATGCAAGCCCGAAGCGCAAGCGAGAGGAATCCGGGTTGCGGACCCTCAAACGCCGGCTTCATCCTGCAATCGCCGCTACCGAGCCAATGCAGTGCGGGGCCGGAGGGCCTTCACGTAGCCGTGGGCGACGAACCAGTCCCAGGCGTCCTGCGCCGCACCCTCGAAGGGCCGCATGGTGTAGCCGAGTTCGGCCTCCGCGCGGGCGCAAGAAAAATTGTGAGCCAGCATCGACATGCCGGTCGCCGCCGAATTCACCGGCAGTTCGCGGCTGGTCAGCAGGCTGGCCAGGTCGCCGCACCAACCAGCCATATGGACGAAGGGCCGCGGCGCGATGCCCAGCGGTTGCAGGCGGCCCGAGACGCGGGCGAAGATTCTCCAGGCGTCGAGGTAGGAGAGCGGTTGGCCACCGAGAATGTAGCGGCGGCCAGTCTGGCCGCGCGACATCGCCGCCAAGATGCCCTGCGCGACATCGCGGACATCGACGAAGTCGTTGGAACCCGGTGGAGCGAACAGGCCGCGGCCCGCGCCCACCTCCAGCAGCATCCGGCCACTCGACGGCTTCCAGTCCCATGGCCCGATCATGTAGACGGGATTGACGATCACCGCATCGAGGCCCTTTTCGACCTCTTCGAGCACGGCTGCCTCGGCCTCCCGCTTCGTGACCACATAGGGGCATTCGAGCATGCCGCCGGCAGGCGTCTCCTCGTCGGCGGGCACGCCGTCGGATCGCAGACCGATCGCATCAACGCTCGAGACATGGATCAGTCGCGCGCCGGCCCGCCGCGCCGCCCTCGCCACCACCCGTGTGCCTTCGACGTTGACATGCCGCATCTCTTCCAGATGCCGCCAGCCGCAGTGCACCATCGCCGCGGAATGGATGACGTGCGTCGACCCATCGACAGCCCGCTGCATCGCGACCTCGTCGTGGAGGCCGGCAGCGATCATGTCGATTGGGAGGGCCGCAAACACGCCGCCTGCGGCCTGCCTTGCATCGGCGGCGGGACCTGAAAGTTGACCGGGCCTGACCAGCACCCGGACGTTGTGATCACGGTTGACGAGCAGCCGGACAACATTGTTGCCGACTAGTCCGGTGGCCCCTGTGACCAGACAGTCGATGCGTGACGCAGGCAGCAAATTATCGCGTACCGAGACAATCATCGTCGGACCTCTCCCGAACACTCCGGATCCTGCCGGGCTGATCGTTCCGTCCTTGATGAACGCGGTGACCGCGTGTCACAAGGCCTTATCATACCATCGGATGAGGGCGGTTCAGACTTTTGGGGGACGGCCTTCCTGCCGGCGTTGACGACCCTGACGCCTGGGCAGAAGATGCGGTGTCGCGACCGAAATTCCTGCCCTTACGGAGTTTCCGGCCGATGCCCAACGAATACCCACGACATGGAGCTTGCCTTGGCGGAAGTCATCGTTCGACAGGTGGACACCCGTGCAGAACGGAAGCGGTTCATCCAGCTGCCATGGCGGATCTATCGGGACGACCCGTGCTGGATGCCGCCGCTGGTCATGTCGCAGGAAGAACTGCTCGGCTTCCGCCCTCATCCGTTCTACGAGCGGTCGAAGAGTCGCTCGTTTCTGGCCACGCGGAGCGGCCGCGATGTCGGCCGGATCACGGCGATCGTCAACGCCGGCCACATCGACCGCTACAAGGAGCAACGGGGCTTCTTCGGCTTCTTCGAGTGCGACGACGACGTCGAGGCAGCCCGCGGCCTCTTCGATGCGGCGAAGGACTGGCTCCACGCGCAGGGCATGACGTCGATCCGCGGCCCGGTGAACCCCTCGCTCAACTACGAGTGCGGCCTGCTCATCGAGGGCTTCGACACGGCTCCGTTCTTCATGATGACGCACAACCGGCCCTGGTACGGCAAGCTGATCGAGGCCAACGGCTTCGGCAAGATCGAGGATCTCTATGCGTTCTGGGGCGAGTTGTCGATGCTGAGTAATCTCGACTCCAAGCTGGCAACGATGGTGGAGGGGGTGAAGGACCGGTTCGGAGTGAAGATCCGCCCGCTCGACCGCAGCCGCTTCGATGAAGAGGTGCGGATGTTTCTCGAGATCTACAACTCGAGCCTCGGTGGCACCTGGGGCTTCGTGCCGCTCACGTCGGGCGAGGTGAAACACATGGCCGAGAGCCTGCGGCACCTGATCGTGCCGGAACTGGCGCTCGTGGCCGAGGTGAACGGCAAGCCGATCGGCACCGTCTTCTGCCTGCTCGACTACAACCCGCGGATCAAGGCGATCAACGGCCGGCTGTTTCCCTTCGGCTTCCTGCGACTACTCTGGAACAAGAAGGGCATCAAGCGGATGCGGGCGATCAGCACGAACGTCGTGCCCGAATACCAGGCCTGGGGCGTGGGGCTGGTGCTGATGGCGGGGCTGGTGAAGCCGCTGCAGGACTGGGGCATGAAGGAGGTGGAATTCTCCTGGGTGCTGGAGAGCAACCATCTCTCGAAGCGGACGCTCGAACGCGGCGGCGCCCTCGTCACGAAGAAGTATCGGATCTATCAGGACGACCCGCCTAAGGCAGGCGGGTGAAAACGCCTCCGCGAGGCGACTCCCTCCATCCAAGCCCGCAGCGCAAGCAAGGGAATACGGGTCGCTCAGCCGTCTGGAACGTGGATTCCTCTCGCTTGCGCTTCGGGCTTGCATGGGAACGGGAACGTCCATCCAAGCCCGCAGCGCAAGCAAGGGAATACGGCTGGCTGCCCATCTCCAGCCGAACACGACTGCCAGGCCGTCGTGTCTTCCGGAAAGGCCCGCTACCGCCGCCAGCGGCGGACGACACGCGGGTTCGAGCGAGCAGCGCCCCCCTGGATCACGGCGCCACCGCCGGCGCCTGTGAAGCCGCCGACTCTCACGTTGGAGCCACGGGAATAGCTTCGCGACGGCGTGTTGTAGTAGGGCCAGACAGCTCGGCCAGCTCGCTGGTCGCGATCCCACTGCTGGGCCCCGTAGTTGATCCCGGAGAGATTGAAGCTCGAATAGGGATTCCGCGGCCCGGCGGCCTGAGCGGTCATGGCGGGGCCCATGACGATGACGCTGGCGACGAGAGGCAGGACAAGCAGGCGTAGGATACGCATGGAGGACTCTGTCGAGATGGAGGGTGTGGGAGCGTTCGACCTTGAATCTACGGACGCCGTGGCCTTCCGGTTCGCCTGCTCACGCCGGCGGCCTACGCCAGCATCGCGGAGACGAGTTCGCCGTGGACGTCGGTGAGCCGGAAGTCGCGGCCCTGGAACCTGTAGGTGAGCCGCTGGTGGTCGAAGCCGAGCAGGTGAAGGATCGTCGCGTTGATGTCGTGGACGTGCACCTTCTGCTCCGTTACCCCAAGGCCCAGTTCATCGGTCGCGCCGATGATCGTTCCGGGCCTCGTGCCGCCTCCGGCGAACCACATCGTGAAACCCTCGACATGATGGTCCCGGCCGACCGGAGCCCGCATCTCCCCCATCGGCGTGCGGCCAAACTCACCACCCCAGATCACGAGCGTGTCGTCGAGCAGGCCCCGCTGCTGCAGATCCTTCACGAGCGCGGCGCACGGCCGGTCGATCTCGCCGGTGACCTTCTCGAGCTCCCCCTCGAGATTCTCCGCGCCGCCGTGATGGTCCCAGTTGGTGTGGTAGAGCTGCACGAACCGCACGCCACGCTCCACCAGCCGCCGCGCGAGCAGGCAGTTGTTGGCGAACGACGCCTTGCCCGGCGTCACGCCGTAGCTTTCGAGCGTCGTGGCCGACTCGCTGCCGAAGTCCATCAGTTCCGGCGCGCTCGACTGCATGCGGTAGGCCATCTCGTAGGCGTTGATCCGTGTCTGGATCTCAGGGTCATGCGTCGCCAGCAGCCGTTCCTCGTTGAGCCGGCGCACGAAGTCGAAGAGCTCCCGCTGTTGGTCCTGCGACACGCCTTTGGGTGACTTGAGGTCGAGGATCGCGTCGCCCTGACTGCGGAATGGCACCCCCTGATAGCTCGACGGCAGAAAGCCCGCTGACCAGAGCGCCGAGCCGGCCCGCGGCCCACGCGGGCCACTCTGCAGCACGACGAACCCCGGCAGATCGGTGGACGGCGAGCCGATCCCGTAGGTCACCCACGAACCGAGCGACGGGCGCCCCGGCACCTGGAAGCCCGTGTTCATAAACAGCTTCGCCGGCCCGTGGTTGAACACGTCGGTCGTGCACGACCGCACCCAGCAGACGTCGTCCACCATCTTCGCGGTGTGCGGCAGGAGTTCGCTCACCTCCATGCCGCACTCGCCGTGACGGGCGAACTTCCGCTTCGAGCCGAGCAGTTTCTCATCGCCCTTGAGGAAGGCGAACTGCCGGCCCGCCATCAGACTCTCCGGTGGAGCCTGACCGCTCAACTCCCGCAGCTTCGGCTTGTCGGCGAACAGTTCAAACTGGCTCGGGCCGCCAGCCATGAACAGGTAGATCACCCGCTTCGCCCGCGGCGCGAAGTGCGGCGGTCGCACGGCCATGGGGCTGGCGGCACTCGGCCGGACCGTGTCGCCTGCGGGCTCCTCGGCCCGGAGCATGTCGGCAAGGGCGATGGCGCCGACGCTCACGCCGGTATTCGCGAAGAACTGCCGCCGCGTGGCATGTTTCAGGAGCTCGGTTTCGATCGGGCTGTCGGCCGGCATGATGCTTCTACTCCCGCGTTGTGAAATTGTCGGTATTGATGACGCCACGGGCCAGGGCATGCCATGCCTCGGATGTCGTGGCCGGGTCGCGGCCCCGCTGCTGGAGAAGAAAATCCTCCGACAGCCGCCGCTCCATGGCCGATGGCGGTCGGGCCAGACAGAAGCGGAAGAGTTGGTCGATCGCACGGGCGGTCGCATCGCCACCCGGTCCGACGTCCCCGCCTACCGCCGCGACTGCCCGATCGCCGATCGCGTTTGCCGCCTCGACGAAGATCGGATCGTTGGCCAGCATGAGCGACTGCAGCGGCGTGTTGGACGGAGCCCTGCGGGTGCATGCTGTCGAGAAATTCGGCGCGTCGAAGGTCGTGAAGAGCGGGTGCGGAGCGCTGCGGTAGAACTGCGTGTAGAGGCTTCGGCGATACCGCTGCGGGCCCGTTTCCGTCCGCCAGGTTTTGCCGTTCTGGGTGAAAGAGTAGACGCCGTCCGGCTGGGGCGGATGGACTGGCGGCCCGCCCATGTCGTCGCACAAGAGACCGGCTGCCAGCAGGGCCGCGTCACGCACGATCTCCGCGTCGAGCCGAATTCGATTCTGCCGACCCAGGAGAAGATTGCGAGGATCCATGGCGGCCAGATCATTCCGATGCACGGAAGACTGCCGGTATGTGGCACTCGTGACGATCAGCCGATGCAGTTTCTTCATCGACCAGCCATCCTTCACGAACGTGGCAGCGAGCCAGTCGAGCAGTTCCGGATGGGAGGGGGGCGAACCCTGGGTGCCGAAGTCGTTTTCGGTCTCCACCAGGCCGATGCCGAAATACCGCATCCAGACACGGTTCACCGTCACCCTGGGAGTGAGCGGGTTGTCGGCCCGAACGAGCCAGCGGGCGAGTGCGAGCCGGTTCGGGGCGGGGGTGGTCGTGCTGCTGGCGGCATCCGCCGAAGCTTCCAGCGGCGGCAGGAACGCAGGCGTGCCGGGGACGAGCGGGCCGAGCTTTTTGTCTGGGTTGAGATAATCGCCGCGGATGTGCAGTAGCGTCTCTCGCGGCTTGGCGAGATGACGCATGACGAGTGTCTTCCCGATCGTCGCTTTCCGGCGGAGTTGATCGCGGTCGAAGGCCGCGGCGTGTTGCTCGACGTCAACGACCGCGAAGGACTTCAGGACATCGGCGTCCTTCGGTCCGTCGTCCTGCGACCGCGACGCCTTGATCGCATCGACGAGCGGCGCCACCGTCGCGGCATCGAGCGGCGCGAGCTTCGCATCGGCGGTCGTTTCCACGGAAATGCGGCGAGGCACCTGCCGAGCGTCCTTGTTGGCGGCCGGAAACTGGATGGAAATCGCGAGCGGCGTGCCCGCCGGGATCGGCTCGCGGGGAACCACCACGAGCGATGCATCGGAGAGAGAATCCTTCGGCTCCACGCTCCAGCCCGTCGCCGCGTTGCCGTCCACTGCCTGAGCAGCGGCGAACTTCGGCCGCTCCATCGAGGCGAAGGCGGTCATGAGCGGGACGGGCTTGCCCTCCGCGGTAATCGTGACCTCGCCGACGACGAACGTGTCGTCCTTGGTGTGCGACCGTTTCGGAGTCTCCTCGCCCTCGACTTTTTCCGCCGGGAAGGCCAGCCTGATCGCGACGATCGGCGACGGCGACGGATCGATCTTCAGCGACATCTTCGCAGCGTCGGCCGCCGGAGCCTCAGATGCGACGGCAGTCCACGCATTCGACGGGCCGGGTGCCGCCTCGACCTCGATCGACGGCCACGATGAAATCCATTCGCCGAGCCGGTCGCGGGCGGCAGCCCGGATCCGTGCGACATCACGTTCGGCCTGATCGAGCTGCTGGCGGGTGACGGCCCCCGGCTTTCCGATGATCTCGCCGGGCACCACCTCGACCGTGTCGGCGACGTTGTTCACGTCGGCGTCGCTGTCGTAGAAGGCAAAGAGCTGGAAATACTCCTTGTGCAAGATCGGATCGTACTTGTGAGTGTGGCACTGGGCGCAGCCTACGGTCAGCCCCAGCCAGACCGCGCCCGTCGTGTTCACCCGGTCGATCGCTGCCTCGACGCGAAACTGCTCCGGCTTCGAACCGCCCTCCTCGTTGATCATCGTGTTGCGCTGGAAGCCGGAGGCGATCCTCTGCAGCTTCGTCGCTTCGGGCAGGAGGTCGCCGGCAAGCTGATGAATAGTAAAACGGTCGAACGGCATGTCGCTGTTGATGGCGTCGATCACCCAGTCGCGATAGGGCCACATTGACCGTTCGGAGTCGACGGAGTAGCCGTTCGAGTCGGCATAGCGGGCCTGGTCGAGCCAGTGCCTGCCCCACCGCTCGCCATAGTGGGGTGAGGCGAGCAGCCGATCCACGGCCCGCTCGTACGCGTCGGGCGATTCATCAGCAAGAAAGGCGGTGAGTTGGTCGGGCGTGGGCTGCAGCCCGACCAAGTCGAGTGACACACGGCGGAGGAGGACCTCTTTGTCCGCCTCGGGTGAGGGCGCGAGTCCTTCGGCGTGGAGCCGCGCCGCGATGAACGCGTCGATCGGGTTGTGGCCCCAGTTCGAGCCTGCCACATCCGGCGGTTCGTGAAGCTCGACCGGCTCGAAGGCCCAGTGCCTCTGGTAAGGGGCGCCCTCTGCGATCCACCGCCGGAGCGTGTCGATCTGCGAGGCCGTGAGTGGTGTCTTCTTTGCCCGCGGCGGAGGCATGACCTCGTCGACATCGTGCGACAGGATTCGCTTCAGGATCTCGCTCTCGTCGGGCTTGCCCGGTACGATCGCGGCATAGCCGCCACGGTCGGCGACCGCATC
>CAMCQY010000115.1 GCA_945877135.1 Candidatus Kuenenia stuttgartensis
GAGGACGACACGTTCTTCTGGTACTGGATCGGCGACCACGACCAGTATGAGAAACTCCTTTCTGAGTAGGTCAGCCACATCGCGGCGAACCAAGCGATGCAGCAGAATCGCGAAGGCGTCCTGTGGTATGGATGGTCCTTTGGCTGCGATCTGCTGATCGCGAGCGTTCTCCCGGCGAGAAGCCGCTCGCAACCGGTGTCTGTACGGGCGTTCCGTCATCTGGTATTCTCGTTTTCTCGTCCGGTATCCACCCCAGCGACCATAGGTGTCCCGTTGACATTTACTGCTGTCTTCATGCCGGTGCCCGAGGGCTACATCGGATTTGTCGAGGAGATCCCCGGCGCTAACAGCCAGGGCGAGACGCTCGACGAGGTTCGAGAAAATCTTCGTGAGGCCGTCCAGCTGGTTCTCGAAGCAAATCGAGAGTTGGCTGAGCAGACTCTGATCGGCCAAAAAGTCGAGCGAGAGCCTTTTGAACTGGTTTCCTGATGAAGCGAGTCGATCTGATTCGTCACATCGAAGCCAGTGGTTGTGCCTTCCTGCGCGAGGGCGGCAGGCACACGGTTTACGTCAATCCGACCGCACGAAAAGTATCTACAGTTCCGCGGCACCGCGAGATCAACGATTTCATGGCAAAGAAAATCTGCCGTGAGCTTGAGATCGACGAGCCCGGTAAGGAAAAGAAGCCGGCCAAGGGAGAACAAAGCGATGCAGCGGACTCACGATAGAGCCGGGCGGCATGGATAATCGTCTGGTCGCGAGCCGCTGATCGCTGCCGTTCGGGACATTGAGTAGCGCTGCCAGATGGGTCATCTCGAAAGCCTGGTCAACGTAGCCATGCCCGAGCTCAGTCGCTTTTACGGAATCATCATTCGCATGTACTGCGAAGTGGGGCCTCATCACACGCCCCATTTTCACGCCTACCACGGCGACAATGAGGCCGTGTATGGGCTGGACCCGATAGAGTTGCTCGCTGGGAGTCTGCCCCGCCGACAAGCTAGACTGGTGGAGGCATGGGCCGAGTTGCGGCAGTCGGAGTTGGTTGCCGATTGGAGTCGGTTGCAAGCCGGATCAGAACCCCTGCCAATCGATCCGCTCCCGTAGGTGCCGACATGATTCACGCTCTGCATCGCGTCACGGACTTCCAGGTTGTTGGTCCACATCGCCTTCGGGTCGTGTTCCGTGATGGCGTGGTACGTGAAATCGATTTCCGGCCGGTACTTGCCGGATCTCTGTATGGCCCTCTTCGTGATCCGAACCTGTTTAATCAGGTGAGGCTCGATACCGAGGTTCACACCTTGGTTTGGCCGAATGGTGCCGATTTTGATCCGGCTACCCTTCATGACTGGCCTGACCTGCTCCCCGCGATGGAAGAGCGCGCGAGGTCATGGGAAGCCGAGAGCGTCCCGAACGAAGCGATGCAGCGGACTCGCGACAAAATCGGTCCTGAGGGAAAGCCCAAGGTCGCGAGCCGCTGATCGCCACCGTTCGGGCGACCTGCGGCTTTCGGGTCACCGGCTTCCCGTCGCTCGCCATCATGAACGTTGGCTTCCGTGTGGCCAGACGGCAGATCAACGGCGCTGAAGGACGTTCATCATCGGATGGCGGTGCCGGGAATTGAGGAGTTGCGGGCCTGTCGTCTTTGGTCCGCGATCCCCTCACACCCACTCGGCCGGCGGCTCGATCGCGTCAGCAGGCCGCTTGCCGGCGTCGATGCGGCCGGAACCGGCGAGCCGGCTCGTCGCCTTCACGGTCATGTCGCCATCGCAGGCGATCTGGCAGGAGAGCCGCAGGCCCTTCTGACCAGCGATCCCCTTGGCGGTGAGCACATCCCGCTCGGCCTTTGCCATTGCGGTCGGCTCGCCTGCCACGAATTCAACGCGGCAGGTGGTGCACCGTGCCACGCCGCCGCAGGCATGCAGCTGATCAACGCCGCACTCGTCCACGAGCGCATTGACGAGCCGCTTGCCGGCCGGCACCTCGAACGTTCCCACACCATCGACGGTTAGCTTTGGCATCTGCTGGTCTCCATGAAAAACGGTGTCGTGTGGATGATCAGATCTTGGCGGGCCCGGCCGGCACTGCCTTGCCCGACTCCGGCTGCTTGGCTGGCCCGGGCTGTGCGGCAGCCGGCTGCGGCTTCGGTGCCTTTTCGTCGAGGTTCGCCAGCATGTCTTCGTCCGTCACGGCCGACGACACGCCCTCGGTCGGCACCTCCAGCCCGGCGGTCCACACCAAGGCATTGAGCATCATCCGGCGGAAGTCGTCATTAGCCCAGTTCTTGTGGAAGTGGGCCCCGGTGCAGCCGAATCCGCGGCCCCCCTCGGGCCGCTCGTAGGCCCAGGCCAACACCTCCCGTGAGCCCTTGCCGGCGCGGACCGTGGGGTTGTTCGAGTGCGGGCCGTCGGGCCGCGCCCGCGTGTCATCAGGCGGAATCGCCGACAGGATCGCCGTCACGCCGGTCATCGGCTCGCGAAATCGCATGTGGTAATACCATTCGTCGTTGGTCTCGAACGGCTTCACGCCCCGCGTGATCGGGTGCCCCTGGGCCAATTCCGTCTTCGCCAGCGTCCAGTGCGGGTTCACCGACCAGTTGGGCTCGAAGTAGCCGCCCATCCAGTTCAGGAACTCGGGGCCGCCTTTTTCCTTGGGCACTTCGACCGCGTAGTGCAGGCAGGCGATACCGATGCCCCGCTTCGCGAGGGCGTCGACCTGGGCGAGCCGGTTGCTCTGGAGCACCGGATGCCCATTTCCGCCGTCGGCAAAAAAGAAGATGGCGTCGGCATTGTCGAAGGCCGTTGGATCGGTTGGCCAGCCACCCGTGTAGGTCGCGGTCACGAGCTGTGGCCCCTTGGCCCCCTTCTCAAACGCTGCGTCGAGGCATTTCTCGGCGAGCATGCAGCCCGCACGGTGCTCATGCTGTCCGGCGGCATGGCTCTGCTTGCCTGCCACCAGCACCAGCTTCTTCCGGCCGTCGGCCAGCTTCAGCCGCTTGAGGTGGATGTCCTTGAACTCCACCTTCATCGGCGGGCCTGCGTGCAACTGCAGGGCGAGGATGCCCTCGGCCGCCCGCTTGCCCACCTGTTCGTCCACCGTCTCCGACATCAGCTGGTCGTTGATGAAGTGCTGAAGCTTCGGCCCCTTGGCCACGATCCGGTAGGTGTTCCAGTCGCCCTGCTTGATCTTCTGTTGAAGGTCTTCGGTCTTCCCGATCGGCTCGCCCATGGTCTTCGCGCCGTCAGCGGCAATCGACGCCCGTTCGCCACGCAGGGCGAGGATGCCGCGGCCCTTTTCCTCGTACAGGATCCCGGAGTATTTCGGGCCTGCCTCGAAGTCGCCTTGATAGCCGCCGACGACGGAATCGCCGAGGTCCTTGCTGCGATACTGGATGCCGCTGTTGCCTCCGGTGCCGGTGATCCGATACTTGAGTTCCAGTTCGAAGTCGTCGACGTTGCCCTGCCGCCAGATCAGGAACGTGTTGCCCTTGGTGGGCTTCTCGGCCGTCGTCTGGCCGACGATCACGCCGTCCTGCACCGACCAGAATTCCGGCTTCCCCTCCCAGCCTTCGAGGGACGTGCCGTTGAAAATCGGCACGAATCCAGCATCGCCGGCGGCGGCTCCGCCAATCATGGCCACCGCGGCCACGTGCGTCACCAGGCAAGAGGTCGCGGCCCTGCGGGCACGGCGCAGTAGATTCACGATCACGACACGGTCCTCCAGAAGAACAACGGCAGATGTGACAGCCGCCGACAAAAGCGTCGAACGGGTGCCGGCAGCTTAACAAAAGGGAACGCCCTGGGCACGTTCTGTTCGTTCATGACGCGACGGGGCCAGACTGCAGCGATGTTGGCGACGGTTCGGGGCTGCCCATGCCCCGTCGCCGGACGTTCGCTACGGCCATCCATGGCCTTCGCTCACTCGATGCTGACTGCGCGAGCCAGATCGCCTCCGCTCCGGCATCCTACCTGCGCTGGTCAGCAACGCCGGCTCTCGGGACATGGGCAGCCCCTCACGGATGCATCAATGCGGCCTTAACGCCAGTGACCGGAGGTCGCCAAGAGACTGGCAGAAGACGGGCATCCGCCCGACGGGCGGCCAGGATGGCCGTGCAGTGTCTCCAGACTGGCCGCCCGGATGGCGGCCTTAATACCAGCCGACGGAGTCGGCCAAGCGACTGGCTGAGGACGGGCATCCGCCCGTCGGGCGGCAGGATGCCGTGAAGTGTCTCCCCACTGGCCGCCTGGATGGCGGCCTTATCGCCAGCGACCGGAGGTCGCCAAGAAAAAATGGCCAGGATGGCCATGTTTTTCGTGAAGTCAGAAAGCGACGTTTTCCGTGCGGGCGGGAGCGGCATTCCGATCGAGTGGCACCGGCAGGCGGTTTGCCCGCACCGATTCGACCTGCAGCCCCAGCATGTCGAGGAACGGCTCGATGGCGGTGACCTTGATCCCCATTTGCTCCGCGGCCTTCATCTGGCTGACACGCCTCTCCTTCTGCTTGGCGGTCCAGAACTTGCGTGACGCAACCTGCCCTTCGGCATCGATGCCCTTCGACTGTGGCACTCCGGCATCGACGACCATCGTCGTCGATGCACTCACCGTGTCGGCCACGGTTCCGCCGACCCGCTCCACCAGCTGTTCCAGGCGTTTTCCGTCCCCCTCCGGATCGCCGCCAAACTGAGCGATGCCGACGATCACCACCTCCAGTGGCGTGCCAGGCGACCAGAGGCTCGTAGCCACGACGTCTCCCGGAATGATCGGGTCACGCGTTGAATCCTGTCGCACGCGGCAGCGGACCAGCGAGTCGCTCTCGATCGCCGTCACCTCCACCACGGCCTTCTTGCTGCCGATCTGCGGCTGCGGGTCGGTGGGATCGAAGACGTTGAACTTGAGCCCAGCCCGCAGGCCAGTCGTCCGGCCGACGGAGACCAGCACCGTGCGGTCCAGTTCGTTGACGGAGAGGATGCGGCCGTCGAACTCGTCTATGCGGTCGTTCTTCGGCGTGGCGGCAAGCACGGTGGTCTGCAGGGCGGGGTCCGCCACCCGCAGTTTGGCGATGATCTGGTTGAGCCGGACGATCGTGCGTTCGCGATCCCGCATCTCGTCGAGCAGCACCGCCACCCGGCGCTCGTCGCGGTCTCCGTCGGCCGCTTCGCTGTCGGCCGGCCACTTTTGTTGCCGGTCCAACGAGAGATACGGCCGAGCTTGCGAGATCTTCTCGCCGACCAGTTTGAGCCGCTTGGTCTGGGCAGTCGCCGCGTCCCGCGCCTGTTCGAGCTGTTTGATGGAAGCCGCTGCCGCCGCCTCGCTCGCCTGTTGTTTCGACTCCACGTCTTTGATTTTGGCGACCGCGTTTTGCGTTGACTCTTCCTTCTTCTTCAGCTCCGCCTCATGACGGTCGGCAAGTTCTTTCTTCTCGGCGGCGAAGCGATCTTTCTCCGCCTGCAGGCTGCTCATCGCCTCGTGATGTTTTTGAACCGACGAGGAGAGCCACTCCACCACGCTGTCATACGTCGGCTGCTCCAGATACTTCCCGTACACGTCGTCGATGGCGTCCTGCTTCCGCTTGAGGATCTCCGGATTGCCGAGTTCCTCCGGAAAACCGAGCACATCCTTCACCAATTCGAGACGGTTTTTCTCGGCCTCGAGGCGTTTGGTGTTGGCATCGCTGGCCTCCGTCTGTTTGGCCTCCAGCAACTTCAGATTTTCGTCGGCCTTCTTGAAGAAGAGGTAGGTGGTGACCGCCAAGACGAACGTGAGCATCACGAACACGATCAGCGCGATGCTGAAAGACTGCACGACGCTTGAATTATTGGATGCCATTGGCGACTGCTTCCCCGCTTTCCCGGCGGTTCCATCCTCGGCGGACCCCCGCTCAACATCGTCGCAGGACGCCGCGTTGATTCACGCCACTCCGATTGTAGCGGTCAGGCAAGGGGAGCGTTGATGCCCACCAATTCACTCCAGGTCACAGAGCGACCTGTTTCAGCGGCCATTCGTCCCATCGCGGCCATCAGCGTGCTGCGACACATGGTATCGCCGTCGTTGGCGACCCGGCCCGACAAGATGCCCCCAACCAGCGCCGTCATGGCGGCGGAAAACCGGCCCGGTCCGGGCGGCGGCACCTCCGTCGAGCCCCGGCGTCCGGCGATCGTGCCCCGTATCAGATCGCAGTTGCCAGCTGAGCCGGTCACGATCTCGACGGTCCGGTCGCCGGTCCGCTCGCGTCGGTCGATCGAGGCTTCGATCGTGCGACCGTCGGCGTAGGTGAAGCGAACCGCGGTCAGCACCGGGCAGTCGCCGATGGCTCCGGTTGCCCCATTTTCGTGAGCCCCGTTGGATGGGCACGCTGAACCGGCCATGCCCTCGGCCGTCAGCGGCGCGACGTCGCCCATGATCCAGGCGGCCCGGTCGATCGCCTGCACGTGGTGCGTGACGAAATGGCCGCCCGAATACCGGCTGAATGAGATCCAGTTGCGAAGCGGCCATTCGCCATCGGCTCGGCCGCCTTCGGCGGGCTTTCGCCACGGCAGGCCGATGGCCGCGTGGGCCTGAACCCGGCGGGGCATGCCGATCGCGCCGTCGTGGAGCCGCGACACGATCTCCACCATGCGGTCATCGCGACGGAAGCAGAAGCCCGATACGACCGCGAGCCCGGCGGCACGGCTGCGGGCTGCGGCCGCGGCCACCCGGACGACCCCTGCTGCATCGACGGCAACGGGCTGTTCGCAGTAGACATGCTTCCCGGCAGCCACGGCCGCCTCCAGATGGAGCGGCCGAGTGTGCGGCGGCGCGGCGAGCAGCACCACGTCCACACCGCTGTCGATCACCCGGCGGTAGGCATCGGGGCCGACGAACCGCTGCGAAGGCGGACAGTCGAACCGCCCACCCGCACGGCCCAGCACATCCGCCGCTGAAGCGACCTGATCGGCGAACATGTCGCCCAACGCCACCACCCGCACCGATGGATCGGCTTCAAGGGCCTGCAAAGCGGCCCCGGTGCCACGGCCGCCGCAGCCCACGAGGCCAATCCGCAGCCGTTGTTCGCCTGCGGCAAAACACAGGCCGGTCGGCCACGTGCCCGCGGCCGCGCACGTGGTCGCCACCGTACCGCCGAGGAACGACCGCCGTGAAGTGCCACGGAGGGCAGCGGCGGACCGGGCGGGGGTGTGATTCGAGGCCACCAAAGCGGTCGCAGGCATTTTGGGACGCATGGCGTAGTTCTCCAGAGCGGTGGGGACAACGGCGGGGGCAACAATGCCACGGAGGGGCCCGCGTACGAACTGGCAAGATTCTCAACGTCAGTTTACGGAGCGGTCCGCCGGCCACGCAAACCGGATCGTGTCACCGTGTCCCGGTCCGCAGCCGCGTCATGTATCGGAGCAGCGGCTCCTCGAGATCCGACGGCGATGCCCCGAAGGCTGTCTTGAAATCGTCGAGGCGTTCCTCCTCGGAGTCGTCTGCAAGCGGCTCCTTGCGGGAGATCGTCCGCAGGTAGCCGACGAACGCTGCCTTTCGTGTCTGGGTCAGGTAGAAGGTGAGGGCCCAGGCCCGCGCATAGGCGTCGAGTGCCTCGTCGGGGCGGCGGAATGGCTCGTCGCCCAGCACGATCTGCTCGAGCCTGCCGGCCCGCTGGTTGGCGAGAAACCGTTCCAGCCGCGTGGTGTTGACGTTGCCGATTCCCTTCCAGCCGCGGTCGCTGGCGAGGTCGGGCGTTTCGAAATAGGTGGCCACGCCCTCGCTGAGCCAGAGCGGCACGGGGGCCAGCCGCTGGTGGAGTCCGCCGTTGAACGCCATCTGGTGGGTGGCCTCATGCACGAGCGTCGCCACCATGCCTGAGGCCTCCGGGCTGCCGAGAATCTCGAGGCCGGCCCGCGCGGCGGCCTGGCCGGCGGGCCGCGGCAGGCCCGCGCTGCCGGTAAGGTCGAACGTGGTGACGCGATTTGTCATCAGGTTGTAGTAGCCGACCACTCGGTCGGCGGCGGTTCCCAGATCGCGGGCCGCGAAGGCCTCGTACCGCTGACGGTCGGCAAAGATCACCACCAGCAGCGGCCGCGGCGGCGGCGTCATCTCGATGCCCGCCTGCTTCCAGAAATTGGCGAAGGCGTCGTGAAGCCGTTCGAAGAGCGCAGCGCACCATTGGGCATAGGCCCGCGAGGTGTCGAAGCAGATGCAGTAGTGTTTGGTGACGAGCAGATCGAAACCCGGCGGTAGTTCGCCGAGGATCCTGCGGCCGAGGTCTCGTGGCGACTCCACCTTGGGCTGGGCCACCGGTGTGCGGGAGAGGATGGCGGCCGGCTGCACCAGTTCCAGTCGTTCGTCCGGGCGTTCGAGCAGGAGCCCGCCGTCGAGGGCCTCCACGACCACGACCCCTTCGATCTGCCGCTGGCTGCCATCGACCTGCACGGTGATCCGTTCCACCGGCCGCGTCTCTGCACCGGCCGTGGTGCCCGGTGCAGCCAGGGCACTCCCGACGGGCGCCCACACCAGGGCCATGCCCAACACGAGTCTGGGAATGCGGGACATGCTGAAGGGCTCCGGGGGCGGCGAACGGACGTCATGCGAACAGGTTTGGGCTGACGGGGAAAGGTGAATTGGGCAAGGCTGACTGAATCGGCGGTTCCGGTGACCTTGGGCAGCGTTGGGCAGCGTCCAGACGTGCCACCCACTATTCAGGTATGCCAACATTGGTCTGGTTCTGCCGGTTCCCGAGCGATACGGTCTGGCCTCCCGCCCGCCCGCCCCGACGGCACTTCCTCATCAGGTGGTGACGATCCATGACTGCCTTCACATCGCGTTCATCATCAGTCCGGCTGTGCCGCGTGGTCTGCCTTGTCCTCCTCGCGACCTCGATGGTCACCGGCTGCGCCAGTTGGAGCCCGTGGAAGCGCAGGGAGAAGGCCGCCCGCGACCAGGAAAAATACGGCTTCACCGCCGACACGCGCATCAAGAAGCTCGCGGAACGTTCCAAGGCGGCGAAGTCCGGGTCGGAGCAGGCTCGGCTGGAATTCACGCAAGACCTCGTCCGTATGATGCTCGAAGAGCATGATCCGCGGGTCCGCGGCAAGATTCTGGAGACCGCGGCCGACTATGACACCGCCTCCGCCACTGCGATCTGCAAAGGCGCGATGCAGGACCCGAGCGACGCGGTGCGGATCAAGGCCTGTGATGTCTGGGCCAAGCGGGGCGGAGAAGAAGCGGTCCAGCTCCTGGCGACCCGATTTCAGACCGACGCCGATCTGGACGTGCGGCTGCGGGCCCTGAAGATGCTGGGCGAATTGAAGGACAAGCAGGCGATTCCCGTGCTCGCGCGGGCCCTCGAGGATAAGGACCCCGCCGTTCAATATCGGGCCGTGGCATCGCTCAAGCAGGTGAGTGGCCGCGACCTCGGCAACGACGTCAATGCCTGGCGGGAATGGGCCGTCGATCCGGATGCCCATAAGGCAGACTGGTCGATAGCTGAGGGCTTTCGCCGGCTCTTTTAACTCGGTGAGGGGTTGCCCACGCCCCGAGAGCCGGCGTTGCTGACCAGCGCAGGCAGGATGCCGAAGCGGAGGCGCTCTGGCTAGCGCAGTCAGCATCGAGTGAGCGAAGGCCATGGATGGCCGTAGCGAACGTCCGGCGACGGGGCGTGGGCAACCCCGTCGGCAGCAAGCGGAGTGTACTCGCGTGCTCGATTGCGCAGCACGCGAAGGGGGCGCAGGCTGGGGGGTTTCTCCCGGTTTGGCTGCATGCGGCAAGCTGCCGGAATCCTCCTCGGTCGTGGGTGGGCGGCAACTGTCTGGCGGCGAGATAGCCGATAGAAGACTCGTCTCGTGTCTTTGCCACCACGACGGGTAGCTGCTTTCAGTGCATCATTTTTGCTTGCCACCTTCGATTTGCCCCGTGAGTGCAGCCAGATCCCGGCAGGTCCGCTGGCGTCGCCGTCGGACCATGGTCTTTGGGTTGGCGATCGCCTTCGCAGTAGCACACCCCTGGCTGCCGCTGCCCGAGGCGGCACCGCCGATTCCACGCGGAGCACCCCGAAAATTCTTCGATTCACTGCTCGGCCGGCAGGCTGAGCCGGAGCCGGCGTTCATTCCGGCACCGACACCGCCCGGACCGGATGAGGTGAGGATGCTGGAGCAACGCGCCGCGGCGCTGCGTCCCGCCAGCCCACCAGTCGCCAGCCCACCAGGAGTGAGGCTGACCCCACCACCGGCCGCGCCTAAGGTGACCCGGCCGCCGACCTGGAACGAAACGGTGGCGTTCGCGTCGTCATTGAAAGTCACAGCAGAGAAAGTGGCCGCTGCAGCTGTCGATCCATCCTTCAAGCCGACGGTAGCCCGTCCGCCGCGAACGGCCGCCCGGTCGTCGGCGTCCACCAACTCGATCGCCGTTCCCACCAAGAAGCCTGCGGCGTCACCCGGCACCGGCACTATCGGCCTGCAGGCAACTGCGAAGCCGTCAGGGATTGCGGCTCCGGCGACGCCGAGGTTCACGAAACTGCGAACCCGCATTGCCCAGACTATTGCCACCTACCAGAAGCGGCCGCTCAACACCGCTCAGCACACACCCTGGGAGGTGATGCACGGCTTCGTCGCCTTTGGCATCCCGACGAAGCTTCGCGTGGGTGGCCCGGCCGGTGATCCGGTCAACGCCATCGGCTGGGTCAACACCGGCGGCCGCTGCGGAGGCCAGGTGATGCTCGCCGCGGCCGGTGACCGACTGACGGCGCTGCGCGGCATCGGCGTGCAGGGGCATTCGGCCCAGTATCTGGCCGTCTTGGCCCAGTCTCGCGTGGCGATGAATTCACCAATCACGATCCAGTCGAAGGCCTTCACGGTGGCCGACCTCGTGGCGGAGGAGAAGCTGGCCTGCAAGTCGGGCACCGAACTCACCTTTGCCCTCATCGCGCTGGCCCATTACCTACCGACCGACTCCCAGTGGACCGCCCGCGACGGCAAGCCATGGTCGCTGGAAAAACTGGTGGCGGAGGAGATCGAGCAGCCGATCCGAGGGGCGCCCTGCGGCGGCACGCATCGGCTGTTTGGCCTCGCCTACGGCTGCCAGCGGCGTCTGCGGGCCACGGGGCAACTCGACGGCGTCTACCTGCGGGCCGACAAGTTCGTCCGCGATTACCAGCAGTTCACGCTCACGAAACTCCAGAACCGCGACGGCTCGTTCAGCACCGAATGGTTCAAGTATCCGGCCGACCGCGATGACGACGTCGATCGCAAGATCCAGACCACCGGCCACATCCTCGAGTGGCTCGTGGCCTCGCTGGATCAGGAAGATCTGTTCCAGCCCCGGGTGACGGCCGCGGTCGAGTTTCTCAACGCCTCTTTGGCCCGGGAGCCGTCCCGCGACTGGAAGATCGGTCCGCTCGGCCACGCCCTCCACGCCCTGACGATCTACCAGGAACGGGCCTGGGGCACCGTGTTGCCCGGGGGGATCGCCGCATTCCACGGTCCGATGAAGGCTTCCCCGATGAAGGCCGGGGC
>CAMCQY010000116.1 GCA_945877135.1 Candidatus Kuenenia stuttgartensis
ACGGCGGTAAGGTCGAGGGACTGCCGGCCCACGTGTTCACAGCCGACGACGGTGACAAGGCCCTCAAGTGCCCCACCGAGATCGCGATCACCGACCGCCGGGAGGCGGAGCTGTCGAAGCTCGGCTTCCTGCCACTGTGCCACTACAAGAACACCGACTATGCCGTCTTCTTCGGCGCGCAAACGGCGCAGAAGGCGAAGAAGTACGACCGGCCTGAGGCGACGGCCAACGCCGCGATCTCCGCGCGGCTGCCGTACATCATGGCCAGCTCGCGGATTGCCCACTTCCTGAAGGTGATCGCCCGCGACAAGATCGGCTCATTCATGGAGCGGCAGGACTGCGAGGAGTGGCTGAAGCGTTGGATCGCCAACTACGTCTCGTCCGATCCGCACCCGTCCGAAGACGTCAAGGCCCGCTATCCGCTGGCCGAGGCCGAGATCAAGGTGGAAGAGATTCCGGGTGCTCCGGGCAGCTACAACGCGGTCGCTTGGTTGCGGCCGTGGCTGCAACTGGAAGAGCTCACCGCCAGCCTGCGGATGGTGGCGAAGATTCCGGCGTCGGCAAAGGGCGGTTGATTCGTCTGTTCGCACACTGCTTGGCATCCGATGGGGCATCCGATGGTGCGGCGGCGGACCGCCGGCAGAGGTGGGCTTGAATGGCTTCCACATCCGCGTCGGTGGTCGGAGCGTCTGCTGCGTTTCGCGAGCCGGATAGGCCGCGATCCTCTTCAGTACAGTCTTTTTCGGCGCCGGAGTCGGCGTTCGTCCGGGACATCGCGGCTGCTGCCGCGGATGACCGGGGCGTGGCCGATCTGCTGGAGGCCCAGACTTCCGCCGAGGCGCTGCGAGCGTGGGCGGCCCGCCGCGTGGGCATCGGTGAGCGGCTGTCACGGTCTACGCTCCTCGTTCGCCTGGGCGAGGACATCGCGGCCATCGACGAGGCCCTGTCGCGGCAGCTCGACGCCATCCTGCACCACCAGAAGTTTCAGCAGCTCGAGTCTTCGTGGCGGGGCCTTGCCTGGATGGTCGGCCAGGCGGTCGACGCCAACGACGCCGCGGACGGCCGGTCGAAGGTTGAAATACGGCTCCTGTCGGTGACGAAACGGGAACTGGCACGCGACCGCTCGGATGCCGTTGAGTTCGATCGCTCGGCGATGTGGCGGAAAATCTACGAGGAGGAGTTTGGCACCGCGGGCGGCACGCCTTACGGCCTCCTTGTGGCCGACTACCAGTTCAGCCACCACCCCGACGACGTCAGCCTGCTGACGGGACTGGCTGAGGTCTCCGCGGCGGCCTTCGCGCCGTTGCTCGTCAACCCGGCAGCGGAGCTCTTGGGGCTCGACACATTCCAGCGGCTTGATGCGCTGCCCGTTCCCGACACCTACCAGTCGTCCCCTGATTTCGTGAAGTGGCGGGCGCTGCGCGACCGCGAGGAATCGAGGTTCATCGGCCTGCCCCTGCCGCGGGTGCTGGGCCGACTGCCCTACGACGGCTGGATTGGCCGGCCGGATGGCGTGGCGGCCGACGAGCGATCGTGGGCGAAGCGGGGTTTCCGCTATCGTGAAGAGACGGACCGGGCCGACGGCTCCGGGAGGCTCTGGAACGGTGCCATCTGGCCGTTGGCCGGCGTTGTCATCCGGGAGTTTGGACGGTCGGGATGGTTTGCCGACATCCGGGGCGGCTCGCGGGGCCTGGAAGGGGGCGGTGTCGTGGAGGGCCTGCCCGTCGACGGCTTCACCGGTCTCGACCACGACGCAGCCACGCGGGGGCCGGTCGAGGTGTTCGTCACCGAGCCGGTGCAGATGGATCTCGACCAGGCAGGCCTGATTCCCCTCTGTGCTTCCGGGGCCGATGGCCGCGCGGTGTTCCATACCAATGCCTCGCTCCATGTATCGCAACGCTACGATTCGGACATTGCCACTGCGAATGCGCGAATTTCGTCGATGTTGCAGTATGTGCTCTGCGTATCGCGGTTCGCCCACTATCTCAAGGTGATCGCCAGGGACAAAGTGGGGTCGTTTACCGACGCGCCGACCTGCGAGCGATTCCTCTCCGATTGGGTAAACCAATACGTCACGCCCGACGACCAGGCGTCGGCCGAGACCCGGTCCAAGATGCCGCTGCGGGCGGCCCACGTCGAGGTTCGCGAGGAGCCGGGCACTGCCGGGAACTACCGTGTGGTCATGCGACTCCAGCCCCACTTCCAACTCGACCGGCTCGATGCGACACTCAGGCTCGTCACGATGGTGCGACGCGGCGACAAACGCTAGGAATCACAGCACTCGAAATCAGAGAAAGAGGCAACACGATGGCAACGGCTGGAGAACTCCTGTCAACGGGTAATTTGGATGAAGCGATCCAGGCCGCAACCGCGGAGGTCAAGGCAAAGCCGAAGGATCTCGAGGCCCGCTGGCTGCTCGCCGAACTGTTGATCCTCTCGGGCCAGCACGACCGGGCCGATGCGCAGTTCGACGCCATGATCGCGGTCGAGCCCCGCGCGGCGATATCGGCCATCCCGATCCGTCATCTCCTGCGGGCCGAGGCGGCGCGGCGGCAGTTTTACGATGAGGGCCGTGTTCCCGAACTGCTCGACGGCGCCGATCAGCAGGTTCGCGACCGGCTGGAGGCGTTTGTGCTGCTGCGCGCGGGCAAGGTGGCCGAGGCAGGGCAACTGGTGGAGCGGGCCGAAAAGGCCCGGCCGGCCCTCGCCGGCACACTCACACTGGCCAAGGAGAGCGAGCGAAAGTTTTCCGATTTTCGCGATCTCGACGATATCACGGCGGAGGTCCTCGAGGTGCTCACGCAGACCGGAAAGTATTACTGGATCGAGATGCGGCGGGTGGAGTTGATCGAATTCACGCCGCCGGAGCGGCCGCTCGATCTCGTCTGGCGGCCCGCGCGGATGGTGGTGAAGGACGCATTCGACGCCCAGGTGCACCTGCCCGCGGTCTACGGCACGATCACCGGCGCCGATGCCGCCTCACGGCTCGGCCGGCGAACCGACTGGCTGGGCGGGGAAGGGGATGCGATCGTGGGCGTGGGCCGGAGGTCGTTCGTGGTCGACGGCGAGGAAGAGATCGACATGATGGCCCTTGGGTCGATCACTTTCGACATCTGATCGACGGGCGGCCTCGGCCCGGGAGTTGGCCCGTCACGGCTCATCATTCACGCGATGACCTCGCGGAGCATGCTGCGGATACGGTCGAGAACGTGGCGCGACGCCGCGCCAAACCGCACCACGGCAAGGCTCTGGGCAAGCGTGTAGATGCGATCAACGCGAACGGTTCCGGGGCGGTTGAGCCGGCCATCTTCCAGATCGTTCGACTCGATGCGAAATGACCAGGGGTCGGCGATGGGTTCGACGTCATCGCCACGACGATCATATCGGGGCCGGCGGAGTTGTAGGTGTCGGACGACACAACGATCACCGGACGGCGCTTGCCGCTCGACAGATCGGTGAACGGCACCGGAATCAGGACAATGTCACCTTGCCGGGGCCGCATTCCAGTCCTCGTCATCGAGCGGATTGTCCCAGAAGTCGAGCGTGCTGCCAGCGGCGGCGACGAGATCATCGAACTCTTGCGCGGCTTCCCGGATAACGATCACCGTGAGCCGCTCTCCGGGCTGAAAGGACCCCGTAAACTCCACCTTCCCGTCGTCGCGGGCCTGGACCTCGAAGGTGAGCGCGGTGCGCGGGTGGCGGTCGGCGGTGGCCATACGTTCGCTCTGAGGTGGGGTCGTCGGCATCCCTGGATGATCGTTAGTCTATCCCAGCCGGATGTCAGACTAAGATCGTTCTACAGGCGGGAGCGGATTTTGCGGTAGGAAAACGTCTCACGTCGCGATTTTTAAGGCGTTTCAGAGTCTGGCCGTCAACTGCTAGAGCAGCCCCCCAATTGTCGGAAAGTCGCGGGCCTTGGTTAAGGTACTAGTCGCGAGGCATTCGCCCGACCTCGGTCGCTTCGGGTTGGTGGCCGGCAGACCCTGCGCCGAGCGTCACGATCCCCTGCCGCACGAGTTCCGGCAGCACAGCCGTGAAGAAGCCGTCGCAGATGGCGCCGACGGCCTTCGCCCGTTCGGCCGGATCGGTGATCGGCCGGCCCGTAGTGTGTTCCCGCAGATGTTTTTCCGTGCGGACGAGCCGGTCGGCGATCCGCTCCTCGAGGCCCTCGCGGCCGCCTATCATAAGCTCATCGAGGATGACGGCATGCAGATCGCCGATCTCGTGCCCCGCGCCGGTCCGCAGGCTCGCGAGGCCGACCTGCTCGTTGACGATGTCCTCCCGCGTGATCGCCCGGCGGTTGAAGGCCAGCGGTACGGCCAGCGGCGCGTTCGCGATCGTCTCGGCCGGCGGAATCGGATCGATCACCGCGCCGCCGTCGACGCGAAACAGCCCCATCGCCACGGCCGCGTCCACCGCCTCGACCAGAGCCTCGGATGTGAATTCCACCAACTGCGGCTCATCGAGCAGCATCGACAGTGACCAACTGGCATGTCCCATCACCTCGAGCATCCGGTCGTGAGGCGGTCCGGCAATGCCGGCCGACACGCCGCCGTAGGTGACGGTGTGCGGCAGCGACGCCTGTGGCGACGCGGTGCGAAAGAACAGATCGGCCGCCGCATCGGCCCGCTGCCGCGGCGTCCACACCTCCCGCGGCCGTGGAGAAAAAAGGTCCCAGCGAAACATCGCGTTGGCGTGGTGGTCCTTGAGCGTCTCACGTGTCGCGATGTCGGCGGTCTGAAACTGTCCGGCAAACTGCGGCTTCGCGCAGAGCTCCCAGTGGTTGTGGTGATAGGGGAGGCGGCCCGCGTGCCCAAGGCCGATCCCGCCAAACATCGCGAGCACGTCAGCCACGTCGAACACCGTCCAGTGTTCGTTGAGGTATTCGTGGGCCACATAGTGCAGGTCAGCCTGCATGAGCTTGTCGACGAGCTGGGCCGCCAGTGGCTGGTCGTGAAAGATCGGAATGTCGGCCTTGCGCATCTCGGCAACGATCGCCAGCGCCTGGCGGACGCGGGCGATGCTGTCGCCCCGAGCCCGACCGGCAAAGTGCTGCAGCAGCGTGCGAACCGGGAGCAGGCTCGACCAGCCGGGCATGCAGTTGTAAGTCACCTCGACGATGCCGTCTGGCTTCAGGTGCCGACGGATGATCTCGAGCACGCACTGACGCAGTTCGGGGCTGACCCAACTGAACACGCCGTGGAGCGCGATGAAGTCGAACTTCGGCAGATCGGCTGGCATCTTTGCGAAGTCGGCGCAGAGCACACGCACGTTGCGCAGGTCGCTGGCGGCGACCTCCCGCTCGATCTGCCCGGTGTGCACCGGCATGAAGTCGACGCCGGTGAAGCGGCCCTGCGGGTTCGCCGCCGCGAGCGTCAGGAGCGTGCTGCCGAAGCCGCAGCCAAGCTCCAGGAAATCGAAGCCCTCGCTGACCGCCGGCGGCCGGATGCCCTGCAGCGATGCGACATACCGCATCCGGGCCGGGGCCATGAAGGGGTAGTAGCCGGGGAGGTAGGCGACGTCGGTGACGTAGCCAGTGGAGGGAGGCGTTGTCGTGTGCACGGTCGCGGTTCCTCGAAGAACTGGCGGGCGAGGAGATGTTGTAGCACGGGGGAGTTAGGCCGGGCCGTTTCCGCGTGGCGGAAAAGCCAGCCGCGAGGGTAGGATTTGAATCATGGCCAAGTCGATTCCCAACGAGATTCAGCTCCTCCCCAGCCTGCTCGACCGGCTGCTCGACGACCATCCAGAGGAGAGCCGGGAACCGGCGTTGAGAGACGTGCAGGTGATTCGGGTGCTCAAGGCAAGCCTCTGCCGCGACCTGCAGAACCTGCTCAACGCCCACCGTCTGCTGACGACGATTCCCGAGGTGTACTCCGAACTGAAAACGTCGCTGGTCAATTACGGGCTGCCCGATCTGCAGAGCATGGAGGTTCGGGAGGACCACGACCTCGGACTCTTGTGCCGGCTCATCGAGGAATCGATCCAGGCCTTTGAGCCCAGGCTCCAAGGGGTGCGGGTGCGGCCGGTCATCGACGCGGAAGGCAAGAAGCCGCTCGACCGCCGTGTGCGATTCGAGATCGAGGCCGTGCTCGTCGTGGAGCCGCTGCGTGAGCCGGTGCTTTTTTCTTCGTCGCTCGACATGTCCAGCGGTGAGTTTGCGGTGGAGGGTGCGAAATGAGCGATGACCTGCTTCCCTACTATGACCGTGAGCTGGCGATCCTGCGGACGCTGGCGGGCGAATTCGCCGAGCAGCATCCGAAGATCGCTGGCCGTCTCAGCCTTGGCCGCGACGAGTCGCAGGATCCGCACGTGGAGCGGATCCTGCAGGGCGTCGCGTTTCTGGCCGCTCGTGTGCAGAAACGGCTCGACGACGACTACCCTGAGCTCACCGATGGCCTGCTCGATCTTCTCTATCCCCACTACCTGCGGCCCGTGCCGTCGCTGGCTATCACAGAATTCGCCATCGATCCGAAGCAGGCGCAGCTGACATCTGGCTACCGGATCCCTCGCGGTACGCCGGTCGAGACTGAGGAGGTGGAGGGGGAGCGGTGTCGCTACCGTACCTGCTTCGACCAACGGCTCTGGCCGCTCAAGGTGTCTACGGCCGCCCTCTCAGGACCGCCATTCCAATTGCCGATCGTGCCTCCGGCCGGCACCGTGGCCGTGCTTTCGCTGGCGATCGAGACGCTTTCCAGCGAGGTCCGCGTCGGCCAGATGCCGCTCGACTCATTGCGGCTGCACCTTCATGCCGAGGCGGGGCAGTCGATGTACGAACTCTACGAACTGCTGCTCACGAGATGCCTGGGCGTGGTGGTCGCCGACGGCCCCACCGATGCCCAGGCCGTGGTGCTGCCGCGGGACCGGCTGGTGGCCGCCGGGTTTGACCCGGCCGATGCGGCGATTCCCGATGATCCGCGGAGCTTTTCGGGCTACCGGCTCCTGTCAGAATTTTTCGCGCTCCCGCAGAAATTCCTGTTCGTCGATCTCAAGGGGCTCACGCCGCAGGTGATCGGACGGATCGGCAGGACCATGCACGTGTCGATCCTGCTCTCGGCCACCAGCCGTGAACTCGAGCGGGTGTTGTCGCCCCGGGCGATCCGGCTGGGCTGCACGCCGATCGTCAACCTCTTCACCCAGCAGCTCGACCCCATGCGAATCGACGGGTCGAGGAGCGAATACTGCATCACGCCCGATGCCCGTCGCCCACGGGCGGTGGAGGTCTACTCGCTGGAATCGGTGCAGGCTGGGCGGGCGGGCGACGAGCCCGTGGACGTGCTGCCGTTCTACGCCGTGGCGTCCGGCGCCGAAACACCGTCGGTTGCGGCCGTCGGGCCGCAGCGAAGGCTGCGGTGGCTGGCTTCCCGGCGGACGCATCGTGGGCCACGGCCCGACGGAGTGACCGACGCGGCCACCGACACCTGGCTCTCGCTCGCGGACGAGGCCGGCGACCCCGCCGCCGTGGCCGACCTCATCGTTCACACGAGGGCCGTCTGCACCAACCGCAATCTGCCCGTGCGATTGCCATTCGCCGTGGGGCGGCCGCGGCTGACGTTGCCGGACGGCCAGGGGCCGGTGGGCATGGTCACCTGCCTGACGCGGCCCACGCGGCCGTTGCGGACGCTGCCCGGCCGCGGTGCCGCGTGGCGGATCATCTCGCACCTCTCGCTCAACCACCTCTCGCTTGCCGACGCTGGCGACGGCCGCGCCCCGCAGGCCCTGCGGGAGATGCTCAGGCTTTACCTCCTCGACGACCTCGACGATTACGAGCAGAAGCAACGGTGGATTCAGGGTATCGTCGGCGTGTCGAGCCGCCGTGTGGCGGCCCGGGTCGGGGAACGCGGCGGCGTCTGCCAGGGTGTGGAGATTCGTCTCGAACTGGACGAGGAGCGATTCTCTGACGGGGCGGCCTACCTCTTCTCCAGCGTGATTGACCGCTTCCTCGGGGCCTGGGTGAACATCAACGCGTTCACGCGACTGGTCTCCACATCGCGGGAACGGGAGAGCCGGCGGGAGCAGTGGACCTGGCCGCCGCGGGCCGGAGGCAGGGTGCTCGCATGAGTGACGCCTCTACGGTCGGCCCGATCTCCGCCGAGAGCCATGTGCCCAAGCATCCCGTCTTGGAACGCCTGTATGCCGAGCCGCAGCGGTTTGAACTGTTTCAGGCGGTGCGACTGCTGTTTGCCGAGGCGGTCGAGGAGGCTTCGACTGCGGGCACGAAAGCACCGCCGCTCATCGGGAGCCGGGTGACCGGAGCGGCGTCGCGGGGGCCTATTCGATTTCATTCTTCCCCGACGCTCGGCTTTCCCCAGGGGGCGATTACGGCGATCCGCCGCGACCCGCCATCCGAGGCAGCCGGCCAACCCAACTCCCTCGGCCGCGTGCATATCGATCTCGCCTGCTTCGGGATGATCGGTCCGGCCGGCACGCTGCCCCGGCACTATTCATCGCTCGTCGTGGAGCGGTATCGACGGTTTCGCGACACAACGCTCCGCGAGTTTCTCGACATCTTCGAGCAGCGGATGGCGGCGACCCTCTGCCACGCCTGGGCGAAATACCGTCCCGCTGTGCAGCAGGAATTGACCGCCTTCACCGGCCAGGGAGTGTGGTGGGACGAGGCGGCCGAGACGCCTCGTGATCCGGTCACTGCAACGGTGGCGTCGCTCGTCGGCTTGGGTGGCAAGGGCTTGCCGCACCGGCTCGCCGCCAGCGACGACGTCGTCTTGCGGCACGCAGCCCATTTTTCCCGGCAGCCGCGGTCGGCCGAGTCGCTGGAGCGACTGCTCCGAGATGTCTACCGCGTGCCGGTGCGGGTGGAGCAGTTCGTGGGGCGTTGGCTGGAATTGGAGCAGCCCGATCAGACGGCGCTGGCGAGCCGCGAACGGCCCGAGGGGCTCAATGCCCGCCTGGGTGTTGATGCGATCGCGGGCCGTCGTGTCTGGGATGTGGAGTCGACGTTTGAAGTGGCCGTGGGGCCGCTCTCGGCGGCCGACTTTCGGTCGAGGCTGCCCGGCACTGAGCGGCTCGCGGCGCTCGGCGATCTGCTGCGGCTCTATGCGGGCCCGCAGTTCGAGATCCGCGTGCGGCTGGTGCTCGCGGCGGCCGCGGTGCCGCCGTGCCAACTCGGCGGCGACGAACAAGCAGCTGCCCTGGCGGGATCGCGTCTTGGCTGGACGACCTGGCTCGGCGGCGGGCCAGCATACGATCGCGGCGATGCGATGTTTGCCGTGGGGTAGGCCGTGGGGTAGGCTGCAGCCGGTCGACGTCGAGCGGCCCACGGCCATATGAACATACGAGTAGAATGGTAGTCACACAATTGGTGTTTTCCGCCAACTCCACGCAGATAAAAAGGAGGCAGCAATGGGAACTCATTCAGATTTTGCACACTTTGTACTTACCAATAGTTCCACGCTTCGTGCCCTCGAGAGCTGCATTCGAGACCTGTCATCAAACCAGCCCCGGAATTCCTTAAGAGGACATACGTTTCACCAAGTGGCAATTTTACAGAGTAACCCCACCCCAGAGACTGTCGTAATAAAGCCCACATTGGTTTCTCGAGGTAAACGGGACGGAAGTGCTCTTGGAAGAGGGGGAGTCAATGCCCTCACAGCTGTCGTGCCCATCGGTGCTCAAATGGGGATCGGGGCAGTAGCTGCCGGGCAGAATATCGCACAAAACGTAGCCGTAACAATACCATTAAAAATACCCGGCCTTACGCCGAACGGAATAAATTTAGGCTTTGGACCAATAGGCGCTGCTGTTGGGCCTTGGATTGCCGCTGGCACCATCATGCATAAATTTAGGCACGTCAATGGCGTGTCATTGAGTGATTTGCACAAGTTTTATCCGGACGGCTATGACGCCTACTGCACAAACTCACAGTGCGGACCTGCTCCGGCCCATGATCTCGGCTGGGGCATGGGGAAAAGCGAGAGGCGATGGAAAACCTGCGAAGACAGTTGTTGGTATTTTGCAGATGCGAATGATTGTCGTGCAGCAACAAAAGCTGCTAACGTCTTTTTGGGTGCGGTATCTTTAGGGATTCTTCCATTAGCATATGCGATAGGGAATGGGGTTAAAAATGCTGCTGGCGAAAGGCGTCGCAAGTTTGAATTTGAAGTTAAAGAAGGGGTCAGTTACTTGAGGCCCCAGGTGGGAGCGAGGTGGGAACAAGACGCAAATAAATGCAGTTGTTGCGACACAGAGATCGGGTCAATAAACAATATTTTCAAGCGAATCGGAAGACGCTCCTCAAGGCATCACTGCCGACTCTGCGGCAAAAATTACTGCGGAGAACATTGCTCCATTAAAGTCCCCATGATTGCTCCACTCGAGCCGGGCCACGAAGTGACTTCGGGAAGTGGCCGAAGGGTTCATGGAAAATATAAATTTACAAGAAACACTACCCCCATTCCTGGTCAATTGATATGTGCTCCGTGCATGGCTGACTTACAAGTAACGACTGGTAAAGTCACTCGAGTTGATGTAAGCGAAAAAATAATCAAAGCCCAATCCCTCATCGAGTGTGCTCGCAACGGATGCCCCCGAGCACAGGCCGCCCTCTTGGTGGCATTCCGCAATAACGTGCTGGATGCTATCAAAGCAACGTTTGTCCACGATGGCGCGACGGTTCTAGCAAATAAGCTTCTCGGGTCATGACAAGAGTAAGGAAGGACAGGTCGAGCAATGGCACTTCGGCAAGCGTCGGCCGAGGTCGCAAGGCCTCGTGGCATCATCCCTTGAATGCCGGGACCGGACGCTGACAAGAGACTGTGCGAGTTTCTTATCGAAATGATCCAGGCCTGCGTCGATCCGCCTGAACCGGCGACGCTGGTACGCGAAGTTGAAATGAGCTGCGGCTCCTTTTGTTCGGAACTTGCGTCGCCCTTCGCTAGTCGAGCTGGTCGCCATATCGTTGGCGGACCGTTTCGAGAAACGATCGGCACCAGCCGTCGAATTCATCGACGCAGTGGGTTGCGTTCTCGGCGGCGGCCGCGACGCGGACGGGATCGAGGTCGAGGTCGTACGCATGGCGAAACAGATGGCGAAACCCCTTGAGTTCGCGGACGTCTCGCACCGCGTCGGCAGGCAGGAACGCCGGGCGAATCCCCTTCAGGTCGAGGGTCACCCGCTCGATCAACGTGTCGTGATAGCGGCCGGTCTTCTCGAGATGGTTCTCGAACGACTCGCAGAGCCGCTCGAATGCCTTCCCCAGAATGTTGTAGATACGGTTGATCTCGAAGGCTGCGGCGGCCCACCGGCCGTCGGTTGACTCGGCCAGGCGGTCCTTGAGAATGCCCACCGCTCGGCGCATCGCCCGGCCATCCTGTTCCCAGCCATCCTCCAGGATCTGGAGTGCTATACGATCCATCGTTCGCCGCGCCCTTTGATCACGGGCCTCAGGCGGGTGCGGTCGATGAGGCAGACATCCACCTCGCGGCCCACGTCCGCGGAGAGCAGGCTTTGGAGA
>CAMCQY010000117.1 GCA_945877135.1 Candidatus Kuenenia stuttgartensis
CCATCCTGTTCCCAGCCATCCTCCAGGATCTGGAGTGCTATACGATCCATCGTTCGCCGCGCCCTTTGATCACGGGCCTCAGGCGGGTGCGGTCGATGAGGCAGACATC
Source organism: Candidatus Kuenenia stuttgartensis (assembly GCA_945877135.1). Lineage (GTDB taxonomy): Bacteria > Planctomycetota > Planctomycetia > Pirellulales > UBA1268 > CAMCQY01. Next base: position 110 of record CAMCQY010000117.1, read on the forward strand.
CACCTCGCGGCCCACGTCCGCGGAGAGCAGGCTTTGGAGATACTCGAGAGTCATTCCGGCCGGTAGCGATTCGAGCGCCACATCGACATCGGACCACTCATGAAATCGGCCGGGCTTGACGAGCGAGCCGTAGACCCACACCACCGTGCCCGGGACATGCCGGGCCAAGGCGGCGCGGAGGAGACCGCGAGTGCGATCAGCAAGGATCGCATCGTCACGCCGCCGCCGTTCGCGTTCTGAAGCCAACAACCGCATAGTTGCAGAATACGCTCCAGCTGGTTGGCGAACCATCCCGCCCGCCGCCCCGCGCGCAGCTCATTCCCAAGCCGCACAAAAACCGCGACAAAACTGCCGGCCACCCCATGCGGGAAAACCAAAAGGCAATAGCTCCCAAACCACCCATTTTTGGTGGCTGGCACCTTATTCTGCGGTGCTGGCGGCCGACGCGGTGCCGCGGTGCCAGCTTGGCGGCGACGAAGATGCGGTGACCCTGTCGGGATCGCGACTCGGCTGGACGACCTGGCTCAGCGGCGGCCCGCCGCACGATCGCGGCGATGCGATGTTTGCCGTCGCGTAGATCGCAGCAGGCCGAGTTTGCACGATCTCCTGGCATCGTCCCTTGAACGCTAGTCAGCAAAAATGACCACCAGGAATTGACAACACGCAGAGTGTCCCGGTTTGGTCACTGGCACCTTTTCAATCTGTATTTTGAGAGAATACGAAAAAATCACAATCTGTCATTGCCAGAAGGACAGATTGGATATATGCTTTTGGCGTGGCCCTTCTTCACGCACTCCGGGAGCAGCTCAACGCCGCCGTCGGCGGGCTGCCTCAACACGCGCTGACGCACCGCGACATCCGCCTGCCGAAGATCCCCAACAAGGCCCATGCCGTCATCGGGATGAGGCGGGCGGGTAAAACCTGCTTTCTCAGGCAGCTCCAGCAAGCGTGTCGCGGCTCGGTTGCCCCTGAACGGGCGATTTTTATCGGTTTTGACGACGATCGCCTGGCCGGTATCGATGCGGGACAGCTCGATGAGTTGCTCGAGGAATACTACCGCCGCTATCCGCAGTTTCGCCGCCGCGAGCGGGTCTGGTGGTACCTCGATGAGATCCAACTTGTGCCGGGCTGGGACCGTTTTGTTCGCCGCGTGATGGATACGGAGCCGATCGATTTCATTGTCTCGGGGTCTTCGGCCAAGCTGCTGTCCAGGGAAATTCACTCTTCGCTCCGTGGTCGAGCGGTTGCAACGGTCGTCAGCCCCTTCTCTTTTCGTGAATACCTCCGACACCGAGGGGAGGAGCCCGCATCATCGGCCCACCGATTCACCGCTGCGGAGCGATCGGCCGCGGAGAAGAGACTTCGTGAGTTTCTCGTCGTGGGGGGCTTTCCCGAGGCCCAGGGGATCGATGAAGCGACGCGAATCGTGCTGCTGCAGGGGTACGTTGATACGGTCCTCTTTCGCGACGTTGTGGAGCGGTATGGCGTGACGCAGGTGGCAGCGCTGCGCTGGATCACGCGGCATGCGCTGCGAAGTCCGTGCAGCAGCTTCAGCGTCAACCGTCTCTACAACGACCTTCGATCTCAGGGCCACGCGATCGGCAAAGCTGCGGTCCACGACCTCCTCGGCCACCTCATCGATGCATTCCTGCTGGCCGCTGTGCCCGTAGCCACCGAATCAGAGCGCCGCCGCAACACCAATCCCCGCAAACTGTACCCCGTCGATCCGGGGTTGATTCAGGCCTTCGATTCGGGCAGCCGCTCGAATGCCGGCCACGCCCTCGAACTCGTTGTCTTCAATGAATTGCGGCGGCGCGGCGCCGATGTCGCCTACGTGAAAACGAAGGGTGATCTGGAAGTGGATTTCCTCGCCCAGTATCCAGGCGGACGAGAAGAATTGATCCAGGTCTGCGTTGATCCGTCTGAACCGGCGACGCTGGGTCGCGAACTGGCTGCGCTTGATGCTGCGGGGTTTGAGCACCCCCGTGCCGTGAGGCAACTGATCGTGATGGACGCCTCTACGGCTGGCCGGATTCGACATCCGCGCACGGAACCGGTAGCTGCCCTGCAGTGGCTTTTGTCGTCATCCCCGTAGCGCACCTCGGCTTTCGGCTGGGGTGATCCGTGTCGGGATCACGGCTCGGCTGGACGACCTGGCTCGGCGGCGGCCCGCCGCGCGATCGCGGCGATGCGGGCGTGAGAAGCGACGTTGACCTCATGGTCATCAAAGCTCACATCGTCAACCGTCACAAGGGACGAGTTGTAGCGCGCTGGGGGAAAACCGGGCTTCAAAGCAGTCGAAGATCGGCGTGATCACCGGCCCCGCGCCGCCCCCCTCTCATCGCATCGCTCGGCCATCCTGTTCCCAGCCATCCTCCAAGATATGGAGTGCTATGCGATCCATCGTTCGCCGCTCCCATCGATCACGGGCCTCAGGCGGGTGCGGTCGATGGGGGACGTCCACCTCGAGGCCCACGTCCGCGGAGAGCAGACTCTGCAGATATTCGAGGGTCATTCCGGCGGGCAGTGATTCGAGTGCTACGGGCCTATCGGGGTCGGCTGCGCTGGACGGCCGGGCTCGGGGAAGCCGAGGTTCGCCAACCTCACAGCAGATCGAGCAAAATGTCGATCGCCGCACCGTAGTTCGGCTCGTCGGTGAACTCGCTGACAACCTGCTCGTATTGCACGATGCCGTTTTGATCCACGACGAACACGGCACGGGTGAGCACGGCATGCTCCTCGAGAAGGATGCCGAACTGCTTCCCGAACGTGCCCGCCCGATCGTCACTGGCGGGGATCATGTGCTCGATCACCTCCTGCTGCACGAAGCGATTCATGGTGAAGGGCAGGTCCGAGGTCACGAGCACGCCCACCACGTTGCGATCCAGCATCGACAGATAGCGCTCGAACTTCCGCGCCTGCACCGTGCCGACTTTCGTGTCCACCGACGTCATGCAGCACAGCAGGCACGGCTTGCCGAAATCGAGCACGTCTTGTTTCGTGAACCTGCCGACGATGCCCTCCTCGAAGATGAAGAGGCTGAAATCGGGAACTTCGGCCCCCACCCGGACGGCCTTGCCGACAAGCGTGGCCGGCTTGCCTTGCACGAAGACCTGCCGCGGATCTTTGGACGTCGTACGCTTTACCTTCTTCGCCATACCCACCTCCCTTCCTCGAAAGAATCAGCACGCCGTCACGACGCCGGGTGCACGCCACCCAGTCGCTCGTGCCCGCGGCGTCAGCTCACTTCGTAGATCTTGTAGTCCTTGTAGGCGCGCTCTTCGAAGCCGGTCACGATGAGTGTGTCAGGAACCAGTGTATGCCGCCTGATCGTCACCCGCCGCTGCGGCGCATCGAAGACGATCGTGACCGCTTCTCTCGAACTCGGGCGGGCCACCCCCTGGAGCGCGGCGGCTCGTGGGCGGGTTGCCACCAGGATCGCCGCATCGCTGCCCGGGATGCTCGAAAGATCCGTCGCCTGGCGGGTGAGTTCGGGAAAGCTGGCCACCGTCTCCACGGTCTTGCGCCAGGAAGTGAACGACCAATTCCGCACGGCCTCATCGACAAGAACTGCCTCCGGCGTGTTGCGCGGAAACCTCCCAAAGGCCATCTTGTTGCCCCCCATCACAGGCACGATTCGCTGGTCACGGATCGTCGCAAAATTCGCGTCGTCAATGATTGGTGGAATGGCGGGGTTGGGCTCGCCCCTTGCGCCAAGCACCAAGGACGGGATTGTCATAGACATCTCGACGGTCTGCGTCCCGGCCCACTCGGTGCCTTCGAAGGGATCGTCCGCGTGTCCGGTCGTCGTCCTTTTGTTTCGCGACATGCCGGGATATAGGAGACCGAAAGTTTGCAAGAGACTGCCGCTGCGGCTCCATGCCACCACCTCGTTCGACCCCGATACCTGGATGCCATGAATGCCCTTCATCGACAGCCGCTTCACCAGTTTCGAGGCGATCGAGCCCCGCGCAAAACCCGTTTTCGCATCGGCGAACTCCTTCTTGCTCGACGCGGTTTGGCACAAGGCGAGCGTGATCTGGGTGAGCCCCTTGCCCGCCTTCACGCTCACCTCGGTGTCGACCCCGGCGGGCTTCAGCCCCTGCGTTGCCATCCAGCCTTCAGTGACGGCCGCGGCGCAACGATCGCACACGCGACAGTCCTTCACGTCGCCCTTCATCTTTCCGTTCTCAACCAACGGATCGCGGACGGTGCGGCGTTGCTTGGTGCAGTCATCGCAGAAGATGCCGCCACACCGCCGGCAATGGTGCTTGCGACGTGTGAAGGGGTTGAACCCCTTCTTGCAGTCTCCACACGCTTGAACTTCAGCATCACGTTTCCAAGTAGCCTGCGGCTCGCTGGCGACACGCCGGGCAACTGTGTTCTGCATGGCACGGGCTCCCAGACCGTGACGGATCAGCGCATCGACGAGATTGTCGGCAGAGAGCGAACTGCCCCCCATCGACAGGCCAGCGTCTGCTCTGTTGGAACCGTGGCAGTTCAGTCGCATTTTGCCAGCGAGCGGAGTCCCCGACCGCGACTGCTTCGCGCAGACCCATTCCACGAGCGACTGGAGTTCCGGCATAACGGGCGCACCGGGAAGCAGGCTCTCGAGATCGACGTAGCAAGTCACATAGTGGTACGAATCCAGTGGCGTTGTCGCCTGCTCGACGTCCGCCGCCCACCAGTTGGCAGGCCCCTCACCGATCACGTGATCCATGTGCAGGGAGTTCGCCTGCTTCGGTCTGGGACGTTGGACAGGACCGAAGAGGTTCGCAAAGACTATTGCCGGGATGGCAGCGTCGAATCGCCCCTGAAGTTTGTCGCGATAAGCCCGCCGCTGGCTGTTGACGTCACCTTTGAAGTCGTACTGGTAACGGCCCGTGCCGTCGTCGAGCATCTTGGCCCCCGGTTCCACCTTGCTCGATACGAAGTGGATCTCGAGAAAGCGGTCGTAGTTCATCGGCTCGGCTCCAGCCAGTGTTGCGATTCTGGGCACACAAACGCAGCGACCTGTTCTACCCGATCCGACCGCAGCCGGCACTGGTTCAAGGTCATACCAAATCAAACAGCACGTCCAACGCCGACGCGTAATCCGGCTCGCTCGTGATCTCGGCCCCAATCTCGCTGTAGCGAAGTACTCCGGCTCGGTCGATCACGAACACAGCCCGCGGCAGAAGCTCGTGCTCCTCGATCAGGATACCCCAGTCCCGACCGAATCGTCGATCGCGGTGGTCGCTTCCGCCGGCGAGATCGTCGATTCGAAGCTTGGCCGCGGCCTCGGCGGCGGATGGTTTCGCTCTGTTCTCGGGGCTGGTATAGTACTCCCTCCGTATGACGGATTCCCGGTCAAAGAACGGCCGGAACGTGCGTGCGGCACACGTAGGGGACCGCGGGCATGGCCGGACTCGATCTCAAGGGACTCATCGGGAAGCTGAACCCCGTCTGCCAGCGGGCGCTCGAAGGAGCAGCCGGGCTCTGCCTTTCGCGGACGAACTACAACGTCGAGGTGGAGCACTGGCTCACGAAACTTCTCGAGCAGCCCGGCAACGACATCTGCCTGTTGCTCAAGCATTTCGATATCGACCAGGGGAGGGTGCTCACCGACCTCACGAAGGCGATCGATCGTCTCAAGACCGGCAACGCCCGGCCGCCGCTGCTGTCGCCCGAGGTCTGCGACTTGATCAAGCAGGCCTGGCTGATCGCCAGTGTGGACTTTGGCGACGAGAAGGTCCGCGGCGCATGGCTGCTCGTGGCCCTGCTCTCCGATGAGTCACTCTCCCAGCGGCTGCTTGCCGCCTCGGATGAGTTTCGCCGGATCTCGCCCGATGTGCTCCGCCGTGAGGCGTCGCGAGTGTTTCCACGATCGACTGAATCCGACTTCATGCCCGGCGGCGCGGCCTCCGGCGACGCGTCTGCGAGTGATGCGGCCACTGGGGCCGATGGCAAGCCCCGTGGGCCGACCAAGACGCCGAACCTCGATCAATACACGATCGATCTCACCGGCCGCGCGAAGGCGGGCAAGATCGATCCGGTGCGGGGCCGCGAGGCTGAAGTGCGGCAGATCATCGACATCCTCACGCGGCGGCGGCAGAACAACCCGATCCTCACCGGCGAGGCGGGCGTCGGCAAGACCGCGGTCGTCGAAGGATTCGCCCAGCGGATCGCCGATGGCGACGTGCCTGAGCCGCTGAAGAACGTCTCGCTCCGCACGCTCGACCTGAGCCTCTTGCAGGCCGGCGCGGGCGTGAAGGGTGAATTCGAGAACCGGCTCAAGGGCGTGATCGACGAGGTGAAGAAGTCGCCGACGCCGATCATTCTTTTTATCGACGAGGCGCACACGCTGATCGGTGCCGGCGGCCAGGCGGGGCAGGGGGATGCGGCCAATATGCTCAAACCGGCACTCGCCCGCGGTGAGCTGCGGACGATCGCCGCCACGACTTGGGCCGAATACAAGAAGTATTTCGAGAAAGACGCGGCCCTTGCCCGGCGGTTTCAGGTGGTGAAGGTGGAGGAGCCGACCGACGAGATGGCCTGCCGGATGCTCCGCGGCATGGTCGAAACGCTCGAAAAGCATCACAAGGTGTCGGTGCTCGACGAGGCGGTGGTGGAGGCCGTGAAGCTCTCGCGGCGGTTCATCCCAGGCCGGCAGCTGCCCGACAAGGGCGTGAGCCTGCTCGACACGGCCTGCGCCAAGGTGGCGATCGGTCAGGCGGCCACGCCACCGGCGATCGAGGATGCGCGGCGGACAATCGACGCCCTCACCATCGAGATCGATATTCTCAGGCGGGAGCAGGCTGCGGGCGCCGCCCACGCGGCCACGATCACCGAGCTCGAGGCCAAGAAGAATGAGATAGGCACGACGCTCGCCGCCCTGGAGGCGCGATTTGGTGAGGAATCAAAACTCGTCGAGCAGATCCGGGCTGAGCGGGCCACGCTGATGGCGGCCGTGCAGCCCGCCGAAGGAGTCGCCCCGCTCCCGGAGGCGGAGCAGGAGACACTGCGGGCCAAGCTCGTGGGCCTCGAGCAGCAGCTCAAGAAGGTGCAGGGGGAGACGCCGCTGGTGAGCCCCTGCGTCGATGGGCAGGCGATCGCCGAGGTGGTGGCTGGGTGGACCGGCATCCCGGTGGGCCGCATGGTGTCGGACGAGATCCGTGGCGTGCTCGAACTGCAGAAGAGGCTGGAGGAGCGGGTCGTCGGTCAGTCGCACGCGTTGGCGGTGATCGCCGAGCGGATCCGCACGTCGCGGGCCGGGCTCACCGATCCCAACCGTCCCACGGGTGTATTCCTGCTGGCTGGCACCAGCGGCGTGGGCAAGACGGAAACAGCCCTCGCACTTGCCGAGCTGCTCTTCGGCGATGAATCGAACATGACCGTCATCAACATGAGCGAGTTCAAAGAGGAGCACAAAGTGTCGCTCCTGATGGGCTCGCCGCCGGGATACGTCGGCTACGGCGAGGGGGGCGTGCTCACGGAGGCGGTTCGCCGCCGGCCCTACGGAGTGGTGCTGCTCGACGAGATGGAGAAGGCCCACCCCGGTGTGCAGGACATCTTCTATCAGGTGTTCGACAAGGGCGCCATGAAGGACGGCGAGGGCCGCGACATCGACTTCAAGAACACCGTCATCATCATGACGAGCAACGCCGGCACCGACACGGTGATGAAGCTCTGTGCCGATCCCGAGACGCGGCCCGAGCCTGCGGCCCTGGCCGACGCCCTTCACGACGACCTGCTCAAGGTCTTCAAGCCGGCGTTCCTTGGCCGGCTCAACGTGATCCCCTATTACCCGCTGGCCGACGACGTGATGCGGGGCATCTGCGAGCTCAAGCTCAAGAGCATCCGCCGCCGGGTGGAAAATGCCTACAAGGCCCGGTTCACCTGGACGCCGGAAGTGGTGGGGGCGGTCGTCGACCGCTGCCACGAGGTCGATAGCGGTGCCCGCATCATCGACCGGGTGCTTTCCGGCTCGATGCTGCCAGAACTCTCCACGCGGCTACTGGCCCGAATGGCCGAAGGGGAGCCGGTCGAGACGATCGAGGTGGGCTGGGACCAGGCGGCGGGAGGATTTAGCTACGAAATAGGCTGACCCCAGCGTGGCCCACGGCCCGCGTATTTCGGTCGAAACATGCGTTTCTTCCGGATTTCAAAGCGGCCGAAAAAAATTTTGCGGGGGCACGCAACAAATGTGAAAATCGCACGATAACGTAACGTCGGTCCGAGGTTATGGTGAGCAGCCCCGGGACGATGGAATGAGCCCCGAGCACGTCGCTCGGGGCTGACCGAACAGCTCGCTGTGAAATGAAAAGGAAGTGCAACTATGGGACTCTTTATCAAGATCGACGGCATCGAGGGTGAGGCCACCGACTCGGCCCACTCCAAGTGGATCCTGGCCGATTCGGCCTCGCTGCCGGTGTTTCGCTCGATCCCGGGCGGCGCGATTGACCAGCAGCGGACCAAGGGCGAGACGTCGCTGGGCGACATCTCGATTACCCGGCAACTCGACAAGTCGTCGCCGAAGCTGATGGAAGCTTGCGCACTGGGCAAGTTCAATAAGGAAGTGCTGGTCGAGTTCACCACGACGACCGGTGGCAACACCGAGACCTATCTGAAGTGGAAGCTGGAGAATGTTGTGTTCACTGGCTACTCGGTGCACGGCAATAGCTCGGGCGAGCCGCTGCCGAGCGAGCAGACGAGCATGAACTTCTCGAAGATCACCTACACCTACACCGAGTTCGACAACGCCAAGGGGACGAAGAAGGGTAACGTCGAGGTGGCGTACGAACTGGGCAAGAACGGCTAGTTGGCGGTCCTGACGACGTCCGGTGGCCGTCGCCCCGCGGCTTGCAGCCCGGGGTGACGGCCCCGCCGGCGGGTTTGTAGTCCATTCTTGGGAGGAATCATCATGGCCAGCACTCGCAGCGGATTCGTGAAGTTTGGTGACTTCGAGGGTGAGGCCACCGACTCCAAGCACAAGGGCTGGAGCATCATGCACTCGCTGTCGGCTCCGCTTACGAGGGCGACCGGCGGCTTCGGGCAGAGCGAGCGTGGGGGAGGGGCGACTGCCGTCGGTCAGGTGACCGTGGTGAAGGACCTCGACTCCGCCACGGTAAAGATCCAAAAGGCCTGCGTCACCGGACAGAAGCTGGCGAAGGTGACGATCGAGCTGTGCACCATGACCGGCGGTGCGACGCAGCCCTATCTCGTTTATGAGTTAGAGGATGCGATCGTAACGGCCTACGATCTTGAGGACTCAACCGATCCCAAGAGCCTCCAGCCGACCGAGCGGGTGTCGTTGACCTACGGCAAGGCGACGTGGACCTACGGGAAGTTCGGAATCGACGGGTCGAGCCAAGGCAAGGTCACCGACAACTACACCGTCGGGGCTGCGAAAACATAGGAAAAGGGTTCTCCCATGCCGCCAAACTATTCCCAGGACGACCAACCGCTGGCGATCGAGACGCCGCTTGGCAAGGACAAACTGCTGCTTGAGGCGGTCAACGGGGAGGAAGGCCTCGGTGCCCTGTTCGTCTTTCGCCTGGAGTGCCTGAGCGTCGAGGAGACCTTGAGCGACGCGGCGATCGTCGGCAAGCAGGTGAGCTTCCGGGTCAATGACTCGAGCAACTCGCCCCGCTGGTTCTCGGGTTATGTCAGTCGCTTTTCCTGGATGGGCCGCGACGACGTGCTCACTCGCTGGCAGGTCGAGGTGGTGCCGAGCCTGTGGTTCGCCTCGCTCACGAGCGACTGCAAGATTTTTCAGCAACAGTCGGTGCCCGACATCGTCGAGGCGGTGCTCGGCGACACGTCTGAGATCACGCTCTCGAAGAAGATCTCGGGCAGCCACTCCCCCTTGGACTACTGCGTGCAGTATCGGGAGACCGACTTTGCCTTCGTGAGCAGGCTCATGGAGCATGAGGGCATCGGCTACCACTTCGAGCACGCGCAAGGATCGCTGAAGATGGTGGTCTCCGACTCCAACACCGCCTTTACCGACTGCAAGGACGCTGACGTCGAGACGGCCCAGGGGTTTGCGTCGCCGGCCACGGCCGGTGTGATCACGAGTTGGCGGCACGAATATGCCTTCCGGCCTGGGAAGTTCGTCCAGACCGACTACTCCTTCGAGGAGCCAACGACGAGCCTGTTGGCCACGGGCAATGGCAAGTCGACGTACTCGGGCGCCAGCAAGGCGGAGCTTTTCGACTATCCGGGCCTCTATGAGAAGAAGCCCGACGGCGATGCCTCTGCCAAGGTGCGGATCGAGGAGGAAGAAGCGACGGCCAGCGTCGCCTCGGGCACGAGCACCTGCCGCAGTTTCTCGCCGGGCTACACATTCAAGATTAAGTCGCACCCCAATTCCGCAGAACGCGGCAAGAAATATCTTCTCACCAAGGTGATCCATCGGGCAAGCATCCGCGGGGCCTACGAGGCATCGGCCGGCGCGGGGTCTGCTTTCGAATACGAGAATTCGTTTGAGTCGGTGCCGAGCGAGACGGTGTGGCGGCCGGTTCGCAATACGGCGTGGCCGGCGGGCACCGTGCAAACGGCTCTGGTCGTGGGGCCCTCCGGCGAGGAGATCTACACAGACCAATACGGTCGCATCAAGGTGCAGTTCCACTGGGACCGCTACGGCAAGCAGAACGAGCAGAGTTCTTGCTGGATTCGGGTGTCGCAGTCGCTCGCCGGGCCACAGTTCGGCATGCAGTTCATTCCCCGCGTTGGCATGGAGGTGGTCGTCTCGCACCTCGACGACGACCCCAACCGCCCGCTCGTGACAGGCGTGGTCTACAACGGCACAAACAAGCCTCCCTTTGAGCTGCCATCGAAGGCCGCGCAGAGCGGCCTGCAGACGCGGAGCACGAAAGAGGGCTCGACGTCGACGGCCAACCAACTCATCTTCGACGACACGAAGGAAGCGGAGCTGGTGACGCTGCACGCGGAACGAAACTTCACGCGGACCGTCGAGAACGACGACACGCTCGAGGTCGGCTTCGTCACGAAGGACAAGGGCGACCGCTCGGTTAAGGTCTACAACAATCTCACGGAGGAGATCGGAGTCGGTAGCGAGAATGGCAACAAGTCTCTGACGGTCTACAAGGACAACAGCACCACAGTGTCGACCGGTGACGAAAAGTACACCGTCAGCAAGGGAAACGCCACGTTCGACGTGACCCAAGGCAACCACACCGTCACGGTGGGCGGCAAGCAGTCGAACACGATCGGCAAGGGCCATTCGCTCACCGTCTCGTCGGGGTCCCACTCCGTGGAGGTGAATAGCGGCAGCGGCACGATGAAGGCGATGTCGTGGACGATCGAGGGGCAGACCGGCATCACGCTGAAAGTCGGCAGCAATTCGATCGA
>CAMCQY010000118.1 GCA_945877135.1 Candidatus Kuenenia stuttgartensis
AGGCTGGGAGCGATCGACGGTGTGCGTGTGATCGGACCGCACGCGGCTTCGCCTCGCGCCGAGGATGGAGAGGCGAGCGTGGGAATTGTGAGTTTCACGGTGGAGGGCTATGATCCGGCCGAAGTGGCCGTGCTGCTCGAGCAATTGGCCGGGGTGCAGGTGCGATCGGGCTTCCATTGCGCCGCCTGCATCCATGTCCATCTCGGCACCCAGTCAGGCGGCACCGTGCGGGCGAGTTTTGGGCCGTTCAACACCGGCGACGACGTGGACGCGATCGTGGCAGCCGTTCAGAAGCTCCGGTGATCATCGCCGGAGTGAAACCTGGTCAGAGGAACATCATGGCGGGAATCAAAAAAGAGGTCTGGTACTCCGGTGGCTTGCGGTTCCAGTGCACGCAGTGCGGCGACTGCTGCTCGGGCGCCGAGGGCTATGTCTGGGTCAACCAGGAGGAGATCAACGCCATGGCCGCCCGAATCGGCATGACGCCCGACGCCTTCGAGGCGAAGCATGTGAAGCGGGTGGGCATCCGCCGCTCGCTGAAGGAGCGTCCGGGTGGCGACTGCGTGCTGCTCGACGAGAAGACCCGCACGTGCACGGCCTACGAAGAGCGGCCGCGGCAGTGCAAGACCTGGCCGTTCTGGGATTCCAACATCCGCACGCCGGAGGCATGGGCTGAAGCTGCCGAAGCCTGTCCGGGCTGCAACAAGGGCAACCTCGTGCCGCTCGAATCGATCGTCGAGCAGGCATCCAAGATCCGGATCTGACTTCACGAAAAACATCGCATCCTGCGATTTTTTCTTGGCAATCTCCGATTGCTGGTGCTGCGCTTCGCATCCTACGAAGCAGTCGTGCGGGGCCCGTTTACAACACGCCGCCGTGCGTGCGGTAGAGCGTCATGTGCGACGGCTGATCGAGGAACCAGATGCGTTCCCATTCGTCGGTGATCTGCCGCAGATCCTCTGACGTGTAGATCAACTGCTCGGCGCGGCGGACCGGATCGCCCGAATACATCGGGATGAGGCAGCCGGTGCTGGTTGCCAGCGCGATGGCAGTGAAGACCATCAACGCTGCCTTGGTGATCGTGCTGCCAAACCTGTCGTGAGACTTCATGACCTGCGCCTCCCGCATGCATTCCTTGATCCGGGGCGGGACGCCGCTCGTGCCGCAGCCCGCGGCCAAAGCTGCCACGTCCTGAAACCGTCCTGCCGATTGCCCGCCATCACGAAGATGCCCGGGCTGGGCGAGGATGTAGCTGACGGCAATCCATTGCCGCGACGTTGATTTTTCGCGTGGGATGCAGTCCGACGGGCCACAACCCCCGCCAAGCCCCCCATCCTGCGCCCTATTCCTGCGCTGGCTGGGCTTCCCGCGCTGGCTGGGCTCCCTGTTCGGGCTCCGCCTGAGAGGATGGGGCTCCTTGCTGAGCGGTCTCGACGCGATCGAGTTGCCGCACGCGGGCCTCCATCTCCTTGCCCGGCTTGAACGTCACCACACTCTTCGCCTGGACCGGCACACGCTCCCCCGTGCGAGGGTTGCGGGCCATGCGGGCTTCCCGCTTTTTGATCTGGAAAACGCCGAAGTTCCTCAGCTCGATCCGCCCCTCCCGCACCAGGGCGTCGATCAGCGCGTCGAACGTCTTCTGCACCAGCTCCTTGGTTCGGAGCTGCGGCAGTTCGATCTGCTCGGCGATCGTTCTGACAATGTCTTTCTTGGTCACGATCTGGACGCTCCGCACGGAAGGTGCGATTCGCCGGAAGTCTATGACTGGCAAGTAGTAGTGTCAACGATCCACCTTGCCGGTCAGCCCGGCTGTTGAGAAATCTGCCACATGGAGTATCGGCGGTACATTCGGCAGACTTGACACAATCGGAATATTTTTCGGGAAGCTCCAGTCACCGATTCCTCGCCGAACGGGAAACACGGCCACGACCTTGGGGCAGCAGGAAAACCCACTACACTCGGTGTCCGGTCGCGCTGGGCGTCGCAGGACACTGTCTCCGCCGCCACGTTGCACGCCCCCCTGCTCTCCCTTCCGCCCCAGTCTGCTGACATGCCTCCATCCGAGCCCTCCGGGCCCTCACCGACAACGGCGACACCGCAGCAGGACGGACGCCCAGCCGTCACGCTGCCTGTCACACTGCCTGTCACATTGGGCCGGCTCCGACTGCCGAACCCGATCATGGTTGCCTCTGGCACATTCGGCTACGGCCGGGAGATGACCGGCTTCCTCGACCTTTCGAGGCTGGGGGCCGTGGTGCCCAAGACGATCACCCCGCTGCCCCGGCAGGGCAACGTGCCATGGCGGACGGTTGAGACCGCGGCGGGCCTGCTCAATTCGATCGGCCTCGACAACGACGGCGTGGACTCCTTTCTCGCCCATCAACTCCCCTTCCTGGTGCAGTGCGGTGCGCCGGTGATCGTGAGCATCGCGGGCGGATCGCGGGCCGATTTTGTCGCGCTGGCCTCGCGGCTCGACGGGGTGCCAGGCATCGCGGCGCTCGAGCTCAATATCTCCTGTCCAAACGTGAGCCATGGCATCGACATGGGCACCGATCCGGTGGCCTGCCGCGGCGTGGTGGAGGGCGTCCGGTCAGCGACGTCGCTCCCCGTGCTCGCCAAACTCACTCCCAATGTCACCAGCATCGTGGAAATCGCACGGGCGGCCCGGGATGGCGGCGCCGACGCCGTCACGCTGATCAACACCTGCCAGGGCATGGCCGTTGACTGGCGGCGGAGGCGGCCGCTGCTCGGCAACGTCATCGGCGGCCTGAGTGGGCCGGCGATCAAGCCGATCGCTCTACGGTGCGTCCATCAGGTGCGACAGGCGATCGATATCCCGATCGTCGGGGTCGGTGGCATCATGACCATCGACGACTGCATGGAATTTTTCGTCACCGGTGCCTCCGCCGTGCAGATCGGCACCGCCAACTTCGCTGAACCGGTCGTGTCGGGCAGGTTGCTCGACGGCCTTCCCGCGGCGGTGGCCGAACTGGGCGCGGCGGGGATGGCCGACCTGATCGGAACGCTCACCCTCCCGCAGCCGGCTGCCTGCCCGCCGGCGGCTGCCCCTTCTCTGAATGAAACATGAAAGCCAGCCCGATGCCATCTGAAGGCAACACCCCGCCTGCTCCCCGGCCCCCGGCCCCCACCCGCGTCCTGTCTGGCATCCAGCCAACGGGCCGCTTCCACTGGGGCAACTACTTCGGCGCAATCCGGCAATACATCGACCTGCAAACGGCGGGTGAGGCCTATTACTTCATCGCCGACCTTCATGCGCTCACCACCGTCCGCGAGCCGGACCGGCTGCGGGCCCTCGTGCACGACGCCGCGGTGGACCTCGTGTCGCTGGGCCTCGATCCCGACCACGCCACCCTCTTCGTGCAGTCGGACGTGCCAGAGGTGACCGAACTCACGTGGCTCCTCATGACGGTGACGCCGATGGGCCTGCTCGAACGCTGCCACGCCTACAAAGACAAGAAGATCCGTGGTCTGCCGGCCGATGCCGGCCTCTTCACCTATCCGGTGCTGATGAGCGCCGACATCCTGGCCTACGACGCGACGGTCGTGCCCGTCGGCGAGGATCAGGTCCAGCACATCGAGGTCTGCCGCGATCTGGCCGGCACGTTCAACCATCTTTATGGCGATGTGTTCACCCTGCCGAAGCCGAGGCTGGTCGAGGGCGGTGGCCGCGTCCCGGGCACCGACGGCCAGAAGATGAGCAAGAGCTACGACAACACACTCGATGTGTTCGAGGATCCTGCGGCGCAGAAGAAAAAGATCATGCGGATCACGACCGATTCCCGCCCGATGGAGGAGCCGAAGAACCCCGACGACGACCATCTCTTCGCGCTCTACTCGCTGATGGCCCCGGAGGCCGACCGAGCAAAGATGGCCGACCTCTACCGCCGCGGCGGCTTCGGCTACGGCGAAGTGAAGAAGGCGCTTGTCGAGGCGTCGGCCCAGTTCTTCGCCGAGGCGCGGGCCCGGCGGGCCTCGCTCGAAGCGGATCCAGAGCGAATCGAGGCGATCCTCACCGCCGGAGCCGAGCGGGCACGTGCCAAGGCGGGGGATGTGCTCGACCGGGCCCGACGGGCCTGTGGCCTGGCACGCGGCAAGGCCGGCAAGCCCGCCGCCGCAGGAAAGACTGCTGGAAAAGGAAGCCGTGCATGAACGTCCTCGGAGTCGGCACCGACATCACCGAATGCCTGCGGATCGCGCAGATGATCGAACGCCACGGCGAACTGTTTGTTGAACGGGTCTACACGCCGCTGGAGATCGAATACTGCCGCAGCCGCCGGATGGCCACGCAGCACTTTGCCGGCCGCTGGGCCGCCAAGGAGGCGGTCCTCAAGGCGGTGGGCACCGGCTGGCGAAAGGGCATCAGTTGGCGGGACATCGAGGTCAGAAACGGTCCCGGCGGCCGGCCGCAGGCGTTTCTCAAGGGGGGCACGCAGGAGATCGCCGAGAAGATGGGAATCCACTGCATCCTCGTGAGCATCTCCCACTGCCGGTCGCACGCGACGGCCTTTGCCATCGCCCTCGACGAGACCCCCAGCACATTCACGGGCGACGTCCCCTGGATGTGAGGGGCGGTGTCCGCATCCAAGCCCGTCACGCGGCACGGATTCCCTCGCTCGCGCGTCGAGCTTGCATGGGAGTGGGACGCCATCCAAGCCCGTTCCCATCCAAGCCCGTTCCCATCCAAGCCCGTTCCCATCCAAGCCCGCAGCGCAAGCAAGGGAATGCCGGAATACGCCGCACCCTCTCCTCAGCCCGCGAACGTCGCGAGTTCCGCGATCCCGCCCTCCATCTGGAGCGACGCCAGCGGCGTGCCCTCCGCCACGGGCGTGGCCCCATCTCGCCTGGTCAACGCCAGCTTCGTGTGGCCGGCGAGGACGGCAGCCAAATCACGCTCGAGTTCCTTCTGCCGCGGCTCGGAGAGTTTCGTGAAGGCCTCACGGCCCCGACACTTCGGGAAGGCGCGGCAGCCGAGCCACGGCCCCCGCTTGCCGTCCCGCAGGTTCATGACGTTGCCACACTTCGGGCAGGCGATGTCGGTGACCAGCGGCGGCGGAGACGGGAACTTGATGTTCCCCTTCTTGTCGAGGTTGAGAATGAATGGTGGCGGCTCGGCCGGCGTCGCCTCGGCCGCCTTTTTCCCGCGCGGCTTCACGGGCCGCGGCTTGTCCTCGACGAGAAAGTCGCCAAACCGACCGGTGCGTTTGACCATGGGAACGCCGGCGGGCGAGAGCAGGTCGATCTGTTCCGGGAGCAGCGGCCGCCGCTGGCGGTCAACCGGCATCGCAAAGGCGCAGGCGGGCTGTTCCTTCGGCTTGGCAGGCTTTCGCTTCTTCCCCTTGGCGGTCGTCTTCGGCGCGGCCGCCGGCACGAGGACCTTCTCGTTGTAGCCGCTGCACGAGAGGAACTCCCCCTTGCCGCCGAGGCGATACTCGAGCCGCCTGCCGCACTCCGGACAGGCATACGGCGACGGATCCGACTTGGCCTTCTCGTGTGGCTCATCCATCGCACTTTCGAGCTTGGGCGTGAGTTCGTCGTGAAACTCGTGGAGCATGTCGGTCCACCGCTTCGTGCCCTGCGCCACCTGGTCGAGTTCGCGTTCAATCTCCCGTGTGTAGCCGATCTCGATGAACTGGTCGCGAAAGCCCCGCTTGAGGAATCCGGTAACCGCCTCGCCGATCGCCGTGGCGTGGAATCGCCGCTCCTGCTGCACGACGTAGCCGCGATTCTCGATCACGTTGATGATGCTGGCGTAGGTCGAAGGGCGGCCGATCCCCTCCTCCTCCATTTTCTTGACGAGCGTGGCCTCGGTGTAGCGAGGCGGCGGCGACTGAAACTTCTGCCGCGGCTCGATCTCGAAAGGCGCCAGCTCCGCGCCCTTCTGGAAATCGGGCAGCACCTGATCGCCGTCGTCCTTGGGCGTGCCGCTCACCGCATAAAAACCGTCGAACCGCAGCACGCGGCCGCTCGCCTTGAATACGGCGCCGGTGTCGCGGTCGCTGCGCCGCATGCGGACGCTCGTCGAATCCCACTCTGCGTCGGTCGCCTGGCAGGCGAGGAAGCTCTGCCAGATCAGCCGATACACTTTGATCTGTTCCTCAGTGAGCGCCGAGGCGATGCTGTCGGGATCGCGAGCCGCGTCGGTCGGCCGGATCGCCTCGTGGGCCTCCTGCGCGCTCTCGTTCGAGCTGGAGTAGGAGCGTGGCTTCTCGGGCACATACTTCCCTCCGAACCGCTGATCGAGGTAGCGCCTGGCCATGTCGACCGCTTCTTTGGAGAGGTTGGTCGAGTCGGTACGCATGTAGGTGATCAGGCCCACCCTGCCCTCGCCCGGCAGGTCGATGCCCTCGTAGAGCTGCTGCGCGATCCGCATGGTACGGTCGGTTGACATGCCCAGCCGGCTGCTGGCGGCCTGCTGCAGGGTGCTGGTAATGAAGGGTGGATACGGGCGGGAGCGGGTCCGGGTGACGTCGATCGATTCGACGGTGTATCGAGCCGCGGGGTCTGGCCGGCCGGTGATTCGCACGACGTTTTTGCCGCGGCCTTTGCCGTCGGCCACGGCCTCACGATCGACGCTCACGTCGAGCAGACCGGCTGCCTCGGCCGCCTGCCGCGCGGTCACGGCGAGGTCGATGACCGAGTCCTTATCTGCATCGATCCGCACCGGCTTACCGCCTACTTCGACCAGGTCGCACGACAGCGCCCGCCGATCGGCCAGCCATGCCATCCGGTCTCGCACCAGCGGAGCCCGGCCGCGTTCATCGCGCTTCGCCATCAGCGCCGTCCACTGCGTGTGCAAGGCGGCAGCAGCGCCTGAGTCGAACGTCATGTTGGCGGCGATGTCCCAGGATTCGGCCGGCGTGAACTCCCGAATCTCCTGCTCGCGTTCGACGACGATCCGCGTGGCCACGCTCTGCACGCGGCCGGCGCTCAAGCCTCCCGCCACCTTCTTCCAGAGAATGGGAGACACCTGATAGCCCACGATGCGGTCAACGATCCGCCGTGCCTGCTGGGCCTCGACCCGCGGCATGTTGATGATCCGCGGCTCCCGGAAGGCCCGCTGCACCTCGGCCTTGGTGATTGCGTCGAACGTTACCCGCTTCGCGTGGAGCGGATCGACGCCGAGCACCTGCGTGAGATGCCAGGCGATCGCCTCCCCCTCGCGATCCAAGTCGGTGGCGAACCAGACCTCGCTGGCCCCCTTGGCGAGCCGGCGGAGTTCGGAGACCGTTTTCGTCTTGTTGTCGTCGATTTCGTAGGTGGGGGCGAAGTCGTGGTCGAGATCGACGCCTGGAACAGCCTGCTTGGATCCCCGAGGGGCCTTGCTCGGCAGGTCGCGGATGTGCCCGATCGAGGCCTTCACCACGAATCCCGACCCCAGATACTTCTCGATGGTCTTCGCCTTCGCGGGGCTCTCGACGATCACCAGTTGGAAATCACCCTTCGGGCCGGTCGACGCGGTCGATTCGGCACGGGCTCGCTTGGCGGGCGGTCGCTTTGAGGTCTTTTTGGCCATCGTGTTGGGCGTCGTCTGGGGTGGTTTTTGGTGAAAGATGCCAGCATCGGGATTGGCGCAAACCGGCCCAGCGCTACAATCTGCGGCCTGTCCGCAGGTCTCCACAGCGTTACCCTGCCTCCAAGTTCCTTGTCAAGCCTCGGCGGTTCTACCGTCCGAGAACAGCCACAGGCGGTGCCATGGTCGGCTCCTTTGAGATTTTCCGCAAATACCAGCGATCCCTGCTTGTTTGCGTGGCGATTCTGGCGATGCTGGCGTTTTTTGTGCTGCCGCCCTTTCTTCAGATGGGCGGTTCTGCCGCGTCTCAGGATCCTGTGGCCGTCACTTGGAATGGCGGCGAACTCCGTGAGGGGGGCCTGGAGCGAACGGCCGCCCTGCGGTCGCTCGTCAACCGGTTTCTGATGGAAGCGGCGACAGCCGGTGGCCGCGATCCGTCGCGCATGCCGCTGCTGCCCGAGGGGGAGGAGCAGACCGTGCAAACCACCCTGTTGGCCCAGGATGCCAAGGCCAACGGCGTTGTCGTGAGTGATCAGACCATCAATGAGTTCCTCGGGCAATGGACTGGCAACCTTGTTCGGCAGGAACAGTTGGACGAGATCCTTTCCCGGCTGCGGCTCGGACCGTTTCCCCTGACGCAGCGGGACCTCTTCGAGACGCTCCGTACCGAACTGGCGGCCCGCACGATGCTGATGCTCCATCAGTCGGCCCTCAGCGCCGATCCGCCGGGCTGGCAGTGGGACTACTTCCGGCGGCTTGAGCAGCGGGCGACAGTGGAAGCGGTGCCGGTCGTGGTGGAGACCTTTGCAGGCGATGTGCCAGCACCTTCTGAATCGGTGCTGCGTGCCTTCTATGAGAAATACAAGAATGACCTGCCCCAGGCCCGCAGTGCCGACCCCGGTTTCCGGGAGCCCCACCGCGTGCAATACGAATACCTCGTTGCCAAGCGCGGGCTCTTCGAAGACGAGGTCGCCAAGGAGGTGACCGACGAGCAGATCGCCGAATACTACGAGAAGAACAAGACTTCAATGTTTCGCGCGAAGCCGGCGGCTGCGGAGGCAAAGCCTGTTGCTCCCGAGGTGAAGGCGACCGAGCCTGAGGTCAAGCCAACTGGCACCGAAGCAAAGCCGGCTGCAGCAGAGGCCAAGCCTGAGGCCACTGAAGCCAAGCCAACTGAAACGCCAGCCAAACCTGCCGACCCAGCCGCAGCCCCCAAACCCGCCGACGGCAAGCCCGAGGCTGCCCCCGCTGCTCCCAAGGGCGCCGCAATCGGCGGCAGCCCGTTCCGGGCCGTGTCGTTCAAGCAGCCGGCCGAAAAGCCCGCTGAGGCAGCGACGAAGCCTGCTGCTGACGCGCCGAAAGCTGACGTGCCCAAATCAGACGCGCCGGCGGAGAGCGCGAAGACGGAGGCTACTTCGGCCGCTCCGGCGACCACCGCAGCCGACAAGCCTGCTGCCGATGAAAAGAAAACCGAGGACGCCGCCCAGTTCGAGCCTCTCGACGCGGTGAAGGACGACATTCGCAAGCGGCTGGCGCGGGAACGGGCCGAAGCCCGGATCGACGCCATCTTCACGGCGGTGGCTGGCGATGTCGGACGCTATGCGGAGGACTACGCCCTCTGGCAGGCCCGCAAGCCCGCCGGCGTCGAGGCCCCGCGGCCCCCCGACCTCGCCAAGGTCGCCGAAAAGCAGGGCCTCGTATCGGGCCGCTCCGACCTGATCCCTCCCGACGCAGCCTTTGCCGCCGGCGGTATCGGCGGCAGCTTTGAGTTCGTTCAGGATCCTTCGAGCCGCTTTGGCATCCGCCAGCAGCGCTGGCTCGACCAGATGTTTGGAACCGGCTCGATGTCGTTGCGTCCCATCCGCTCGCGGGATGTCGAGGGAAATCGCTACCTGTCGTGGCGGACGGAGGACCAGCCCGAGTTCACGCCGTCGTTTGAAACCGCCCGCTCGGGTGTCGAACGGGCCTGGCGGATCGTCGAGGGCCGCAGCCTTGCCAAAAAACGAGCTGAGTCACTCGCCCAGCAGGCCAGCTTCGGCGGCGACGAGACCAAGGCCGTTAAGGTCGGTCCATTCTCGTGGCTCGAGCAGGGCATGGGTGGCGGCGGAGCCCTGGTGCTGTCGCAGCCTGAGGGCATCTCGATGCCCGGTGACGAATTCATGCGGGCCGTGTTCTCTCTGGAGCCGGGCAAGACGGCCGTGGCGTTCAACGAGCCGCGGACCGTCTGCTATGTGATCCGGCTCGTCTCCCAGGAGCCGCCTGCGGCCGAACTGCAGGAGAAGTTCATCGCCGGCCGCAACGACCGTCAGAAGATCGGCATGGTCGCGCAGCGGGAGGCCTCGAACACCTTCCGGGAACTGATCGAGGGGATGCAGAAGCGGTACCGCCTCGACTGGAAGCGGCAGCCAAGGTGAGTGCCGCCCCTCACAGCGCTTCTGCCATTTATTCTTGACGCTCGGTTAATGAGGTCTGTGCGGCTTTCTTCACGCGCATTGCCGGGTATACTAGGCAACAGACTAGGATGACTTTTATGGCTGAAACCGTTGGTATTTTTGACGCGAAGACGCATTTTTCGGAGATCGTTGAGCGTGTTCAATCAACGGGGCAGTCGATCACCGTGACCAACCGGGGGCGGCCCGCCGTTGAGATCGTTCCCTGCCATGCAAAGTCATCGCGGAGAATGAGCCGCGCCGATGCGGTCCGAGAGATCGCCCTACTTCGTGCGGAGCTGCCTCCTATCGGAGCAGGCGAGATTCGTGATCTGATCGCCGAGGGCCGCCGCTGATGGCGGGCTGTCTGATCGATGCGAGCATCACGCTGGCATGGCTTTTCAACGAAGGCGGCCGCGGAGTTGCTCTTGATCGGCAGATCGAACCACTCGAACTGTTCGCCCCGTGGTTGTGGCGGCTGGAGGTTGTCAACGTCATCCTCGTTCGGGAACGACGCAGGCAGATCACGCAGGCCCAGGGCACTCGGCTGCTCGAGGCGCTCGAGGCCTTGGACATCGAGGTGGTCGGCGAGCCTGTGAATCGAACGCTCAGCAGCCTGGCCCAAACCGCGAGGCCCCATCAACTGACCGCCTACGACGCGATCTACCTCGACTTCGCGATCAGTCTCGCCCTGCCGCTGTTCACCGACGACGCCAACCTCCGGCTCGCAGCGGAGCGTGTGGGCGTGCCGGTGATCGAACCGGCTTCATCAGCCTGAGAAGCGACTGCTACCGTACGGCGCCGCGATAGCAGCCCCTCGCCCGCTGCTGCAAGCCCCAGAACAGGCCGAGCCAGCGGCCCTACCGGCACTTCAGCACGACCACCGCCAGTGGCGGCAGCGTGAGCGTGAGCGAGTGCTCGCGGCCGTGGTGCGGCACAGGCGATGACTGAAGACCGCCGCCGTTACCCGTATTGCTGCCGCCATACCAGGCCGAGTCGCTGTTGAAGATCTCTTCGT
>CAMCQY010000119.1 GCA_945877135.1 Candidatus Kuenenia stuttgartensis
GCTTGGATTCATGCCCTCGGCACGTCGCCTCTTCGCCGGCTGGCTGCCCCGCGGCACGAGCGTGTTCGATCCAGCCACGCCCGTGACTCCCGTCGCCGTGACGGGAGGTGCAGCCGTGTCGGGCGACGAACTGGCGGACATCGATCTCGCGTTGTCGCTGGCGGTGACCGGCCCGGCCGAGGCGTGGAATCTGGCACCGGTGCGGGAACGGCTCCGGCAGGTCGCGGCCCGCGCGGCAACCGACACCGACCGCACGCGTGTCGAGGCGATCGATGCGCGGATCAACCGATTCGAGGCGATTCAGTCGCGGCATCGCACACTTGCCTCTGCGCCGACGCCCGCCGCCGATCCATCCCTGCAACTTGGCGGCATGTGGTCGAGCCTCTCGGCCATTGGCGGCCGGCCGATCCGGCCTGGTGTGATGCCCGGCGGCGGATCGGCCGATGGTCAGCCCACCTGGACTCCACCCGACATGACCGAGACCAGCGGCCGACTGGCGACCGTCGTCTCAAGGCGGCCCGACGCCCCGCGGTGGGCGGTCGTCGATCAGAGCAACAACGTGATCGCGTTCATCACGCCGCAGGCGGGCGTCAATCTCGCGCCGATGGTCGGACAGGACGTGGCCGTCCGCGGCGCCCGCGGCTATATGCCCGAATACAAGCGGCCCTACGTGGTGGCGTCGGAGGCCCGCGTCCGCATCGCCGCCGCGCCGGAAGCGTCGCCCGATCGTGCGACGCGGTAGCTTGCTCACGTATTCCCTTGCTTGCGCTGCGGGCTTGGATGAACCTCTTTCCCATGCAAGCCCGAAGCGCAAGCGAGGGAAACCGCGTCACCTGATCGGGCGACCCGGTGACGGAACGACGAGCCAGTGTGAGGCCCGCAGCGCCGGTTCAGCACCAGCGGGCGGAGCCCGCCAAGAAAAAATCATACGATGCGATGTTTTTCGTGAAGACGGTGACGTTAGCCTACTGCCGCTGAATTCGATCGAGTTCGTCGGCACTCAGCCAACGGGCGGCGAGTTCCGTCTGAAGCCGATCGGCGGCGGCCATGTCGGCCGCATCACGCCGGGCCGCGTGCGGCATCGCGTTGGCCGCGGGCTGTGCGGCACGCCGTGCGATCGTCGCCAGTGTCTGACGGGCTGCGGCATCGGTCTGCTGGAGTTTCCCCGCCAACTGCACCACGCCCTCAGGATTGGTTCGTGCGGAGTCTGAAAGCGTCGTCATGAAGAGGCAGATCTCGTGCAAGTTCGACGCGGCGGACCGCACGATGATGGGCTGGAGCGTGCGGGTGACGATCTCGAGCCCGACGCCGTCCATGTCGAGAAAAGAGTCGATCTGAACCGTCTGGCGCTCACGGCCATCGACCGCCGGCATGGCCGGCCCGTGCCGCACCAGCAGCACGCAGCTACCGGTGAGATTTTTGGGAGACAACGGGCCGGTGTAGACACCCCGACCGTGAAACACGAGCAGGCCGCTGCGTCCCTGCCGCTCCTCGTGCACCAGCCGCAGCACACCCGTGGTGCCGTAGCCATCACAGAGCTTCCATTGGTTCGGCCCCACCGGATCGAGGGTGAGATGGCTGATGCCGAGCACCCGCCAGATGTCCACGATGGCCTCAGGCTTGGTGAGCGCGAAATCGAGCAGTTCGGCATCGCAGATCACCGTCTCTGTGGGGAGCCGCCGGTAGAGCGTCGCCGACCGCAGGCAGGGCTCGATCGCCTTCCGCTGTGGCTCCGGAATCCGGTCCAACGGGAGCGCCGCGAGCGCCCGGCGACGTGACTCGCGACTCGACGAGCCGGAATCGATGCGGGCCACAGCCCCGTCTGCCCTGTCTGCCCTGGCGGGCCGCGGCAGCGCCGCGGCTACCAGCGCAACCACGACCCCAGCCAATACCATCCGCGAACGCGCAATCGTCATGTTGTTTCCCCCCCTGTGCTGCGGCCACGGGCGCCGCATGGAAGAATGTTCGGCCTGCGGGGACCTTCCGAACCAGTCATTTCGCCTGAAAATCCCGAGGGTTTGCCTACCTTGCCAGGGTTCGCCAGCTGCCAAAAAGAATCTGTTGGCCCGCCGCCGTAGGTTCGCTACGTTCCCCGACCCCGCCGACAAGGAATGTGAGCCCGATGCTGCGACGCCATGATCCAATCGATGCCCATGATCCAGCTGATCGCTCGGGCCCGACAGACTCAGCCCCGCCCGAGCCGCATGCCACCACGAGTCTGCTGGGCCGGGCCCTGATCGCGTGGACTCATCTCTGCCTGCGTGCGCCGCTGGCCATCGTGGTCGGGGCCGTGATCTCGGCGGTGGCCGCCGGGGCCTATACCGCGCAGTCGCTCGGCTACAAGGTGAGCCGCGTCGATCTGCTCGACCCCAAGAGCGACTACAACAAACTCTGGATCGACTACATCCATGAGTTCGGTGAGGACGACGATGCTGTGGTCGTCGTGGAGGGCCCGACCCGCGACCGAGTTGTGAAAGTGCTGGAGGAACTGTCGCGGGAGGTCGCCCAGGACGGCGAACGCTTCCGGTCGGTGCTCCACGAGGTTGACCTGTCGAAGATCCGCGCGAAGGGGCTGCACTATCTTTCGCCCGTGGATCTCGCGGCGATCGACCGGTTCATCGAACAGACCGAGCCGATCCTGGCGGGCGGCTGGACGCACCTGAAGGTGGCGTCGATGGTCGGCGGACTCGCCGGGCAGATGGTCGCGGGAGCGCCGCAGACTGCCGACCGAAGCGGCACCGCCGGCGGGATGCAGGAGCCGCCGCTCGCCTCTCTGGAACGGTATAGCGAGAGCCTGCTCGCGGGCCTCGAGGCTGGCCGTCGCGCGGCCGATGACGGCACGGGTGGGTTCGTCTCGCCCTGGCCGCGGATGCCCGAATCGCTCTCCACCATCCGCGATCTTTCCAGCCAGCATCTCCTTGCCAAGGATGGCAAGCTCGGCTTCGTGCTCTTGCGGCTGGCGAAGGAGAAGGAGGGTTTTGCAGGTGCGTCGGCCGCCACCGACGAACTCCGCCGGCTCATCAAGCTCGTCGCTTCCCGTCACGCCGACATCACGATCGGCCTCACCGGCCTGCCGGTGATGGAGGACGACGAGATGCGGACCAGCCAGCAGTCGATGATGTGGGCCAGCGGGCTGTCGCTCGCGGCTGTGAGTGTGGTGATCATCGCTGGCTTCGGGGGCGTGCGGCATGCCCTCATGGCCAACGGCGTGCTTGTCATCGGCATGGCCTGGGCCTTCGCCTGGGCCACGGCCAGCGTGGGACATCTCAACATTCTCAGCGTGACCTTCACCGTTACCATGATCGGTGTCGGCATCGACTATGGCACCTACTACGTGGGCCGCTATCTCGAGATGCGGCGGCGCGGGCTCTCCTACGAAGACGCGCTGCTCGATGCCAGCGCCTGCGTCGGCCCCGGCATCCTCACCGGCGCGATCACGACAGCGGTGGCCTTCTTCTGCGCGGCGCTGACGAGCTTCGTGGGCGTGGCGGAGCTCGGCATGATCGCCGGCGGTGGCATCCTGCTCTGCTGTGCGGCCGAATTGCTGGTACTGCCGGCGGTGGTGGCGCTTGTCGACCGCGGCACGCTCGGCAGCCGCATTCCCACACCAGTGCCGGTGCACGAATGGCTGGCTCCGCTCACCAAGCATCCGAGGTTCGTGGCACTGGCGGCGATGGCGGCGACCATGGCCGTGGCCTCCGGCTTTCACGAACTCGACTACGACCACAACCTGCTCAACATGCAGGCCGACGGGCTCGAGAGCGTGGCCGTCGAGAAGAAGCTGCTTACCGAGTGCGATCAGAGCGTCTGGTATGCCCTCTCGATCGCCGACTCCCGCGAGGAACTGCTGGCCCGCAAGGAGCAGCTCACCAAACTCGCGACCGTCGAGCGGGTCGATGAGATCGCCTCGCTGCTGCCTGTGGACGAGGACCTGAAGCGGCCGCTCATCGAGCGGATCCGGGGCCGGCTTGCGGGACTGCCCGAACGACCTCCTGAGATCCCTATCGACCGACTCGATGGCCTCGGCGAGACGCTCGCCTGGGCCCAGGGCGAGGCGGCCAAGCGTCCGGGTGGACTGCGAACGGCCTGGCATCTCGAACGCGCCCGGGAGACGCTGCGTCGCCTGGGACCCAACGAGTGTTTTCAGTCGTTGGCCGCCTTTCAGCAGCAGTCAGCCGGAGAACTGCTCACACGACTGCACTCGCTCTCCGCCGTCGCCGATCCCGAGCCACCCAAACTCGACGACCTGCCCCCGAGCCTCGTGGACCGTTTCGTCGGCCAGAACGGCCGCCATCTGCTCAAGATCTATGGCCGCGGCGACATCTGGAACTTCGAATCACTGAAACGGTTCGTGCAGGAGGTCCGCAGCGTCGATCCGCGGGCCACCGGTAATCCGTTGCAGGCCTACGAAGCATCGCTGGAGATGAAGCGGAGCTACGAGCAGGCGGCGATCTATTCGCTGGTGGTGATCCTCGCCGTGCTCTGGCTCGACTTCCGCAGCATCACCCACAGCCTGCTCGCCGCGCTCCCCTTGGCGGTGGGCATGGCCCAGACGCTCGGCCTGATGGGCCTGGTGGGCATCGATCTGAATCCCGCCAACCTGATCGGCATCCCACTCATCCTCGGCATCGCCGTGGACTACGGCGTGCATATCGTGCACGACAGCCTGGAGCGGCCGGGGCCGTATCGGATCAGCGCCTCGACTGCCAACTCGGTGCTCGTCGACGCGCTCACGACGATCCTCGGCTTCGGTGCCCTGATGGTGGCCAGTCACAAGGGGCTCGAGAGCCTCGGCCGCGTGCTCACGATCGGTGTGACGACCTGCACCCTGACGTCGCTCGTCTTCCTGCCGGCGGTGCTCGCGCTGGTGCGGCCCGGCCGGTCCGCCGATGACAAGACCGACAAGACCGAAGAGGCCGACGACACTCAGGACACCGACGGTGATCTCAGCGACGACGATGCGGCCGATGCCGCCACGGTACCCTTCGGGAAAGCCCGCATTCGCCGAGCCGCCTGACCCATACCCTTCCACCCCGTAAGAGTGCCCAGATGATCAACCTCCGCGTCGTCCTCCCGCTGCTGCTCCTGACCGTCATCATGCCGACGGCGTCGATGGCCCGTGCCCAGACCGGCGATCGCGTCGTGAACATCGCGATGGAGGACCAGTTTCGCAACCGGCGGGAGACGGGTGTGTTTCGTGGCGACGTGGTGGTGCTCGTCTATGCCGAGCGGAAGGGTGCCGAGGCGGCGCTCGATCTTGGCCGCCGGCTGCACGTGCTGTTTCACCCGACGGCCGAGACCGTGCCAGCGAGCGAGTGGTCGCGGCAGCCGGTGGTGGGTCTGCCTGGCTGGCCTGCGAACGTGCGCGTGCCCGACATTCACGTGATCCCAGTGGCCTGCATGCCCGAGGTGCCCAAGCCGCTCGAGACCGTAGCCCGGTCGCGGATGCGCACCGACTCACCGCACGTGTCTGTGTGGCTCGACTTCGAAGGAGTGATGGAACGCACGTTTGGCATGGTGCCGGGCGGGCCGAACGTGGTGGTCATCGACACCAACGGCAGGACCCACTCCGTACAGAGCGGCCACCTCGACGAACTAGAATTCAAGGAACTCGCAGCAGCGGTCAACCAGCTTCGAATCCAGTCGCGGCCCGACATCCGCACGGCCTCCCAGCCGGCAACCATCCGCCGGTAATTCGGCGACGGATTCAGGCTCGCCCGCCCTCCGCATCCAAGCCCGCAGCGCAAGCAAGGGACTACGGGTGGCCTTGCGGATTGGATCGCGGATTCCTCTCGCTCGCGCTTCGGGCTTGCATGAGGACGCCAGCGGTTACCGCATCCGCTCTTTGAGCCGGCGGCTGGCCTGGGTGAGCGTGTCTCGCTCCGCGGAGGTGAGGCTCGCCTCGCCGGAACGGCTGATCTTTTCCAGGATACGATCAACAGCCTCCTGCATCGCCACGTCGTCGCGACCGCCTGACCGCGAAAGACGGTCGTCGTCCTCCTCGTCTTCGGGCGGACGCACCACCCGCATCCCGCGTCGCAGGCCCTTCAATTGCGTCTGCAGCCGCTCCTGCATGTCGCCGATTCCGGAGAGATTCCAGTCCCGCCACGCATAGCAGAGTCCAAAGATTGCGCCGGCGATGTGGGCGACGTGGGCCACCTGACCACCGCCATTGGCCGCCCCCTGCACGTCCATCACGAGATAGAGCAGGCCGAGCGCCCAGACCGGCACCGGGAGTACGCCCCAGATGTAGACCGTTTCCCGCGGGTAATTCCATATGAAGACAGCCAGAACGGCCATGACCCCTCCACTGGCCCCCATCAGGTGATAGTTGGCGGTCGTGCCGCCGCGGTCGGGAAAGAGCTGCACGCTCGCCAGCCAGGCCAGCCCGGCGATGACGATGGCGGTGAAATAGAAGCGGAAGAACTCACCGCGGCCCATGATGTCTTCGACTGCGCGTCCGAAGAACCACAGTCCGAGCATGTTGCCGATCAGGTGCCACGGATCGAGCGGAGCGTGGACGAAGCCGTAGGTGACCAATTCCCAGGCCTTCAGCAGATGCCGGGGCAGGTCACCCTGAAGCGATAAAAAATCGCTGACCGACACCTGCCCCGCCGCCACGAGGTTGGCCACCCAGATGGCGATGTTGACGACCATGATCGTCATCACGGCTGTCCAGTCCGCCATGAACGGCTGGTATGAGTCGCGGGAGTAGCCGCGATCGGAGAATCCCATGATGGCGCGCCTGGGCGGAAGATGGTGTTCAAGGCCCTGCAAAGAGGCCTCATGAATCGTAGCAGCCGTTCCAGTTGCCGTTCCAGAACTGTCTTTTTTTCTTTTTTTGCCGGTGTGATAGAGTTCGCGGCGCGGGCGTGGTGGTTTTCACGCTCAGGGTGGTTTTTCTCCCGCGCAAAACGGGCGACCAGAACAGACGACAGGCACGAAAGGGGATTGGACTATGGCCACGAACGGCACGTTGGGCAGGAAGCTGCGGATGGGAATCGTGGGGGGTGGTCAGGGCTCGTTCATCGGCCGGGTCCACGTGACGGCGGCCGTGCTCGACAACCGGGCAGCGCTCGTGGCAGGCGCCCTTTCGAGCGACCCGGAGCGTGCCAAGGCCAGCGCCGCCGATTACGACATCGATCTCTCCCGGGCCTACGGCTCCTACCAGGAGATGTTCGACCGGGAGCGGGCCCTGCCCGCCGACAAGCGGATCGACTTTGTCTCGATCGCCACCCCCAACCACATGCACTTTCCAGTGGCCAAGGCCGCCGTCGAGGCCGGCTTCCATTGTGTCTGCGACAAGCCGCTCACGCTCACGCTCAAAGAAGCGGAAGATCTGGCGGCCATCGTCAAGCAGTCGAACGTCGTCTTCGCCGTCACCCACAACTACACCGGCTACCCGCTCGTGCGGCAGGCCCGCGAGATGGTGCTCTCCGGCGAACTCGGTGAGATCCAGGCGATCCGCGCGGAATACATCCAGGGCTGGCTGCGGTCGCGGCTGGAGAGCGAGGGGCAGAAGCAGGCCGCTTGGCGGACCGATCCGACCAAGAGCGGTGCCGCCGGCTGCTTCGGCGACATCGGCACCCATGCCTACAACCTCGGTCGGTCGATGACCGGCCTGCTGCCTGACAAGATCAGCGCGCACCTCAAGATCTTCGAGCCGCCGCGGCCACTCGACGACTACGGCCACGCCGTCATCCGCTATGAGAATGGGGCGCTCGGCACGGTGACCGCCTCGCAGATCAGCCACGGCCGCGAGAACGACGTGCGGATCCAGATCGACGGCACGAAGGCGAGCCTCGAATGGCACCAGGAGAATCCCAACCAACTCTTCGTCCGCCGGAACGGCCATCCCCACGCGATCTACACCCGCGATCCCAACGCCCCCTACACGCTCCCCCTGGCGAAGGCCTCCTGCCGGCTGCCTTCGGGCCATCCGGAGGCATTTTTCGAGGCGTTTGCCAACGTCTACCGCGCCGCCTACGACGCGATGGAACTGGCGGCCGCCGGCAAGCAGTTCGAGCGGGTGAACACGGTCTATCCGAACATCTGCGACGGCGTGGAGGGGATGTATTTCATCGAGCAGTCGGTGGCGTCGAGCAAGGCCGACGGCGCCTGGCTGCCGCTTAAGCATCCATTGGCACGGCGATAGTCCAGACCGCTCCGGAGATGTTTTCCATGGCCAAACTCGACACCGCTTATTTCGTGTTCGACATCGAGAGCGTGGCCGACGGCGCGCTTGTGTCGCGGATGAAGTATCCGGGTGAGAATCTCAGTCCTGCCGAGGCCATCGCGAAATACCGAGAGGAATTGCTCAAGGAGAACGGCAAGGACTTCATCCCCTACACCTACCAACTGCCGGTGTCGCTGGTGATCGCGAAGGTGGCCCGGGACTTCAGCCTGCTCGATCTCGTGGCCCTCGACGAGAAAGAGGCCCGGCCGCACGAGATCGTGAAGAACTTCTGGCAGGGCTGGCAGAAATACAGCCGGCCCACGCTCGTCACCTTCAACGGCCGTGGGTTCGATCTGCCGCTGCTCGAACTCTGCGCCTTTCGCTATGGTCTCCAGATCGCCGACTGGTTTGCCGAGGACGCCCGCAGCTTCGACCAGCCCCGCTACCGGTACAACATGTCTGCCCACCTCGACCTCCACGAGTGGCTCACCAACAGCGGCGCCTCGAGGTTCAACGGCGGCCTCTCGCTAGCGGCCAATCTGATCGGCAAGCCGGGTAAGATGGACGTCGCCGGCCACATGGTGCAGGACCTCTGGGACGCCGGCCGAGCGACCGAGATCCACGACTACTGCCGCGGCGACGTGCTCGACACATACTTCATCTTCCTGCGGTCGCGTGTGGTGGCGGGGGACATCGATCTAAAGCGAGAACACGCTCTCATCGAGTCGGCCCGCGAGTGGATCGAGGCGCACACCGACCAGTTCCCGGGCTTGAAACGGTATCTGGCGGCCTGGGGCGATTGGAAGAGCCCGTGGGCGTGAGTGCGCGACGTTTCACGTTTCCTCTCCAGGGTCGCCCAACGACCCGGTGTCCCCGGACTTCCGTCCGGGGCTTCTTATTGTGGGTGCCGCGACCGAAATAAAAGCCCCGGCGGAAGCCGGGGGACTCCGGTCATGCAGCGGATACGGCGTCGGGCTTTCCTACTGCTGTTCGGCGGTGGTCGCCGGAGCCGCTTCCTCGGTCGCCGGCTCAGCAGCCGGAGCGGCCTCTTCGCCCGCCGGTGGAGCCAATGCCGCAGCCACGGCCCGGGCCGCCGCGCGGCCCTCGCCATCGAGCTTGCCCTTGGGCGCCCGCACTTCGACGGTGTACATCCGCCCGTCGATGATCACGGCATAGCTGCTGCGATCGATCGTTTCTCTCACGCCATCGACGTTGATCGTGGCGGGTGCGGCCCAAGTGACGCCGAAGTGGGGGCCGAGCCTCGCGGCGGCGGGCTTTTTGAGCAGCGTGCTCTTGCCGTCCTTCGAAAAGGTGCCGGCGAGGCTGGTGGCGATCGCGGCCACGAAATCCTTCTGCGACCCGGCGTCCACGTCGACGACGCCCTCGGGCGCATCGGCCGCCATCACGACAATCGATGGATAGGTCTTCTTCCGACTCGGGATGTATTTGACGAGGTAGCTCTTCGACTGCGGGCCGCGGGTCCAGCCGACGGGGGAGCAGACTTCCACCCGCTCCCCATCGACCACGAGCGCCGTGTCGAAATCGACGCCCTCGGTCTCGTCGTCGGCCACGGCAGCTTCCGCGTCGCCGGCATCAGCCACTGGCGTGGACTTCGTGCCCGCTGTTTTCGAACACCCGGCGGCCGTCAGCAGCATCACCAGCAGCAGGCAGATACAAGACGGTGACCGAACAGCTGCAAACCTCACGGCTGCAAACCTCACCGCTGCAAACCTCACTAGGGTGCCCACCGTTGCGGATTGCATGAACGCCGCCCTTCAATTTTCGCGGTGATCCTATTTATTCGGTGATTGCTTCCTTGACGAGCTGGATGAAGTGGTTCGTCCGGGATGACGCCATCAGATCGGCGGCCTTCTTCTCGGCGGCCTTCTTGTCGGAGTATTCAAACATCGCGAGCCGCTTCATGCCTTGGTTGTAGACGCCCCAGTAGGCTTTCATGCGGGCTTCCTTGGCGGTCTTCTTGCGGCTGGGTTTCTTGGCCTTGGTGGGGTCCTTGGCGACTTTTTCCTTCTTCGCCTTGGGCGTCTTTTCCTTCGCCACCTTCTCCTTGGGCGATTTCTTCGTCTTCTCACGGGCCTCGGCCGCGTCGTTCTGGGCCCTGAGTTCCTTGCGATTCACCACTTTTCGCGCCATAACGCCTTGCCGTCCTTCACAGAGAGAAAGAAAAAGTCACCGGATCACCTGCCGGATGGGTGGGAGTCGCCGAGGCGATCCACCGGTCGAACAGTATAGCGTCTGACCGGGGTGCCGCACCTGCCCCTGCGCCACCGATACCCCTGCCACGGATGCCACGTATACTCACATGAAGCATGACCACACTGCTTGACAGCACGGACCTCGCCGGACAGTTTGCGGCCTACCGCGGCCTGGGCGATGCCATTCTCAGCGCGCGGATCGAAGCGGTCCGCCGGCGAATGGGCCCACGGCTGGTGATCCTCGGCCACCACTACCAGCAGGATGGCGTGATCTCCCACGCCGACCTGCAGGGCGACAGCTACCAACTCTCCAAGTCGGCCGCCGAGCGGGAGGCCTGTGAGGCGATCGTCTTCTGCGGCGTGCACTTCATGGCTGAGACGGCCGACATCCTCGTCAACCGACCGGAGAAGGTGGCGGCGCGT
>CAMCQY010000120.1 GCA_945877135.1 Candidatus Kuenenia stuttgartensis
GGCTACGACATCAACTGCGGCGTCCGCCTCATGCGGACAAACCTCACGCTCGCCGACATCGAGCCCGTGCTCGCGAGGCTCGTCAATCAACTCCTGCAAGACGTGCCCGTCGGGGTGGGGCAGGGGGGCTGCCATGTTTTCTCCCCCGCCGAACTCCGCATGATGATGCAGGAGGGCGTGCCGTTCCTGAAAGCCCGCGGCCTGGCCACCGACGACGACGTCGCTCTCGCCGAGGCCGAGGGCTGCATCGCCGACGCACGCCCCGAATTCGTCAGCGATCGGGCACTCGCCCGCGGCAGCGACCAGTGCGGCACCGTGGGGGCCGGCAACCACTTCATCGAGGTGCAGGTGGTTGATCGTGTGGAAGACCCAGCCGCCGCCGCGGCCTTCGGCCTCCATGCCGGACAGATCTGCGTGCTCATCCACTCAGGTTCGCGCGGCCTGGGATATCAGGTTTGCGACGACTCACTGCGGGCCCTCCGCGATACGCCGGCGAAATACGGCATGAGCCTTCCCGACCGGCAGCTGGTCTGTGCGCCCGTCGAGAGCCCGGAGGGCCATCACTATCTCGGCGGCATGAGGGCCGCCGCCAACTACGCCTTCTGCAACCGGCAGCTGCTCATGTGGCAGGTGCGGGAGGTGTTTGCCCGGGTGCTGGAAAAACCGTGGCACTCGCTCGGCATGGAACTTCTCTATGACGTGGCCCACAACATCGCGAAGCTCGAACGGCACCGGGTGGGCAACACGAGCAAGGAGGTCTGCGTGCATCGCAAGGGGGCGACGCGGGCCTTTCCCGCTGGTCACCACGACATCCCCGATCGCTACCGAGCCGTGGGCCAGCCGGTGATCATTCCCGGCGACATGGGGCGGGCGAGTTGGGTGCTCCGTGGCGGCCCGCGATCGATGGAACGCTCCTTCGGCACCACCTGCCACGGCGCCGGCCGCTGCCTGAGCCGCACCGCCGCCATCAAGGCTGCACGGGGCCGGAACATCCAGGAGGAGCTTCTGCGGGGCGGTGTCGTCGCCCGCTGCCGCAGCCGCGAGGGCCTCGCCGAGGAGCAGCCGCAGGCCTACAAGGATGTTGACATCGTGGTGGACGTCGTCCACCGGGCAGGGCTCTCCCTGAAGGTTGCACGGCTCAGACCCCTGGGCGTGATCAAGGGCTGAAGGCCGCATCTCCATCAGCCGGCTCCAACGGCCAGCCAGCCCCGCATCCTCACGAGAAACTGACGATTCGGCGGTAGACCGGGCCCATTTTTGGGGGTAGCTTGCAGGATTCTCAGGACATGGAATCCGCGGAGCTTAGTCGCGTTGATGCCGGCCTCGAGAAGTCCGAGCCAGACCAACCAGCAGCCCACGCAGCAGCCGTCCCCCGCCCCGCATCACCATGATCCGCGCCATCATCGCCTGGAGTCTGCAGAACCGGCCGTTGGTGCTGCTCGGCGCGATGGCGTTGGTCGCCGTCGGCCTCCACTCGGCGTCTCAGCTCAACGTGGAGGCCTACCCCGATCCCACCCCGCCGCTGGTGGAGGTGCTCACGCAGAATCCCGGCTCGAGCCCAGAGGAGATGGAGCGGCTCGTCGGCATTCCTCTCGAGACCGCGCTCAACGGCATGCCAGGGCTGGTCGATCTTCGCAGCACCTCGATCGCGGGTCTCAACGATATCAAGTGCCGATTCGCCTACGGGACAAACTTCACGGCCGCGCGGCAGGAGGTGCTCAACCGCATCGCCACGGTGAATCTGCCCGAACGCATCACGCCGGAGCTTTCTCCGTGGAGTCCCACCGGCGAGATCGTCCGCTATGTGCTGGAGGGCCCTGGATACACGCTCAGCCAGATCAAGGCCGTGCAGGACTGGGTGCTCAACCGCGTGCTCAAACAGGTGCCGGGCGTGATCGACGTCACCGGCTTCGGCGGCACGATCAAGCAGTATCAGGTGCTCATCGATCCGCGCAAACTCAATCGGTATGGCATCACCCTCAGGCAGGTCGAGGACGCCATCGAGCAATCCAATGCCAACGTCGGTGGCGACGTGCTCACGCTGGGTGCCCAAGCCCACAACGTGCGGGCGATCGGCCTGCTGGG
Source organism: Candidatus Kuenenia stuttgartensis (assembly GCA_945877135.1). GTDB lineage: Bacteria > Planctomycetota > Planctomycetia > Pirellulales > UBA1268 > CAMCQY01. The sequence continues at coordinate 2,086 of CAMCQY010000120.1, forward strand.
CGGGGGCACCGATCCCCTCGATCCCGCCCTCGTCGAAAACGCCATCGTGATCGAGATGGAGAAGCTCGAGGACATCAAGAACGTCGTGGTCGCGTCGGTCAACAACACGCCGATCTTCGTCCGCGAACTGGCGGACGTAGTCGTGGGCCACCAGCCCCGGCTCGGCGTCGTCGGCCGCGACGGCGAAGATGACGTCGTCGAGGGGATCATCCTGATGCGCCGAGGAGAAAAGTCGCTCCCCACCGCCACGGCCGTCGCCGCCAAGTTCGCCGAGATCGAACGGGAGGGCACCCTGCCGCCGGGCATGAAAATCTCGGTCTTCAACCAGCGGGTCGATCTGGTCCACGTCACCACCCACAACGTGCTTCACAACCTGCTCGTCGGCATGGGGCTCGTGGTGGCGGTGCTCTTCGTGTTCCTGGGCGACGTCGCCAGTGCCTGCATCGTGGCGGTTGCGATCCCGCTGTCGCTCTTATTCTCGGTAACCATGCTTTATCTGCAGGGTAAGTCGGCCAACCTGCTCTCGATCGGCGCGGTTGACTTCGGGATCATCGTCGACAGCTCCGTGATCATCGTCGAAAACATCTACCGGCACGTCACCGGCCATGGCGATCGGAACCGCTCGCTCAACGACCGGATCCTGGCGGCCGCCGCGGAGATCGAGCGACCCCTCTTCTTCTCGACCGCCATCATCATCTGCGCCTTTCTGCCCCTGTTCTTCATGTCGGGGCCGGCCGGTGCCCTGTTCGGCCCGATGGCAAACACCTACGCCCTGGCGATCGGCGGGGCGCTGATCCTGGCCGTCACGCTCGCCCCCGTGCTCTGCTCATTCTTCTTTGGCAACAAGGGGGAGGAGAAGGAAACCATTATCGACCACTTCCTCAAGGCGGTGTTCGGCACGGTGCTGAAGGCGGCGCTCTCCGCCCGCTATGCCGTGCTCGCCGCCGTGCTTGGGCTTGTGGCATTCACCGGCGCCCTCATTCCGGGCCTGGGCATGGAGTTCATGCCGCCGCTTGAGGAGGGAAATCTATGGATTCGGGCCCTGATGCCGCGAACCGCGTCGCTCGAAGCAGCCTCCCGGATGGCGCCCCGGCTCCGGGCGGTGATTGCCGGGATCCCGGAGGTTCGCGGCGTGATGTCGCATGTGGGCCGTCCCGACGACGGCACGGACGTGACGAGCTTCTTCAACCTCGAGTTCAACGTGCCGCTGAAGCCCATGGACCAGTGGCGGCCGGGTATGACGCGGGAAAAGATCGAGGCCGAACTGCAGCAGAAGTTTGCCGAGTTCCCCGGGCTGGACTTCAATTTCTCGCAGTTGATCCGCGACAACGTCGAGGAGGCACTCTCCGGCGTGAAGGGGGCCAACTCGATCAAGGTGTTCGGCAGCGACCTGGCCACACTGGAGGAGGTCGGTAACTCCGTGGCGGCGGCGCTGCGGCGGGTCGATGGCATCGTGAACGTCGGCGTGTTTCGCGTCCTTGGCCAGCCAAACCTGGAGATCGCCCTCAACCGCCAGGCCTGCGCCCGCTACGGCCTCAGTATCGCCGACGTCGAGAGTGTCGTGCAGGTGGCGATTGGCGGCCGAGCGTTTTCGGAGATGGTGGAGGGGGAGAAGCTCTACGACATCGTGCTGCGTCTGCCTCGCGAACTCCGCAGCGACCCGGAGGACATCTCGCGGATCCCGATCGACCTCCCTGCTCAGGGCGACGGCACGGCCCGGGCCACGATTCCGCTCTCGCAAGTGGCCGCCATCCGGCCGCATGCCACCGGGGCTTCCTACATCTACCGTGAGAACAATTCCCGCTATCTGCCGATCAAGTTTGCGGTGCAGGACCGCGACCTGGGCTCGGCCATCCGCGAGGCCCAGGCCGCCATCAATGACCCCGCCACGGGCGTGAAGATGCCGCCCGGCTACCGCGTCGAGTGGTCGGGCGAGTTCGCTCAGATGCAGGAGGCCTTCAGCAAACTGAAGTGGCTCGTGCCGCTGTCGATCGGGCTGATCATCGTCCTCCTCCATACGGCTTTTGGACAGATGCGGTATGCCCTGATGGTGATGTTGAACGTGCTGGTCGCCGCGATGGGGGGCGTCTGGGCGCTGCGGCTCACCGATACCCACTTCAGCATCTCCGCTGCGGTCGGCTTCATCTCGATCTTCGGTGTCGCCGTGCAAAACGGCGTGCTCCTGATCACCTACTTCAACGCCTTGCGGGCCGAGGGGCTCTCGCCGGCGGAGAGCGTCTATCGCGGCGTGATGGTGAGGCTGCGGCCCGTGATCATGACCTCGCTGACCGCCATTCTCGGCCTCCTGCCCGCCGCTGTAGCCACCTCCATCGGGTCACAGGCCCAGCGGCCGCTGGCGATCGTCGTGGTCGGGGGGATGCTGTCGGCGATGATCCTGCCGCAGATCGTCCTGCCGGTGCTCTACACCTTCTTTCCAGCACCCGCCGGCCCACGCACCGTTCCTCAGCCCGGAACCGATACCACCGCTCCGGCGGCCCATGTCTGACACCGCATGTCTGATCTCACGAAGCCAATGACCATCATGAATGCTGACCATACCGAAACCCACACGGTCCATCACGACGAACACAGCAACTCCCGACCGGCCGCCGCCGCCGGTTCGCCCGCCTCTCATGCAGCCACTGGCCGGGGCTGGTCGCAGCCATGGATCTGGCTCGTCGGCGGGACGGCCGTCGCCGCCGCGGCGGCACTTGCCACCTACGGCCCCGCGGATTTGCTGCAACGGCTCTCGCCCTCGGCGGCGCATCATGCAGGCGGCGAGCCGGCCGACGGCGGCAGCAAAGCCTGGATCAAGTCGCGAGTGGCAGGCACCACGCTGAACTCGCCCTGGGACGGTTTGATCGACGTTTCAAATGAGCAGCAGAAGGCGATTGGCGTGCGGATCGATTCCGTCGCCGCCCAGACGGAACCGCTCAAGCTCGAGGTGCAGGGCAAGACCGACTACAACCCCGACACGCTGCTCAAGATTCGCCCTCGCTTCGACGCGCTCGTGATGGCCGTGCACGCCACCACGGGCCAGCAGGTCAAGAAGGGTGATCCACTCGTCGATCTCTACAGCGTGCGGCTGGCGGAGGCGAAGCTCGAATACGAATCGAAGCAGTCGCAGGCTGATCACGATCGGCAGATCGCCGGCCACCAGCGGGAACTTTCCGCGAAGGGTGTCATTCCCGACGCGTCGCGGGCCCTGCTCGACGCAGTCAACTTGGAGCGGCGGAGCGAACTCGAATTCAAGCTGGCCCGTGACGAACTGGAGGTCTTCGGCGTGTCGGCCGAGGAAATCGCCAGGGTGAAAGACGAGGCCGGCACGGAAAAGGCAAAGATGACCCTCCGCGCCCCCGGCGACGGCACGGTGATCAGCCGCGACGTGGCGATCGGCAACATCTATGACGACAAAGACACGCTCCTGATCATCGCCTCGATCGAGGAACTCTGGGTCTGGGGCAGCCTCTCCGAGCGTGACCTGGGATCGGTGCAGGCTGGCCTCCCGTGGGAGGTGCACTTTCCGTTCACGGGCGATGTCGTCACGGGAACCGTTGACTACGTGGCCAATCAGGTCGATCCACAGACCCGGGCCGTCCGCATCCGGGGCTCCATTCCCAACGCCGATGGCCGCTTCAAGAGCGACCAGCTGGTTCGGGTATTCGTGCTCTGTCCTCCCCGACCGGGTGCTACCGTCATTCCGCGTCGCAGCATGGTCACCGAGGCCGGAAAGCCTTTCGTCTTCGTGCAGCGACCGGACGCCCCGGAACGTTTCGAGCGCCGCCCTATCGAGCTGCTGCATGAGTTCAGCGACCGGGTCATCGTGGCCAAGGGGCTGGAGCCCGGCGAGAAGCTGGTGACCATCGGCAGCCTGGTGCTGTCGCAGGTCTACGAAGACCGTCTGGCCGTCGAGACCGGCGAGTCACGCTGATCGCTGCTTTGTCAGGACCTGGCCCGGACAGACACTCCCGTCTGCCACCTAGCGGACGGTGGGGCTGCGGAAGGGCTCGTAGATCCGCACCGAGAGGAGCAGTTCGCTCGCGTAGAAGTTCGATACATAGCTGCCGGCCGGAGGGCCCCCCGGCCCGCCGAGGGTCAGCGGCAACGAATCCGACACCGTGTCGAAGAATCGGTAGCCCAGGTCGATCGTCGTCCGGTTCGTGATCCGATAGGTCGTGCCGGTGCCTGCCTGCCAGGCGAATCCACCGACATGGCCGTAGCCCGACACCACGCTGTCATCGACGGAGAGCCGATAGCCGCCGGCCCCGATGCCGCCACCGCCATAGAAGCCCAGGCGTTCGGTGAGGTACCAATCTCGCCAGGCGTTGGCCATCACCGACCAGCCATCGCTGGCACGGACGGAGTAGAAGTAGGTGGGCGACGGAGGCTCAAAGCTGTTGGTGCTGCCCTGCAGGGCGTCGCGGCCGCGGCCCTCGACCTCCAGTCGCAGCAGGCCGTTGTCGCGGTCGAACGCCGTGCCGATAGCGCCGCCGGCAGTCAGCAGGCTGTCAGTGGCCCGGCCGGTGTTGGGGAAATTCCCCTCGGTATTGATGCCGCCACTCTGCAGTGTGCCAAACGACGCGCCGATGATGCCGGTGATGTAGAACCGACGCGCCTGATGATCGGCATCGAGGCCGCCGCAGCATCCGGCCACCTGATCCTCGCAGGCATCGCTGTCGGCATCAGACGCATCGCTCGCGAACAGTTGCTCGTCGAGGCCTATCTCGTTCAGGCCGACTTCGTCAGCCAGCCCGCAGGGCAGGGCGGCCACCGTGGCCGACACCGCAAGCACAATTCCCCGTAGCAGTTTCTGCATGACATGGCCCCGCTGAACGACCCGGCTTCAAGGGTGGAGACCGACCCTGGAAGGGCCCACCCATGGAATTGGATCGACCCGTAGAACCACACGCGTGGGCACGACTGCATCGGCCCATACAACCCGCACCGGCCGCACGCTCGGACGACCGCACAGTCTTCCCGACCGCGACAGCCACCCCCCGCAGGACAGCTCGGCTCATTGTCAGTCCGCTGCGATCGACTCGAGCAGGTCGAGGCCGATGGCCCGCCGGGCCGGGATCCAGGCCGCCAGTGCGGTGACCGCCACCGCCGCGATGAGGTTGATGGCCACCACCGATGGCCGCAGCGAGGCCCGGATCGGGTGGCCCAGGAGAGGCTGGCTGGCGAACTGGATCAGCAGCGCCGTGAAGATGCCTCCGACGGTGCCGATCAGCCCGCCGGCCACGCCCAGGAGGAGGCTTTCAAGAAGCACGAGCCGGGTCACCTGCCCGCTCGTCATGCCGATGGCCCGCAACAGGCCGAGTGTGCGGGTCTTCTCCAAGACGCTCATGGTGACGGTGTTGGCCACGCCAAGGCTGCCGACCACGAAGCCCAGGCCGAGGATCGCCCACAACGAGTTGACCACGCCGCTCACGATTCCGTTGATGAACGCCTGCACGTTTTCGAACGACCGCAGCAGCATGCCGTGCGACTCGGCGATCTGGCGCAGACTGTCGCGGAGTTCTGCTGCCCTGCCGGGCTTGGCCGTCACCAGCACGATGTCGGCGGCCTCCAGGCCAAACAGCCGCGATGCCGCATCCCTCCGCAGGAGCAGCGAGGCGCCGCCGGAGGTGTAGTCAACGACGAGCGCCGCGATCTTCACCCGGGTCGTCCGGCCGAACACCTCCACGTCGACCTCGTCGCCCGGCTTGATGCCGACCCGGCGGGCCAGGAGCGTGCCGGCGGCCACCTCGCCACGTTCGAGCGCCTGACGCAGTTCGGCCTCAGTCGTCCCCACGGGATCGATCGGCAGCGGACGGTCGGCGGGAATGTCCCGGGCCACCACGACGCAGGCACCGCCAGCGACTCGGCCGGTGGCCACGCCGATCCCTTCGACCCGCTGCACGCCCGGCACCGCGCGGACCTCCTCCTCGGCCAGCCGGGCCTGCGGGCCGGCGGGCGTGAGCCCGCCGGCCACCATCCCCGCGTGGGTGAGCATCCAGTCGGCCCGCATCAGCCGCGTGTACCAGCCGCGGACGTCATCGACGTTGTCACGGATCGCATGCCCCAGACCGATGGCATTGCTGACTGCCACGACCAGAACGCCCGTGGTGAGCGCCGTGCGGATCGGTTGTCGGATGATCTGTTCCACGGCCAGCGTCCGTTCAATCCGCCACCGCTCCGGGATCAGCCGTGCGCAGGCAGCACAGAGGCTGGGCAGCACAAAAGGCGTGGTGGCCACGAAGGCAAGCATCATCAGGATGCCGGCCGGCACCGCCGCCCGGGGCGGCAGCCGCTCCCAGACGACCAGCGTCATGACCACCGCCGCCACGGCCCACATCACGATGGCCAGCAAGAGAAACCGGCGCGATACGCCCTCCGCTGGGGGCGGCGCATCGGCGAGCCCCTCGAGTGGCTCGACCCGCGCCGCTTCACGGGCCGGCCACCAGGCGGCGGCTATGGCGACGAGCGTGCCCAGGGCAACGGCCACCGGGATCACGAGCGGATGCACCGTGAACGCCGCGGCAGGTGCCTGCAAGGTGTTCGAAATGCCCACCGAAATCGGCCCCGCCGCCGCCAGCCCGAGCGCCGCACCGACCACCGATCCCACCAGCCCAAGCACCGCTGCTTCCACCGTCACGAATCGTTGCACCTGCCGGCCCGTGGCCCCCAGCACGCGAAGCAGCGCAAACGACCGCCGTCGTTCCGTGACATTCATCAGCATCGCGTTGCCGACGAGAAAGAACGCCATGGCGATGGTGAGCCCTGTGACGAAATCGAGGCCGAGGTTCGCGGAATGCAGGATGTCCTCCGCCATGCCCGCTCTCCCAGCGGGCACCTCGGCCAGCAGCGCCGCCGGGAGCCGCTTGGCGATGGCTTCCAGCAACGCCGGTCGGGAGCCACCAGGCGCGACCACCACCCGCACGCGGTCCACCAGCCCGAAGGCATTCGACATCTGCTCGAGCGGTTGGATGCCCACCACCACGCCGCCCCCCTCGGCAAACCACTTGAGCGACTCGCTGTCGGCGATACCAACCACCGTCATCCGTCGGATGCTGCGCCGGGCGAACATGATCACTTCGTCGTCGATCTGCTTTTCGAGTCCCTCCGCCAGGGCGGAGTCGAGGACGATCTCATTGGCTTCTTCGCAGGCCCGGCCCGCCGTCAGCGTGAGCAGGCCGGCGTCCACAAGCGCCGCCACATCGACCCCCACGGCCAACTCGCGGACACGTTTCTCGCCCACCCGCAGCAGGGTCGGCCGGAAAAAGAGCGGCACCACCGCCCGCACGCCGGCGATGTCGGCCAGCCGCGGCAGGGAGGTCGCCTCGAACCGGCCTCCGCCTCGTGCCGAGATGTCGATCGACGGCACGCCTTCGACGGTTTCTGCCAGGCGTTGGTAGCCCGCCCGCGAGGCATCGGCCGCCACCCAGGTGGCAACCAGGGCGGCTACCGCCACGGCGACGCTCGCCACCGTAGCGAGCGCCCGCCCCGGCCGCTTTCGCCACTGGCGGAGGAGGAGCCTGCTCAGGTTCATTGCGACACAGCTCCGGCCGGCGAGCCCCCCAGCGGCGGCGTGGCAGCAGACGCGGTCCCCGACGAGACGTTCCGCTGATCAGACTCGATCTGCCCGTCCCGCATGCGGATCGTCCGGCCGGCCAGGGCTGCGATTCCGGGGTCGTGCGTCACGAGGATCACCGTCTGACGCCGTTCGGCCACCAGCTGCATGAGCAGCTCAATGACCCGGCGGGAGTTCGCCGAATCGAGGGCGCCTGTCGGCTCGTCGGCCAGCACGATTGCCGGCTCGGTGACCAAGGCCCGGGCGATCGCCCCTCGCTGCTGTTCGCCGCCGGAGAGTTCGTCGGGCCGATGACCCGCACGGTGGGCCAGTCCGACGGCCTTCAGGGCGGCGTGGGCGGCCTCCTCGGCGCGGGCGTTGGCGACGCCGTCGAGCACCAGAGGCAGGGCGACGTTTTCCACAAGCGAGAGTTCTGACAGCAGGTTGTATCGCTGGAAGACGAACCCGATCCGCCGCCGCCGCAGGCGGGCCAACGCGTCGTCGTCGAGCGATGCCAGGTCAACGCCCTCCAGCAGCACGCTTCCCGAGGTCGGTCTCGCGATGCCGCCGAGCAGGTGGAGAAGGGTGCTCTTGCCCGAGCCGGAGGCTCCGGTGATCGCCACGAATTCCCCCTGTTCGACGGCGAGATCGACTCGGTCGAGTGCGGCCACGCGGGCGGAACCGGCGGCCGTGCCACCAAACGTCTTCTCGAGATGTTCTGCGCGGAGGATCGACACGGATGCGGCAGCTCCCTCGGGCTCGGTGTGGGCGTGCCCCTACGGCACCGGTTTCGGCCGCTCAACATACCCATTTTAACGGGCCCCAGTGAGCGCGTGCCGGAAAATCTGGATGTCCGACGTATTCCGGCTGGAGCGACTGCGTTGACTCTGCCGAATTCTCCGGATGGCGGACCGCCACGAGAGCCCAGCATGATCCCACACCTGCATCACCTCATGAGCGCCACGAGCCCGACGCCAGCCCGGTGGCAGTTGCGGCTGTTCGCAGTGAAACGGTGCGGCGCAGTTCTCTTTGTGGGTCTGATCGTGGGGCTGGTCGTGGGGCTGGTCTCATCGCACCCCTGTC
>CAMCQY010000121.1 GCA_945877135.1 Candidatus Kuenenia stuttgartensis
AGCTCGGGCTGAGCGGGCCCGCGGGCCCGAGCCCGTTTCCCGTGATGAGCTGCTCCGGCGTCGTTCTGCAGCGCAGAGCCGCAACGGGTGACGCTCCCTATGCCTCTGGCTATTTGCATGGACGTGCATGTGCCGGCGGGCGTCTCAGAGGGCCTCCGTCGAAAGCAGATCGATGTCCGCACCGCGCAAGAAGACTCCGCGGGGCGCATGTCGGACTACGAGTTGCTCACGCGGGCGACTGCGATCGGGCGGGTGTTGCTCACGCAGATCGGTCCGCATCCAGCCCGACCGGTTCCGGCTGTTGCTCCTCGTGATCCGTCACGCTCGGCCGACGCTTGCCGAAGTGCCATTGGCCGACCTATCCTTCGAAACTGAATGATGGGCTCTCGTTCCTCATTTTCCTGGATGGTTATCGGCTGCCATGAGCCCACGGTTGATCGTCGTGTTAGGGATGCTCTGCCTGTCAGGGCCACCCGCCGCCTGGGCCGAGGTGCGCGTCACGGGCGCCTCGGTCGATGGCCGCGCGCTGCCAATTTCCGCTGAGGCCGCGACCGGCAATGAGGAACCCACGGTTCGTTTCAACTCCACGTCGCAGCAGGTCACATTCAGCTTTGAAGGCGAGGCCGACACGTCTGCCTCACCCGTTACCGGAGCCCGTCCGGCCGACACCTTGCCCCCGCCCCGTGGCACACGGCTGAGGTTTCGGCTTGATGGCCGTGACGCCGGCTGGCGAGACCGGCCAGCCCAGGGCCGCGTTATCCTGCGATTTGTCGATGCAGTGGGAAACACCGTCGGGAGTGATGAGACCGAACTCCCGGGCCAAACAGATGACTGGCAAGGCAGCCCGGAGGGATCACCGCCGAGACCGTATTCGTTCTCCACGATTGCCCCACCACTGGCAGCCCGCGTGATGGCAAATTTTATTTCTGGGTATGAGCAGGTGGTCGGGGCGGTGGGCATCGACAACGTGACGATCACGATCACATCCCCCGATGCCGTGGCCGTGGAACATCCAATGCCGATCGGTGGGGTCGATGAAGCTTTTCATCCGCTCTCGACGCCGGCAGGCTGGGGCCGTTCTGGTTCTCGCGGTGAATTGAGTCGCGTGGCTGGCCCTACGGCAGGAGGCGATGGCCCGCTACTCACCATCATCGACGATGACCCGCAGCAGTACGGTGCGTGGACGCTGACCAAGGGCGTCGCAACCGAGCCCGGCGATACCGTCACGCTTTCGTGGCGGGCCAGCCACTCCTTTGGTGAGGGAGGCCCGCTCAAGGCCTCGTATGCCAGCCTGTCACCCGGCGACTATCGATTTCGGGTGTCGGCCTGCTTTCCCGGCGGTCAGCCGACCGGCGTTGAGGCGAGCCTGCGGGTTGTCGTCGTCCCACCGTGGTACCAACGGGCGAATGTCTGGCTGGCGATCGGCATCACGATGGTCGCCGGAGCCGCGCTGGCAGCCCGCCAGATCGCGCTCCAGCGGCTCCGGCGGCAGCTCGAGGCCGTTGAGCGGGAGCATGCCCTGGAGCGGGAGCGGGCCCGTATCGCCCGCGATCTTCACGACGAGGTTGGGGCCGGCCTCACGGAAATCGCGATGCAAACTGCCTGGCTGCGGCGTGATGTCGCGGAATCTGTACCGCCGGAAACGGTCGCCCGGGCTGAAAAGGCCTGTCAGGCCGCGATCGACCTGACCCGCAGCGTCGATGCGATCGTGTGGGCGGTGAATCCGGCCAACGACACGCTCGATCGCTTCGTCTCCTATCTCACGCAGGCGACTGAGCAGTTCACCGACGCGGCGGGGCTGGCCGTGCGATTCGACGTGCCGACCCATCTGCCGGCAGTGCCACTGCCGGGGCTGATTCGCCACGGCCTCTTTCTCATCGTTCGGGAGGCGATCAACAACGCGGTGAAGCACGCTCAGTGCCAACTGATCCGGCTGTCGGTCCAGCTTGACCAAAACAACCTGCTCACGATCACGGTCGAGGATGACGGCCGCGGCTTCGCACGCGCTGCCGCGCATCATCCCGGCCTCGGGCTTGAGAGCATGCAGCAGCGTGCCGCCGATCTCGGCGGCACACTCACGATCTCTCCGCAGCCCGCCGGCGGCACCCGCGTGGCAATTGCGATCTCGTTGCCGACCAGCACCCCCGTTTGAATGCCTCCAGCTTTGGCGGCATAATCAAAATACTGAACGCATTTCCACGTTGGAGACTTGCAATGCCTTTCGAAACGATTCGGACGCGGCTTGCCGCTCGCCCATTCATGCCGTTTTGTGTGGTCACATCGAGTGGCGATCGCTACGCCATTCGCCACCCGGAAATGGCCGTCGCGACTAAGGCCGAGCTGGCAATTGCCCTGCCCGATGCTGACGGCACCCCCCTCTCGCCTGCAGATCCTCTCGACACTCCACGTGACGGCACTCGAGCCGCTCGATGCGGCACCGGCAGCATAGGCGGCCCGACGGGGCGTCGCAATTTTGTCTACCGCAAGCGGCCGACGCGTTGCGGGTCGGGAAACTATGCGACACTGGGCTCGTGACTCGCGAAAAAAAGACCGCTGTCATTCGTGTCGCCGTCGTGGAAGACGATCCTCGGCTGCGGCGGACGTGTGCCGATGTCTTGGCAAGCGACGCCGGCTTTGAGTGCGTGGGTACATTCCGCACCGGAGCCGAGGCGATCGCGGGAATTCCGCCGCTCGAGCCCGATGTTGTGCTCATGGATGTCAACCTCCCCGACACGACGGGCGTGGAATGCGTCCGGGAACTCGCCCCGCAGCTTCCGGCCACACAGATCCTTATGGTCACGGTCTATCAAGACCCCGACACGACGTTTCAGGCCCTCGCGGCCGGGGCCCACGGCTATCTCGTGAAGCCCGTGCTGCCGGAGCGGCTGCTTGAGGCGATCCGGGAAGTGCGGGCGGGCGGCGTGCCGATGAGCCGCACGATTGCCCGGAAGGTGATCGAGCGATTCCGTGGCGAAGAGCCATCGCCTACCGCCACCGACCGGCCGGCCGCCATGCCGCATGACGACGACCTCGCCCCCCGCGAACGCCAGGTGCTCGAGTTCCTCGTGCAGGGTCTTTCCTACAAGGAGATCGCCAGCGAGTTGGGGATCTCGTCATCCACGGTCGGCACCTACGTGCAGCGAATCTACGAGAAGCTCCACGTCTCCAGCCGCCGCGAAATCATGGCTCTTCACCGGCCGGCGGCGCCCGACAGGCGTTCCTGACGGCGGTCGCCTTGCCCTAGCCGTAGACAAAATTGCGACAGGATATTGCTGCGTCGGAGAGGTACCTTTCTTAAAAGCCATTAATTAAGGGGGCGGCAGCTGCCTTGGCTCGAAAGGTTCTTCAGGAGGGTTTTCATGCGTTCCACAGAACTTTCTGCCACGCCTGGCCGCCGAGCCGCGTTCACCATCGTAGAGCTCCTCGTGGTAATCGCGATCGTCGGTGTGCTCATTGGCCTCCTCCTGCCGGCCGTACAGGCGGCCCGCGAGGCCGCCCGGCGGCTCTCCTGCAGCAACAACCTCAAGCAGATCGGCCTGGCAGTTCATAGTTTCCACGACGCCCGTCTCGGCATACCGCCCGCTGGAATCTCTGAAAAGCGGTTTACGTTTTTTGTTCTGATCATGCCGTTTCTCGAACAGCAGGCCAACTACGACCTGCTTTCCTCAATCTCCGTCAATGGCAGCAGCGGCATCGAAAAAGTTCTCTGGCCCAGTTGGACTGGATCTCACATGGGCTTTAACGCTTGGTGGGACGGCCTATCCGCAGCGCAGCGGTCCGGCTTCAGCTCACTCCCCTACGGCTGCCCATCTCGCCGTGCCGGATCGCAGAAAATCATCGACAAAGGCACGAATTACATGCGGGGGTTTGCATCGGACTACTCCATCCCCGCGGTCCGGAAGGGCTCTTCGTATGGAGACCAGACGGGCTGGGCGTCTGTCTGGTTACAGGTCAACGGTACGGAACGCATACATCCCAAGGAACAACTCGTGGACATGCGCGGGCCGATCCGGGGGGCAAAAATGGTTACCACGCCCCAGATGAGCTGGTCGTGTCGAGATGATTTCCGCTGGCTTCAGGACGGGCTCAGCAAACAGATACTGTTGGGTGAGAAACATGTGCCAAGCAGCCGCGTTGGCTTTTGCGACAATCAGCCTGACTCCTATCGCAATTACGACATCAGCGTGGCTGTCTCATCGGATCAAGCTGACTATCGAATCGGAATCGTGTCGGGCATACAGATCGGCAGGTCTTTCATCACACTCAGCCCAGATGACTATAGTAATGACTACACCTATCTCTACGCGTTCGGGAGCTCCCACCCGGCGATTGCCCAATTTGTGATGGCCGATGGCGCGGTGAAATCACTCTCGGTCTCAACTTCAATGCAGGTGGGCATCGCCCTCTGCGCCGTCGACGATGGGCAGGTCGTTTCAATCGATTAGCAGGACTGCCTCCATGCCAAACCGCTCTTCTCTGGCCGGCCGCTTGTCTCCAATCCCGTTATTTATCGGCAGCTGTCTTATCAGCCTCAGCGGCTGCGGTGGCCATCCCTCCGTTACCGGCAGCGTGAAGTTTCCTGACGGCTCGCCGCTGACGGTCGGTGAGGTTGTGCTCGACAACGGGTCGATCATGGGGCGGGGATCGCTCGATGAGAACGGCGGCTTTGTGATCGGCTTCACGCGGCCCGGCGATGGGATCCCTGCCGGCTGGTATCACGTCGGGATCATCAATGCGAGCCGGGCCGGAATGACCGACTGGCTGATTGACCAAAAGTTTCTCAGCCCCCAGACGTCTGGCCTACGGTTTAAAGTGTCTGCCGATCGAAAAAATGAATTGTTGATCGTCGTGACGCCGCCCGGTCCTAAGAAGCGATAGTCCAAGAGAGGATCGCCTGGATTCGATCTGCTCGCGAACAGACCAATTGGAGAACGCTGAGCATCGCTCGCGTAGACAAAATAGCGACTGTTTCTGGACCAACCAGCCCATTATCGTTGGGGCGTGTCAGCGTTGCAGGCTGTGGAAATAGTCTGCCGCCGCAGAGGATGCAGCGACCGGCAACCCCGAAGACCCTCAGCGTTTGCGGGTGTTGCCCAAGTGGCCTGTTATTCGCCCGCATACGGGAGCGAAGGCCACGGAAGGCTTTTTCAACGAACAGTGAGTTGGGATCGTCATTGCATGAAGATGAAGAGGAGGTTCTTATGGCGGCCGCCCCCCGCATTGTGAGATTTTCGATGCGCCGGCCGCCTCTTCACCGGCGGACGTTCTTGCGGGCCGCCGGTGCTGCGATCGGGCTTCCGCTCCTCGACGCCATGGTGCCCGCATGCGGCAAGGCCGCCAGGGCGGCTGTCACCAATCCGCGGCGGCTGGTCGCGATTCATGTGCCGCTCAGTTGGATGCCGGAGTTCTTCTTCCCCGCACGAGATGCCGGTGGCACCGCCACGAGCCCGTATCTCGACCTCCTTGGCGGCCACCGTGGGCGATTCACGGTTTTCTCCGGGCTCGCCCATCCCGGCGTCTATTCCGGCCACTCTGCAGGCCAGTGTTTTCTTACCGGCGCCCCAGGCCCGGGGGAGCCGACGTTTCGCAACTCCCAATCACTTGACCAGTTCGCTGCCGACCGGATCGGCCTTCAAACGCGGTTCCCGTCGCTGGCGCTCGCCGTACAGAACGACCATCCTCCGCTCTCGAGCGCCACGCTCTCGGTTTCCCGCGACGGTGTGTACATCCCGCCGGAGACGAGCCCTCAACGCCTTTACCGCGCGATGTTTGTCGCCGGCAAACCCGAAGAGCAGGCTCAGACGCTGCGACGCATTCAGGCTGGAGGCAGCGTGCTCGACGCGCTGCGAGCCACCGCTGACAGGCTCATTCGCGAGGTCGGGCCGGCCGACCGTCACCGAATCGATCAGTACTGTTCGAGCATACGCGAACTGGAGCAGCGACTTGAGCGATCGATTGTCTGGGAACACACACCGAAACCGCTCGTAGCTGAGCCTGAGCCCCGCGATATCGCCGATCTCACGCATGTGTTTGAGAGGGCCGGGCTCATGTTCGACATGATCAAACTCGCGTTGCAGACAGATTCCACCCGCATCGTCTCGATGGGGCTGGAGACGGCGGTCGTGGCTCATGTGCCGGGCGTGATGAACGAGACCCATGGGCTGACGCACCACGGAAACGAGCCTGACAAAATCGCTGAACTTCGTCGGGTCGAGGAAGCACAGACCCGAGCCCTCGCCACGCTGCTCGAGTCGCTCCACGGGCAGCAGGAGGCCGATGGCAGCACGCTGCTCGACCACACCCAAGTGCTGATAGGCAGTTGCCTGGGAAACGCGAGTTCTCACTCCAATCGAAACCTCCCGATCATCCTCGCCGGTGGTGGCTATCGGCATCCGGGCCATCTGGCCTTCGACACGGAACACAACGAGCCGTTGGCCAATCTGTATCTCACCATGCTCCAACGGCTCGGCATCGAAGCGAATTCGTTTTCGTCCAGCACCGGCACGCTGCGGGGGCTCGATCTGTGATACATAGATACCGGGCAAGAGCAGCTGTTGCCCTCATCGTGATCGGCGGTTGGGTATCTCCAGCTGAATCGTCAGACCTCCGCATGTTTCTGGAACGCCACTGCTCCGACTGTCACTCCGGCGACGCTCCCGAGGCGGGGTTCGATGTGACAGCGCTGCGGTACGAACTGACCGATCCGGCCATGCTGCGGCGGTTCGTGCGTATCCATGACCGCGTCGCCCGCGGCGAGATGCCACCCGCTGACGCCGAGCCGCCGCCTGAGGAAGAGACCGCCGCCTTCATCCGCGCTTTGGACGGCCGGTTGTATTCAGCCGATGCCGCCCGCATCGCTCGGACAGGCCGCGGGCGACTCCGCCGGCTCACCGCCGAAGAATATGAAAACTCGCTCCGCGATCTACTAGCCCTTGAACATCTGGAGATTCATGATCTTCTTCCGCCCGACGGAAGCGTGGCGGGCTATGCCAAGATTGCCGATGGCCTCGATCTGTCGCCTGTCCATCTCGCGGCCTACACCGCCGCGGCCGACAAGGCGATCAGCGAGGCGATTGCGACCCGCAGCGGGCCGCCCCCCGTCGACAGCCAGCGGATCTACCCCGCGCAGGCGTATGGTGTTTTCGGGAACCTGATCGACTTTGCCGCCGTCCTGCTGCGTGACAAAGAACGCTCGCCTCTGCTTCCTCTCACCTTGACGAAGCCGCCAGACGACCTCACGCACGACGAGCGATCCCGCTGGCAAACAGCGCTTCGGAAACTTCGGGAAGAAGTGCTCGAGGATCGTGGTGTCAACAAAAGCACCGAGACAGTCGGTCTGCTTGGCCACGCGGGCTACGGGCTCAGCGGCTCCGTCCCGCTCTGCGTCGCGCCGATCTATCCCGGCCTTTACAAACTGCGGATGTCTCTCTGGGCATTTCAATGGAATCGGGGAGCCATCGAGCCGGCAGCCTCCGCCCATGCCGCCGTCGTCTGGGGAAGCGAGAACACGCAACTACAGTCCGGAAGCCGGCTTCTCACCACCTTCACCGCGCCGTCGTTCGAACCGACCGTGCAGGAGGCGACATTCTGGCTCGATCCGCAGGAGGCGCTGGTGATCGATCCGGTCTCCCTTGACGGTCACCGTCTCCACAATTTTCGTCAGTCAGGCGGCCAGGTCATGGAATACGTCGGACCGGGCATCGCGGTTGACTGGTACGAGTTCGAGGGTCCGCTCCTGCCATCGTGGCCCCCCGAAAGCCACCGACGGCTGTTTGGAGATCTCCC
Source organism: Candidatus Kuenenia stuttgartensis (assembly GCA_945877135.1). Taxonomy (GTDB): domain Bacteria; phylum Planctomycetota; class Planctomycetia; order Pirellulales; family UBA1268; genus CAMCQY01. The sequence continues at coordinate 7,786 of CAMCQY010000121.1, forward strand.
GATTGGTTCACTGCCGAAGGATGCCGGCGTGATCCCGCCGTCTCGGCCGCAGGCGAACAAGCAGTTGCTCTATCATCTGCCGAAGCTTCAGACGGAGGAACGCCACCCACCGCTCGAGACGGTGCAGTCCGCCGATCCTGAAACCGATGCGCGGCGACTGCTCGAGGCATTTTTGCCGCGGGCCTTCCGCCGGCCGGTCGCGGCCCACGAGGTCGAGCCATTTGTCACCGTGGTACGCGAACGGCTCGCAGCCCGCGACTGCTTTGAGGATGCGATGCGGAGAGCCTACACGGCCGCCCTCACGTCACCGGGGTTTTTGTTTCATCCCGCTGACACGCCGGGCAACCTGCTCACGGTCGCGGATCGCCTAGCGTATTGGTTGTGGAACTCACCGCCCGATGAAGCCCTCATCGCTGCTGCCCTCGACGGCTCCTTGGCTACCCCCGCCGTGCTGCATGCCCAGGTCGATCGTCTGCTCGCCGACTCCCGCAGTGAACGCTTTCTCGCCGACTTCTGCGACCAGTGGCTGGAACTGACCCGCATCGATGAAACCAGCCCCGACCGACTCTTGTATCCTGAATATGGACTCCTCCTGCACGAGGCGGCAATTGCCGAACCCAAGGCGTTTCTGCGGGAGCTGATCCGCGAGGACATGCCTGCAACAACGCTCGTCGACTCCGGTTTTGCGATGCTCACACAGCGGCTCGCCGAGCACTATGGCATCCCGGGCGTGAGTGGCGTCGAAGTGCGACGGATCGCACTGCCTCCCGGAACACACCGGGGGGGCCTCCTCGGTCAGGCGGCCATCCATAAGCTGACGGCAAATGGCACAACGACATCGCCCGTGAAGCGCGGTGTCTGGGTCATGGACCGGCTGCTCGACGATCCGCCCTTGCCGCCGCCGCCAAATATCTCGGCCATCGAGCCCGACACCCGCGGAGCCACGACCGTCCGTGAGCAACTCGCCCGCCACCGGTCCAATACGGGCTGCATGGCCTGCCATGCAAAGATCGACCCAGCGGGCTTCGCGCTGGAGTGCTTCGACCCGATCGGGGGGTTTCGCGAGCGGTATCGATCGACCGCGGGCGGTGATCCGCCCCCCCGTGACGCGGTCGAGCAGTTTCGGGCGCGGTACCGGCTCGGGCCGCAAGTCGATCCTTCGGGCGTACTCCCCGATGGCCCCCCATTCTCCGGGATTGATGACCTCAAGGCACTGCTCGCTGAGCAGCCACGAATGCTTGCGACCGCTTTCACGGCGCACATGATTCGCTACGCGACCGGCGCCGATATCTCGTATGCCGACCGCCGGACGATTGATGAAATCGTTTCTGCGACCGAGAGCGGCGGATTCGGCATCCGCTCTCTCATACATGGAATTGCAGGCAGTCGGCTGATCGCTCTTTCCCCCGCGGCCAGCCGTTCGTCGGTCGGCTCAGCCGCTGAGGCGCTGCCCGCCCCCTCACCATGAAACAGTTCACCGTGATGGTGGTTTCTCGGGTCATCCCCCTGTGGCTGTAGACAAAACTGTGACACGCCCAGGCGGCTGCTTTGCGATGTGAAATACAGGGTCTGAGTGACGTGTTTCACGTGGCTTCATCGTGAGGGGATTGATCATGACGACGTTTACGCATGGCGGTCATCGATTGCGTCTCGGCTTCACACTTGTTGAGTTGCTTGTTGTAATTGCCATCATCGGCGTTCTTATCGGTCTTCTCCTACCAGCCGTCCAGGCAGCGCGGGAATCGGCCCGGCGGACCGTTTGTGGCAACAATCTGAAACCGGCTCTCCGTGATGCGCGGTGAAGACGGCCGCATCGCCTGCGTCCGCTACGTGCTCCCCCGACACAAGGCGGCTAACTGGGTCGGCCCGGGACGCGGGCGGAAGTCCACACGGCCGGGCGACAGCGTCGTCGTCGAGCTTTCCCCATTTGAGTTCCTCGACCGGCTCGGTGACCTCGTCCCGCCGCCGCGGAAGCACCGGCATTCGCCAGCCGGAGGCTGGCGTGGCGGTCGAGCCAAACCTTGGCTTTGGCTCCGACCGCCCGAGGCGGCAGGGCTATGGATGGCCCTGCTGCCGTGAAACAAGCCAGGGGTGTTCGCCCCGAATCACAAGCTCAGGTCCGCCGTCACGGCGCATGACAAAAGGGAATGTTGGCAAGCCGCGTGATGCAGCGACTGGTGGGCATGCGGCGCGCGGACATGCGGCGCGCGGAGATGCCACCGGCGACTGCTGCGACTCATGCGACGAACCGCCCTCCCACGACACCTCGCGACGCCAGAGGCCAAACTCATGGCCCGCGTGGGCGAGGAGTTTCCGCTGGAGTGCCCGGGGTGTGGTGGCGACATCCGCCTCATCGCGTTCATTACCGATCCGGGGCCGATCCGGAAGATCCTGACACATCTCGGCGAACCGCTCGAACCACCGCCCGTCTCTCCCGCCCGTGGCCCACCGACCGACTGGGGAGACCTCGTGCAGGTCCACAACGAATGCGACGTGACTCAGACGTCGCCCGACGAACTGCCCGTGATCGACATTCGCAGCCTCTGACGGGATCCCATGTCACGGTGCGGACGGCCCGTGAGAAGGGCGGTTTCAAGTCGGGCTCGAGCCGACGAGAAAATCCGGCCTTGAGCGTGGATAGGAAGTTCCGCGGCGCCTCCACGGTCGGGCCGCATACGGCCCAGCCAGCTCCGGCGGTTGCTCCCCATGATCCGCCCCGCCAGGCCGACGCTTGCCGAAGTGCCATTGGCCGACCTATCCTTTTTACGTTCGCTACGCAGTTTCTGAAGATGCGATGAGAACTGGTCCGCATCGGCAAAGGTCGAAGTGGCCTCAGGCATTGATTCTCCCATTCGTATCGTGATTATGGCGACGGGATGTTCGTCGTCTTGAATAGCCTGAAATTTAGTCGCGGGTAT
>CAMCQY010000122.1 GCA_945877135.1 Candidatus Kuenenia stuttgartensis
CCAGGCGTGTATTGGCTCGATCTCGATGCCGACGGCATCGAATTGAAGCGGGCCTTCAGCGTTGTGCCCGCGAAGCAGCGTGCTGGCAATACCGCCGCCCGAGCCTCCGGCCTCCCTTGGATCGCCGGGCAGTTCTACCCCGCCATGACCACGACCAAAGACTCCGGTCACTATGTCTCGGAGTCCAGCGCCCGCAGCACCGGCTGGCAGGAAATGCTGGCGGCCTTCAACATGAAGATCACCGGTGTGCCGCCAGGCGTCACGATCCCCGATGCAAAGCTTGCCTTTTCCCCGGGGTATCGGATCTGGCGGTCGGACTCCTTCTCCGATCAGGCCGTGCAGGCGTTTCTCGCATCGAAGGAATACCAGCCGCAGCCGGATGACGCGGCATTGCGCGATCCCAAGGCGACCGCTGCAGACAGGCAGCGGATCATTCGGCGGTCGCATTTCAAGGAATGGATCGACCACTGGTGCCGCGTGCGGACCGCCAACGAGGCCGCACAGCGCACGCTGTGGAATGAGCATACAGGCGGATCCGAATACATCGCCTACGGCCCTCCTCTGATCAATACCTTCTCGTACGGCAACCTCTACGGTGGCCGCTACTACGGCTGGGATGCGCGACTGGTCGCGGAGAGTCTCCGAATGATCGACGTCTTCAAGATGGAGACCTACCCGCACGACTTCGGCCGACAGCCGGCGAGTTACACACCCTCGATCGCCCAGACCAAGATGGCCTTTCCAAAGGCCGGCTGCGGGTGGGAGATGTACGGCGCGCAGGGCTATGTGATCGACAACCGCACGGCCGAGGGCCGGGCCCCGAACGGGCTGGGCTACCCCAGCCGCAACTTCCTCGCCCATCAGGTCGCGGAACAGACCCTCGGCCCGTGGTACTTCGCAGACGACGCTCTCCATCCAGCCGGACACACGCACATCGCACCACAGACCGGCCAGTGGACCCAGGAGATGCTCTTCGGCATGATCGACGGCCTGCGGGCGGCAGCGGACGTCACGAGCCTCACTCCGGTGCGATCGCCGGCCTTCGTCAGCTCGTGGTCGGCGGCTGATCTCGATCCCTCGTGGCAGCGTGGTGCGGTGAACAACGCGGCGGCTGAGGCACCGGCCTACGCCTACCTGCAGTCACGTCTGGCCGGCCTCGCGGGTGGCTTCTTTCTCGACATCGCCGACATCGGCAAGCTCGATCGACAGAAGACCGACATGCTGGTGCTGCCCCCGATGCGCGGTGCCACGCCGGAACAGGTCGCGGCCATCCGCCGCCTCTACAAGGAGGGCATGGCCTTGGTCTGTTTCGACGACGCCACGGGGCTGGAGGATCTCTTCGGCATCCGTCGGCTCGGTGAAGGCGTCGCATTTCGATCCGTGGAACGTGCCGCCAAAGACACGCTGCTCACGGGCCTGGATACGGCAGCGTTGACCGAACGGGTCGCGCACGACGGCACGGCAATGTACGAACTGGCAGGCGCCACGGAGGTGCTCTCCGCCTGCGACAGCCGGCACCGTCGAGTGGCACCGATGCTAACCCTGCATCGCCCCGCCAAGAGCCCCGGCGCCCTGTTCTTTGCGGCGGGGGCCACCGATGTGGGCAGGCGACGTCATCAACCGGACGACCTGAATCTCGAGGGCGAGGTCTTGAGCAGACTGGTGCAGCAGTCCCTGCGGCGTGGACTCCTGGCCGTCGCCGATCCGGTCGCGCGGGTCAGCCCGCCCGCCTCGGTGCTCGCATTCCGCCAGCCCGACGACAGTCTGTATGTCGTGGTGATGGAAAGCTCCTGGCCTTTCAGCAACGGACTGCCTCAGGAGGTGGTCCTGCTCCTACGCGGACCGGGGGCCGACACGGCGACGCTGGAGTGCGACCATCCGCTCCTCGAGGGGCCTCGCCGGGCCGGGGAACGCCGCGTGACCATGATGCTCGAGCCCGACGAGGTCATCTGCCTGACAGTGATCGGCATGCAGGACAAGCCGCCAGCCGACGGTCAATAACGGACGCCCACGCCGAGATTCGTGAAGAAGTTGGGCGTGGTCTCGTTCAGCCCCCAGCCATAGCGGAGCCCAAGCTCGAGGTCCTTGGTCACGAGCACGTGACCACCGAAGCTGATGTACTGAATGTTCAGGGGCAGTTCCTTGCCCGAGGAAAAGATGCCGAAGTATTCGGTGTGCACGTTCCAGCGTTCGCTGAGGGGAACCTTCAGCACGCTCGAGGGAGCCCACTGGTTGAAGGCATCCTCCTCGACGAAGCCCGTGCCGTATCGCATGGCCGAGTTCCACTCCCAGCCGTTGGCAAACCGCCAGCCAAACGCCTCCCCAGCCATGAGCGTGGACTGCGTCGTCGGGCCATAGGTGGGCGTGAAGCCCTGCACGACCAGGGCCGATTGCGGAATCCAGCCCGCCTGCTCCGAGGTCTCCACCTTCGTGCCGTAGAGCACCCGGCTCTCATACTCCGAGATGACGTCCTCACCGCCGATCTCATTGCCCGAGACCGTGCCGGGGCCGCCCGCCTCGTAGTTGAAGCCGACGCGGAGTTCGACCTTGTCGCCCAGCCCTCGCCGCACCAGCAGTTCCGGCACGCTGTGCGCCTCGGGTCCCAGCCGATTGTCGATGAAGGAGTAGGAGGCTTCGAGGATCGTCCGCTGCGCACCGGCCGTGGTGGGCGCAAAGGTGAACGAGTCGCGGTCGGTCTCGATCTCGTCGGGGCGGGCAGCCGCTGTCCGGTCGAGCCTCGCTTGGGCCACCGCGTTTTCCACCGTTGCCACTGCGGCCAGCACCGCCATCGCCAGAACCCTCAGCAACCGACCATGGGCCGCGGAACCACGCCCCAGGGTTGCTTGATCCGAGCGACTCCCACACAGCCACCACGTCTGCCCGATCGGCGAGTTCCCCATGCATTCCCCCGGCGACGTTCCTGAGATTGCGGAGGATCGGCCGCCCTCTCTGCATGGCATGAGGCTTTACGATCGACCGGTCAGGCTGTCCAAAAGCCCCCACACTTCCAAGCGGGCGAGGCAGGCTGCGAAAACGGGGCGACTTTCATTTGACGGTAAGGATATCGGGTTCCGCGATGACTGCGTGTGATGCATCCCATGCCGATCAGGCTGGCGAATGTATCTGGCCTGATCACACCGATCACTCCGTCTGCCCCGGGGATCGCGCGACGGCGGTGGGGCGGACATGGAGAACGACATGACATCTGGCGGATGGGCGGTTTCCAGCGTTTTCTCTGGCTTGATCACGCTCGCAGCCGCGGGGCTTGCCCTGGGCCAGGAACAGGATTTCGTGGGCCGCGAGGGCAGCGTCGGCAGCTTCGAGCGATTCGACCCGGTGCTCAACGACGACGTGATGAACGGCGTAATCCCATCCGGACAGGACTGGTATCTCTTCGGCGAGCCCGAGCGCAGGGGCGTCTATGGCTGGCTCGACGGCGGCTTCATCGGCAACTTCGCGAACCCCGCCAGCAAGTTCAACGGCCCCTACAACGCCGTGGACCGGGCCAACGAGCCGATGATGAACCAAGCCTATTTCATTGCCGAACAGACCCTGCCCTCCGACGGATCGGCCGGCATCGGAGCCCGTGCCGACCTCCTCTACGGCGAGGATTTTCCGCTCGCCATGTCGCTCGGTTGGGAAACGAACCCGGGCCCGCGTGACTGGAACAGCGGCGAATATTACGGCGTCGCGATCCCGCAACTCTATTCCGAGGTGGGCACCCAGGACTTCAACCTCAAACTGGGCCACTTCTACTCCCTCGTAGGCTACGAGGGCGTGCCGGCGGTCGGCAACTTCTTTTACCTGAAGTCCTACAGCTATCAGTTCGCTGGCCCGTTCACCCACTGGGGCGGGCTGCTCAACTGGCGAGCCACCGACAACCTGGAGGTCAACGGCGGCCTCGTCAACGGCTGGAACGGACTCGCCTCTCCTTACAGCAAAGCCAACTTCCTCGGTCGCGTCAGACTGAAGAATGACGACAACTCCAGGGCGGTGCAGTTTGCGATCATTTCAGGCGATGAGGGCACCGACTTCTCGCCGCTCTTCCAACCGCAACCGCTGCTCGTCTCCGCCAACCGCACCCGGTACAGCCTCATCTTCGAAGCCCGCCCGTCCGACAACGTCGAATACGTCTTCCACCAGTGGTACGGTGCCCAGGCCAACGGCCTCGACGACGGCAGCACGGCCATCTGGACAGGCATCGATCAGTATCTCTACTGGTCGGCCAGCAAGACCTGGAAGTGGGGCGCCCGCTTCGAGTGGTTCGACGACATCGACGGCACCCGCGTGGGCCTGAATCGCCCGAGCAATCCCAACCACGTGCCGCTGCCGGGCAACTATTTTTCGCTCACACTCGGCCCCAACTGGGTGCCCACGGGCAACATCCTCGTGCGGCCGGCCTTCCGCTGGGACTTTTTCAGCGGCCGCAGCGGCGTGAACCCCTTCAACGACGGCGTCAGTACCAACCAGACGATGCTGGGCTTCGACGCGATCCAGAAGTTTTAAGCCGCACGCCACCAGCGACGGTCCCACTGGCCTACTGCCGGGCGCCGGCCTCGATTTGCTTCTGGATCTTCTCCAGATTGAACGAGCCCGGCGTCTGGCTGGGCGGATATTCCTTCATCGACATCAGGAACTTCCCTGCCAGTTGCTGCAGTGGAACCACGACGTACGGCCGGTCGAGGAACCAGTCGTTGTAGGTGTTGGAGTTGTGCTGCGACTTCTCGAAGGGGTCGCGGCGGAGATTGAAGAGGAGCGGCACCCGCAGTTCGGTGAACGGCTCACGCCAGACACCGAACGCCTCGCCGCGGTTCTCCAGAAAAACCACCTTCCAGTCGGCGTAGCGGATGGCCACGATCTGGCCGTCGTCGTTGACGTAGAAAAACTCGGTGCGAGGCGACGCGTCAGCCTTCGCCGTCAGGTAGTCCATCTGGTTGTGGCCGTCGATGGCATTGCGGTACTGCCGCCCGTTGAGCGAGACGCCCTTGGCGAGCTGTTGCTTGATGTCGGAGTTCCCGGCGGCGGCCGCGAAGGTCGGCAGCCAGTCTTCGTGTGACACGATTCCGTTGAGCGTCACGCCAGCTGGAAACTTCCCGGGCCAGCGGACGAAGGCGGGCACACGGTAGGCCCCCTCCCAGTTGGAGTTCTTCTCACTGCGAAACGGCGTCGTGCCGGCATCGGGCCAGGTGTTGTAGTGGGGACCATTGTCTGTTGAGTAGAGCACGATCGTGTCGTTGGCGATGCCGAGGTCGTCGAGCGCCTGCAGCATAGCGCCGACGTGGGCGTCGTGTTCGACCATTCCGTCGCTGTATTCGTCCTGGCCCGACTTGCCGAGGTTGGCCTCCTTCACGTGCGTGCGAAAGTGCATCCGTGTGGCGTTCCACCAGCAGAAGAAGGGCTGGCCCGACTTCACCTGCCGCTGGATGTAGTCCTTGGCGGCGGCGAGGGTCTCCTCGTCGATCGTCTCCATCCGCTTCTTCGTGAGCGGACCGGTGTTTTCGATCGACTGTCCGCCCTTGCCATCGGCCTTGCACTTGAGCACACCGCGGGGGCCATAGGTCTCGAGGAAGGTCTTGCCGTTGGGGAGCTTCATGTCGCGGGGATAGTCCCGCTGTTCCGGCTCCTCCTCGGCATTCAAATGGTAGAGGTTGCCGAAAAACTCGTCGAAGCCGTGCATCGTGGGAAGGTGCTCGTCGCGGTCGCCCTGGTGATTCTTGCCGAACTGGCCGGTGGCGTAGCCGAGGCTCTTCATCACCGTGGCGATGGTGACGTCGCTCTTCTGCCAGCCCTCTTTGGCGCCCGGCAGGCCGACCTTCGTCATGCCGGTGCGGACGGGGACGTTGCCCCCGAGGAACGCGGCCCGTCCGGCCGTGCAGCTCTGCTGGCCGTAATAGTCGGTGAAGGAGATGCCTTCGCGAGCGATGCGATCGATGTTGGGCGTGCGGTAGCCCATCATGCCGCGGCTGTTGTGGCTGATGTTCCAGGTGCCGATGTCATCGCCCCAGATGACAAGGATGTTCGGCTTCTTGGCCGCTGGCTGCTGGGCCGACGCTGAAGTGCAACCCAGCGCTACACCCACGGCAAACAGGCCCAAAACAATCGACCGCACGCTCTGCATCATCACAACAATCCTCCGCCTCGAGGAACAACAGGGAACCCAATCCAACAGGGGCGACATGATACCAGTTCGGCGCCTCCCGCCAAGCGACGGCGCTGCGTCACCTGCCTGGCACCGGCAGCACCGAGAACCGCACCCGCACGTCGGGGTGCGTGGTGTAGAGCCGGTGCCGGGTGCCGTCGGGCACAAGCACGGCGCTCGATCGCCCGGGATACTCGGGATCGACCGGCAGCACCGGGTTGCCCGCGTATTTGACCCAGTGCACGAGATCGGTGCTCGAGGCGATGCACGTGCTCCACTCCCGGCCCTGCTCCAGCGCCGAGGCGTGGTAATAGGCGTAGTAGCGGCCGCGGAACTGCACGATCTGGTCGACAGCGATCTTCTGCAGGTCGTAGGCCTCCGGGCCGCAGGCCAGCACCGGCTCGTCGCTGACGTTCGTGAAGGTCTTCAGGTCGCGGGATGTCGCCAGCCACACGCCCCGGTCCATGCGTTCATAGAAGAGATGCCAGATGCCGCGTTCGAACCACACAGCCGGCGTACCGCGCGGGCCTTCTGGGATCGGCTGGCCGGTGGCGAGCCGGATGTCGAGCGGCCCGCGCTCATGCCACCGGATCTTGTCGGCTGAAGAGAGCAGGTGGGCGATGTCCTGCTCGCCCTCCGCAAACATCCAGTAGCAGCCTCCCTGCTTCAGCACGCACATGTCCTCGACCCACGCATCCTTGAGCAGCGAATCGGCCTGGGCGCGGGTCCAATTGAGACCGTCGCCGCTGGTCGCATAGCCAAGCCGCCGCACGGGCATCTCTCCACGGCGCAGGTCGGGATTCGAGCCGGTGTACCAGAGGTGCCAACTGCCACCTTCCCGCATGATCCAGCCGCGTTCCCGCAGGTCGCGATCCCAAGCCACCGGCCCGCCACCGGCAAAGAGCGGATCACGCGAGGCCGGCCCAAACTCCACCAGTTCGCTGGGAAAGAGCAGCTCGTCAGACCGGGCACCACAGGCCAGACCCCAGCCTGCCAGCCAGAGGGCCGTTGCCACCGCACCGACATATCGGGTCCTGTACCGCATCCTGCGCATGATCGCACGATACCCCGGCGACAGACCGGGGGCCAGCGGTCAGGCGGGCCCTGATGCCAACGGTGCCGTGGCGAGCGATACCCTCCGCGCGGGCGGCCAAAATCCTGGCCGAGAGCCTTCTAACGCGGATTCTTCATGCGACTCCGATGAATATGCCGATTATGCGGAACAATTGAGTCGTAGGGGGGCATGATGCAGCGGCGGACACGCGGGATTCGCGGACTGTGGTCTCTCGGGCTGGTGATCGGGCTCGCATGGCTGGTCGCCTGCGGCCGGCCTGCCTCGGCGCAGACCTATGGTGTCGATTTCCGCAACACGCTCATGCCGGCTTCGGGCGGCATGGCGGGTACGAGCGTTGCGGCACCGCAGGATTTCCTCTCGGCGATCAATGGCAACGCCGCAGCCCTCACGCAATATGAGGGAACCCACTTCACGATCGGTGGTGCGTTCGCCGGCCCCACAGCCCGACTGACCCAGACCGAATCGATTCCGCTTCTCGGGGTCGAGCCGTTTTCGCAGAAGAGCAGCACTCCCGGCGCAGTCGTTCCAGCGATCGGCGTCTCTCAGGAACTCGACGGCTTGCGGCTGCCAACCACGGTCGGCATTGCCGTCCTGGGGGCGGCGGGCGGAGGATCCAGCTACGTGCAGGATCCAGCGAGCAACGGCACGTCGTCGTACCTGCTGTTTCTCGAGTTTGCCCCATCCGTGGCAGTCCAACTCACCGAGCGATTGTCGGTCGGGGCCACGATGTTCATCGGCGACGCGTTCGCTTCGGGACCGTTCGTGGGCACGAGCACCATGACCAATGCGTATGCGTTGCGCGGGGGGGTCGGCATCGACTACCTTCTGGGCGATGCGACTCGACTGGGCGCCTACTACCACTCGACGCAGGCGTTCCGCTTCCAAAACGAGGCCATCCTCTTCCAGCAGAGCAGGCCGATCACCGTTGACATGGGCCTGCCGCAGACCGTGGGGCTGGGAATCTCCAATGAGGCCCTCATGGATCGGCGGTTGTTGCTGGCGGCCGACGCCCTGTTCCTCGATTGGGACAGCGCTGCCCTCTTCAAAAGCATCTACCGACCGCAGTGGGTGATGCAGCTGGGGGCACAGTACCGGGCCACCGAGCGGTTCAAACTGCGGGCGGGTTACGCCCTTGCAGAAAACCCGATCGACGGGAGTGTCGGCAATTCCATCGGCCCCGTGGCCGTGCCGGGTGGCATCAAGTCAGTGAAGTACCTGCAGTCCCAATTCGCGATCGTCAACGAGCATCGGTTCGCCGCCGGATTCGGATATGCAGACCTGATTCCGGGCCTCGATCTGGACGCCTTCGCTGGGGGCATGTTCCCCGCGACCGAATTCCTCGGTGATGCCACCCGCATCGACATCTCGAGCTACTGGATCGGCCTCGGCCTCACCTGGCATTTCGACCGGCCTCAGCCTCGGTCTGGCCGGACGAACACCGCCGCGCCTGCGATCTGAAAAACGCAGCCACCACAAGCGGAAAGGCTGGCATCTTGCCCAGACTTGGCGGCTGACACCACTTTCCGGGCAGGGAAGCTAGTCGTTCGAACGTGCCGACGCGGGTTCGGCGAGCAATTCCTCGATGCGACCTCGCATCCACTGATCCCCTGTCGCACCCTGCCACTTCAGCTCACCGGGCCAGAAGTGCCGGAGATAGCCACGTTTGTCGATTAGGTAGACAGACGGCCACATGGAATTCCCCCACGCGTTCCAGTTGGCCTTCGTGCCATCGATGAGAATCGGAAACCGGAACTTGGCATCCTCCGCCTTCGTTTTTACGGTCGCGGAGTCTTGTTCAGCGACTGTCTCCGGCGTGTGGATGCCAAGAATCACCACGTCTTTGTCACGAAACTGCTCCTGCCACTCCAGATAGGTCGGGTAGTTGTGGATACAGTTCGAGCAGCCGAAGGCATAGAAATGGAGTATGACCACCTTGCCGGCCAGAGCGTGCATCGAAATCGGCCCGGAATTGAGCCATGCGCCAGAGTCGACCAGTTCCGGAGCCTTGAAAGCAGGACAGCCGAGCGACTTCAGGTCAAAATCTCGGCCGAGTGCCTTCTGCCACAGCGATCGCTGGGCTGGTGTCAGAACGCCGGTGACTTTCCGGAGTTCGTCCTGCTTGAGCTTGGAGTATTCCTTTTCCAGAGGCTCCCGTGGCTCGCCGTTCCCAACACGCTTTTCGAGTTCTCTGGTGACGGCAAGCGTTTCTGAGATCACTTTTTCCAGCCGCTCTTTCTGCTGCGGCTTGTAGTGCATCAGCGTCGTCATCTCCGCCCGCAAGAGCGCCGTGGTTCCCTGCTGTCGGCTCTGGATCTCTCCCAGCCGCCGAAACTGTGCCTTTGAAAGCATTGCCTCGAGGCGGGTTGACGCATCGGCCAGTATTTCGGCGGCGCCGTTGGAGGCTTCCTCTCTTGGCGTGTTGCGAAGCGGGAAGAACTTTGCGTCCAGTTCATCAAGGAGGCCACGAAACTGCTGGCTCTGCGTGGCAGTTAGCGCCAACTCCCGCATAACGGCTGGCTCGTGAAGAAGTCTCCAAGCCGGGTCTGCCCCGAAGAACGGATCCGCCGCTGGGCTTGGCGAACGAAGGGCGACAAGCCCAGCCAGCACGGCGAACGCAGCCAGTCGAAGACATCGCATGGGCGGGACTCCTGCCCGGAATTGGTACCAGCCACCAACATTGCAAGAGCTGGCATCTTGCCCAGAGCTGATGACTGGCACCATCTTACGTCGGCGCGAAGGACTCGAATGAGCCTCTCTTTTTCGCGAGGAAAAAGGAGTGCTTGGCCGCTTTATGAGCCATTCTTACGGCACCGCAACGACTTCGCCGCCTGCCCGGCTGGTCAGCGATTGCAGCAGTTCAACCGCGATGTCCTCGGACACGGGCCGCACGCCGCCGTCGATGGACTCGCACCGTAGAACCATGCCTCGAGCCGCCGGGCCGGATCAGGAGACGCGGGGCCCGGTCCAAGCAGTGCCGCAAAATCGACAGCCCCACCCATCTTCGAGGCCGAGTTGTAGACCGGGATCCGGGCCGCCACGATGTCGTCCTCTTGAGTTTCAGGAGGACAGGCGAGGCAATACTTTTCATACAGGCTCGCCATCACCCCTTCCTCGATGTAGGGCAGGATAGCGATGGCCCACGACTGCGGCCGGATGTAGTCGATACCCTCTTCCGGCCTGTCTTCGAGATGGGCCACCGTGCCGGTCCGCGGCCGGCCCGACGCGAACGGAAGCCCGCGACGGGCATCGGCATAGCTGAGCATCGCGATGCCGATCTGCCGCAGATTGCTCTGACACTGGCTGCGGGCGGCAGCCAGCCTGGCCTGCTGCACCGCCGGCACGATCAGGCCGACGAGCGTGCCCACGATCGCGATCACGACCAGAAGTTCGACCAGCGTAAAGCCGTGCACGGGCGCCGTACGTTTCATGATGGCACTGGATCT
>CAMCQY010000123.1 GCA_945877135.1 Candidatus Kuenenia stuttgartensis
GGGCGCGGCGGGCGGGGTCGTCGCGGGCGGCTGAATCAACCGCCGCAACAGCCTCCCGCGGCGGGGAGGCTCGGCCTGCTGTGGGTTTGCCGCCTCCGCAGCCTGGCGTTCGGCCCGCCGCTTGGCCACCTCGCCCAACACGCCACCCACGAGATCGATGACCGCCTCGGCGGTGGGATCGGTCTTCATGTCGGGCGGCAGTGCAGACTTGATTTTGTCTGCAGTGGATGGTGTGCCTGCCTGCTGGCCGGTGGCGGTGGCCCCGTTATCAGCCGGAGGGGCGGTCGGTTTTGTTGGATCGGGCGTCGCCGTTTTGGAATCCTTCTCCGCGGATGCCTCGGGCTTCCAGGCGGGAGCTGGCGGTGCCTGCGGCCGTGGTGGCCCGGCCGGTTGTCGCGCCACCTGCGGCCCGCCGGAGCCGCGCAGCCGATCAATGAGCTCTGCCACCACGCCGCCCGCATTGGCCCGCAGTGAGCCGTCGAAATCGATGCGAGGTTCGCCGAGGAAGCCACCGACGCCCACGGAAAACGTCCGCCCTGAGAGTGCCGCCAAGAGCGGCCTGTCCTGCGGCAGATCGGCTGGAATTGGGAGTTCGAGTTTCAGGTCGAGTTTCTTGTCGTCGAGGCCCACTGAGCCGCTCGATCGGATGTCGAGCCGTTGCCCGGGCTTGGCCAGTGGCACCCCGAATGCCAGCCCCTTGTGCGACATCCGCCGGTCGGCAAGTGCAAACTCGATGTGTGATTGATCAGCGATCCTGATCGACTGCGGGATCGGTAGTTTGACCGGCAGCGACTCGATGGCACGCTGGGCGAGCGGTCCTGGGCCGAGATCGACCGCATGCATCGCGAGCACACCAGAGAGATGCCCACCCTCGGTGGCGCCTACCGGCAGCGTGGCCGAGTTGATGCGGAGCGAAAACCGTCCGCTCGTCCGCGTGGCGTTGGCCATCACCGGCGCGATGTAGGCCAACACGCCCTGCGCCACCGCCGGCTCGAGCTTTGCATCGGCCAAAAGCTGCACGGGCTCGACCGTCCATTCGCTCCGCGTCCCACTCGCCGAGGGAGCGAGCGTTGCCTGCACGTGGATTGGGTCGCTCACCCATGGGTCGTCCGCCCACGGGCCGATCATGCGGACGATCGCCCCGACCACGTCCAACTGCATCCTGACCGCCCCAGGTTTTCCGTTATGAGGGCGGGCCGCCGCGCCCGGGCCGGCAATGGCCGGAAAGAACAGCCCCTTGAGGTTGGAATTGCGGTCGGCGTCAAACTCCACGGTGGCGTCGAGCCCTTCCACCCGCACGCGGCCGAGATCACCGAGCGAAAGAAGGATGCCGGCGATTCCGTGGCTCAGTTCCACGCGTTTGATGGAAGCTGGCTCGCGACTGCCGTCGTGCGGCACGATGTGGATGTCTTCGAAGACCATCGGCCCGATCCAGCCGAGCTTCACGCTGCCGAAGCGAACGGCCGCCTGAAGCGCGGGCACGGCGTCGGCCACGAGTTTCGAGAGGCGTGCCGGACTGGACAAGAACCAGGGCACGCTGCCGATTCCGAGTACGGCGACGACGGTGAGGGCAGCCAGCGTGGCCTTCACCTGCGAAGACAGAAATGACATCTGGGAAGCCCTCTTGGGCGGCACTGTTTCGGGGGGTGGTTCGGGGGATGGCAGGCCCGCATTCGGACTGGTCATATCGTGAATCTCACGGAACGGGATCGGCTTGCAAAGGCAACTCAACGGGACAGGATCGTCCGATTGTATCCGCGGCTCGATCGCGAGGCATGGAACTGGCAGAGTTGCACGTGATAAAATGGGAGGGCATGCTCCCCGGTCGCACTCGCGGGGCGAATGGGATAGGCTATTGCCGGTTTCTTGGCGGGCGTAGCTCAGTTGGTAGAGCGCTAGCTTCCCAAGCTGGATGTCGAGGGTTCGAGTCCCTTCGCCCGCTCTGTTTTCAAACCCGCAGTGCCATCCATGGCCACTGCGGGCTGAGGGCAAAGTCTCGCCATCCGGGCGAGCCGTGCCGGAGTCACCTGTGAATCACGGGAGTTCTTGGCCATCTTCGCTGGCCTTGGCCCGACTCTTCTTCCGGGCCTTTGGAGGTCACTCATACAAAAGCATCTCCATGGAAAGGGGGGAACGGGACAGGGAACACGCCCGGCAGCCAGAGGGGCCGACGGGAGAACGAGAAAGCCGCCCGCATGAGGACACAGCGGGGCGACGGAACGGGATCGGCTACAGTGGCCAATACCAACGAGGTACTGGGACACCGATGCCGTCAAATATCGAGATCAAGGCGCGGCTGGCCGACCTATCGCGAACGCGTGGTTTGGTGGCGGCGATCAGCGACACGCCACCACAGACTCTCCGACAGCGGGACACGTTCTTCAGGTGCACGACTGGCCGCCTCAAGCTCCGCGAGATCGGAGCAGGGCAAGCGGAGCTGATCTTCTACTCACGGCCCGATGTCGCTGGCGCCAAGCAATCGGACTATGAAGTCACCTCAGTGGCCGACCCCGAGTCGCTTCGAGTCGTGCTGTCTCGGGCGCTGGGCGTGACGCAGACCGTGGAAAAGACGCGGGTGCTTTATCTCGTCGGCCAGACCCGGGTGCATCTCGATTCGGTGGATGGTTTGGGCGATTTCCTCGAACTGGAAGTAGTGCTGCGTCCCGGGCAGGATTCGCCAGAGGGACAGGCCATCGCTGCCGACCTGATGCAGCGGCTCGGGATTCGCGATACCGATCTGTGTTCGACTGCGTACGCCGACATGCTCAGCGCCGCGCAAGTTGAGACGCCAGCCACCCTCTCTCCGCCCCCAACGCCTCCGTCCGGTTCTTGAACGGCCCCAAGACAGGTCCAGCAACAGGCCCCATGTCAGCCCACCAGAAACCGTCCCTGTCTGGCTCGACGTGACTGGCCCGGGTGATCTGCAACTTCCCGATCTCTCGCAGGTCCAACTCTTCTCCATACACACATCGAACGTCACCCCCAGCATCCACGACCAGCTCCATCTCAGTGGTCATACGGCACCTCCCACATTCCCACGCCTGAGAATGTTCCTGCGGGGCCGATCCACGAGCATTTCTCCAACACTGGCCTGAATCTGCTCGAAGTCCCGGGCCACCATCTGCCGGAGCCTGACTGAATCCCTGAGTTGCTGCGGCTCGATTCCCGTGATGACCTGCTGGGCTTCTTCCACCAGCATGTCGAGTTCCGGGCTGCTCCTGATGTTCAACCGCCGGAACCGCTCGAAGAAGTCCCGGAGGTTTTCCACGGCTGAGTCCCTGAAGACCTTGGGCTGGCCGTCATGTAGGCCCGTCAGGCGTTCAGCGAGGTGACCCGTGAGCCGCTGGAGTTCCGTAGCGAAGGCTTGTTCAGCGAGTTCGACGGCTGACTCAAACCGCTCACGCACCCGGGCCTGCTCCTGCTGGAAGACATCGGGATGCAGGGCCATGAGGTAGTTCGGCGGCTCGATGGTCGGATACGAGACTTCGAGATCGAACAGGCCGTCGAGCGTGGAGGGATAGTCGCTGGCATTGAAGAGCGTGCCGAGTCTGCGCTCTGCTTCTGACTTGATCGTGTCGTACTGCGCAGCGAGTTCCCGGGCAGATTCTTGGAGTCGCTCGCGGTACGTCTGCATGGTGGTCGCAAACATCCCGAGCGAGTTCTGCGGAAGGAGCCGAATGCCAGCCTCCGGAAATGGCAGCGTGACCGTGCGCCAGTGAGAAGAAGCCTCTGACCTGACGGCAGCCACGACACGGTAGGCGGGGTTCTTGGTGTCGAGGATGAGTTTCGAGGCAGAGAGAAGTTCTCGATCAGCATGGAAAGCTCGGGCTGCTGTCGCGCGCTGCTCCGGGGCGAGGGTCTTTCTCACTCCCAGCCACGTGAAGGCAAGCCTGACGGCGGCCATGGTGGTGCGGAGTCTGTTGGCGGCGGAGCGTTCGAGTTGGGTGGTCGGGGTGTTGATGGGTTGGGTTGTGGTCCGGTTCGCTGTGGTCTGGCCGGTGTCGTGGGAAGTGGTGGTTGCTGTGGACATCGGTACGTGCGATCTCCTTGAAGGCTGGATGGAAGGCCCGGCTACCAAGACTGCTGACAGACCGGTAGCGACTCAGGCTTGAAAATCCCCTTGGCTGGTGACGGTTTTCAGGCGCTAGGAAGCCCGATCAGCCGCCGAGGCGACCGTGGAGCCGTCTGACACCATGGGACGGAATCAGGGGGCGAAAATCCCGGATAAGCGAGAGAAGGGAGTCTCTCAATCAACGGCTGGAACTGGCGGGAAAACCTCTCCCGAAGCCGTGATTGTCGGGCATTTCAATGGCGTTAAGCTGCCGATCATTTGACACGGACGGGGCCGGAATCAATAACGCAGTCGATTCCGGCAATGCGCGATATCGCATCACAGGACACGAGCATGATTCGCAACGCCTCAAAATCTCTTGTCCCTGTGCTCGTTGCATTGGCCTGCCTGTTCGGCGGTGCCGCGTCGGCGCGAGCCCAGACGACCACCACCTACGGCAGTGGCGGCAGCTCGAACACCTTCACCGGCGGCACGATCAATCCCGGCGACACCGTGCTCTTGAACAACGGCGCGACCGTCACGGGCAATGTCACCGCCAACGGCACGCTGCAGTTCAATCAGTCCGCCGGCAACACCCTCACGATCAGCAATCTGATCTCGGGCACAGGCACGCTCTCGCTGACGAACACAGGAACGCTCAACCTAACCCCCGCGCCGGGAGCTCCCCATCTCCCTGTTGTTCTTGACATGACCACCTCCGCGTCGTTGGGCTTGCTGCAGATTAATGCCGCAAGTGGACTCCTGGTAGGCGGCAGCGGCACCGGCACGCTGAACGTGACCGGCGGCAGCGTTACCAGCACCGACGTCACGCTCGGCTACGACGCCGGCGGCACCGGCACGCTCAACGTGACTGGCGGCCGTGTCAGCAACACGGCCGGCACTCTCGGCTCCCAAGCCGGCAGCGTCGGCACGGCCACGGTGTCGAGCGGCACGTGGGCAAACAGTGGCGGACTCACCGTCGGCTCCAGCGGCACCGGCACGCTCAACGTGACTGGCGGCTATGTCAGCAACACGGACGGCACTCTTGGCAGTAGCGCCGGCAGCGTCGGCACGGCGACGGTGTCGAGCGGCACGTGGGCAAACAGTGGCGGACTCACCGTCGGCTACGTCGGTACCGGCACACTAAACGTAACAGGCGGCCGTGTCAGCAACACGGCCGGCACTCTCGGCTCCCAAGCCGGCAGCGTCGGCACGGTCACGGTGTCGGGTAGCGGCACGTGGGCCAATAGCGGCGATCTCTTCGTTGGCTTGAGTGGCACCGGCATGCTGAACGTAACCGGCGGCAGCGTCACCAGCGCAAACGGCGCTCTCGGCGGCGGCTTCGTCGTCGGCGAGCCGCCCGTCGTCGTCAGCGGCGTTGGCACGGCGACGGTGTCGAGCGGCACGTGGGCCAATAGCGGTGATCTCGTCGTTGGCTTGAGTGGCACCGGCACGCTGAACGTAACCGGCGGCAGCGTCACCAACACAAACGGCGTTCTCGGCGGCTTTTGGATCGACAGCGGCGAGGGCGAAGCCGTCATAGTTAGCGGCGTCGGCACGGCGACGGTGTCGAGCGGCACGTGGGCCAACAGCGGTGATCTCTTCGTTGGCTTCAGCGGCACCGGCACGCTGACCGTGAACGGCGGCAGCGTCACCAACACGTTTGGCTATATCGGCGGCGGCCAAGACGGCGAGGGCAACCTCGTCAGCTGCGTCGGCACGGCGACGGTGTCGAGCGGCACATGGGCCAGTGTTGGCCTCGGCGTTGGCATGAGTGGGACCGGCACGCTGAACGTAACCGGCGGCTGCATCATCAGCGCGGAGAGCGCCCTCGGCCTCAACGCCGGCAGCGTCGGCACGGCCACGGTGTCGAGCGGCACGTGGGCCAACAACGGCGATCTCTATGTCGGCATCGAAGGCATTGGCACGCTCAATCTGAACGGTGGCCTCGTGACCGTGGGTGGCACGCTCTCGACTGGCACCTCGGGCACGATTAATCTCAATTCCGGCGGCACGCTCCAGATCGGCGTCGGGGGCACAACCGGCGTCCTCGACGTGTCGACGCTCACGAACAACGGCACCCTCGTCTTCAACCGGTCCGATGCCTCGAACTACTCGGGCATCATCAACGGCACAGGCGCAGTCACGAAGCAGGGCGCCGGCACGCTGACGCTCGACGGAGCCAACTCCTACTCTGGCGGCACGACGATCTCCGGTGGTGTGCTCGCCCTCTCGGGCACAGGCTCAGTCGGTACCGGCGATCTCAACCTCGGCTCTGGCGGCGTGTTTGACCTGACCGCTCTCACGTCGGGCACCTACTCGCTGCCCTCGACCGGAGACCTGATCGGCTCTGGAACGCTCACGGGGAACGGTCACACGCTGGCCGTGCTGGGTGCGTTCCAGCCGGGGAATTCGCCCGGTACTGTCACACTCGATACTGGGTTCACGCTTGACCTCTCTGGGGCGGCAAGCACCACCTTCGACATCACCAACCCGCTCTTTACGGCGGGCACCTACGACCTCGTGAATGGCAACGGCAGCATGATTTTCGGCGGGATTCTCAATCTCACCTTCAGTGGCGGCTCCTACGACAATGGCACGGATGTGTTGCAACTGTTTGCAAACACTGGCGGATTCAGTGGGGATTTCGATTCGGTGGTTTCCACAGGCTTGGCGGCGGGGCAATTCGCGACGTTCAACGCCACCACCGGCTTCGTCAGCGTCGTCCCCGAGCCATCCACTTACGCCATGGCCCTCGCCGGTCTGGCCTGTGGCAGCTGGCAGATGTGGCGTCGTCGGCGGCTGCGGCAGGCGCCCACTCTGGCTGCCTGAACGAGCAATCTCCACGAAAGATTCACAACCGGGCTGGGCATCGCAAGGTGCCCGGCCCGGTGTCTTTTGGTGCCCGCACGACACGCCGCTCAATTCACCCCCGGCTCCCGCACAACTCTCCGAACCCGACCGCCACTCACCCCTTCCGACCGCGAATACACGCCCGCCCGATCCGCCGACAGGCATCTACCCGAGGCCCACTGGCGTAGAGTCTCGATCTTGTCGCCTGCAGTCACAGCCACGGGTACGACGTTCTGCGCAGCCTGAATGAGCGGCACGTCCAAGAGCGACGCCAGTCTGCAGCACGACTTGATCTCAGCCCCGGTCCAGTTGGCGTCGTCTGGTCGGGCCTGCTTCGCGTCCAGCCCGTAGTGCCGCGTGTAGATAGCCCAGACCGCATCTTTCTGGTCACGCCCGGGAAGATCGACGAAGAACACGCCGTCGAAGCGTTCAGCACGGGCGAACTCCGGCGGCAACTTCGAGGCGTCATTGCAGGTGCCGACGAAGAACACGTCGCTCTCGTGGTCGTTCAGCCACGTGAGCAAACTCCCGAACACGCGGGCTGTCACGCCGGAATCTGTCTGTCCCGATGAAGTAGCCCCGGCGAGCGCTTTTTCCAGTTCATCGCAGAAGACAACGCACGGAGCCATCGCATCGGCCAGTTTCAGTGCCGCCCGGATATTGCTCTCCGACTGGCCCACGAGACTTCCCAGTAGTGCGCCGACATCGAACACCACAGTCGGCCTACCGGTTTCATTCCCGAGGGCCTTCGCGAACTGGCTTTTGCCGCAGCCGGGAGGAGAGAGCAGGAGGACGCCGCGGGGCCTGTTGTTGGGCCGGTTGTCATTCTGTCGCCGCATGGCTCGCAGACAAAACGCCTTCAAGTTGTCGAGGCCGCCGAGTTGCTGGAACGATTCAGAGCCGCGGTGAATAGAGACCAGTCCGCTCTTCTTGAGTTGCCCGGCCTTGATCTCCCACAACGTCTCGGCCTTGAGCGTCCCGTGCCTGACCAGCGACAGCGAGTAGGCATTCTCGGCTTCGCTGCGTGTCAGGCCCTTTGCAGCGTCGATCACCCGCGGGAGTTCGTCGCCATCAGGAAGTTCGCCGTCTTGGGTGGCGACTCCGCGGGCGATCTCTTCGAGCTGGGCATGGTCAGGAAGCTCATGGTCGATGCACACGAACAGCTTGTCGAGCTCCGGTGGTATCTGCGCCACGGGAGCCAGCACGACGATGAAGGCCCGGTTGTGCTTGCCCGTGATAGCCTGCCTCGCGACGGCTTGGATGAGTTCCACGCTGCCCAAGAACCTATGCAGGTTCTCGAACAGCAGGACCGTGGTGCCGGCGCCCTGTGAAACCTGCGGCAAGGCCCGAATGACAGCGAGCGGGTCCTGTGTCTCTGCGACGCCCGGGATCGTGATCTGCTCGATGGGAAAGCGCACGCCGGAGTCACAATTCCAGATTCCCAGCCGCCAGTTCTCAGCGCGGCATAGGTCAGTGATTTCCCGGGCGGCTTCGTGGGGTTCGTGCGTTTGGACCCATATGCCCGTGAAGCAAGCTGAAATCAGTTCGTGGAGGCGGGTGGAGAGGGTGGTGCTGTTGGTGGACGGTACGGTTGTCGTGGTGTTCGTGGGTCGGGGCATAGTGTCTCCGCGGTTCAAGAACGTGGGGGCTCAAATCAGCTCGGATCAACGGATCACAAGCCGTGAGAAAGTGGGGTCTAGCGAGCCGTGACGGGCTGCTCGACCTTCAGGTTATGAGCGAAGGCTGGCTCAAGCTGCGGGGCTTTGGCCAAGTCCACAGGGGTTATCATCTCGCGATCAACGGGGACCTCGCCGCCCTCGATTTGCTTGATGAGCGTTTCGTATGGCTGCCAGTTCATGTCGCCGAATTTCACGAGCTCGCCCAACTGCTGACCATTGGTGGCGTCACGGTACGCCTTGTAGATGAGTTCAGAGCAGTAAATCTTCTCATCGTCGAGCCTGTACCGGATGTCGTAGGGCCGGCCGACGTAGTCCTCGCAGCACTTGAGCGTCTGGGGGATGTGCTCGCGGTACTCGTCACGTAGGCGGTAGACGACAAATCCCCCGCCACGCCCCCGAAACAGAAACGTCTTCAGGGGCGTGGCTGCGACGCCATCGTACGCTTCGTAGACGATCCACTGGGCACCTTTCTTGGCCACGATGCCGCAGTGGGAATATGGCGACTTGGTCACGCCCTCGATGGCCCAGACGACCGGACCATGGGGCAGCGACTGGAAGATCACGTCGCCTTCTTGGGGCTCGTACTTGAGATAGCCCACGTATGCCGACCACGCGTTCCAGCCGTAGGAACCAGCCCAGAGCAGCGCGAGGCTAACAGTCACGCCCACGAGTGCTCGAAGCCAACGACGGCGTGGTTTTGCTATCTGTATTTCAGCGTCGAGGGGATTCATGGGCATGCCCTTCAGGCTACCGGGGAAAACGCTACGGGGGCTAGTTTCCCTGCCTGAGTTGCTCGCCGGTGCTGGTCTGGCTGTAGAACTCTGGCTGCAGGGTTTCACGGCCAGCAACGCCAAGGGCCCGCTCCAAGTCCCGGGTGGCGTCCTTGCACGAACTGCCAGAAAAACCCGACGTCTTGATGCTCGTGGCACCTTCCGGGCTCACGGTGATTTCAATTCGTTTCTCGCTCATGCAGCACCTCCCACATGGACGGTGACCTTGATCGAGCCGTCTTCAAGTTTGCACTCTGAGACCCGGTGGCCCTTCCTGCGGGCTTCGATGCGGGCTTTCTCGACAGCGTACGCCTGCAGGAACTTGTTGAGCTCCTCCTGCGGGCCCCAGTGGCCTTGGTAGTTGTCGTACTTCACGGCGCCGGACTGGGTCTCACAGACGACTGGGTAATTCCAGCCCGGGAGTTGGACGCAGAGCCCAGTTGCCGTCGCGTTGAACAGCCGGCATGTTTTGTGTTCGGGCGCGGCAAGCTGGAGACGAACACAGGCAGCCCGAATAGCCTGCTCGTCCCTGATTTCAGTTTTGATTTCGACAATGTGGCTCAAAACGGGAGCCCTCCTTCATCGTTGGGTGTGGTGGGGGTAGATGAAACGTGTTGGGCATCACCGGGGAGCAGCATCTGTGGTCCCGGTGTATCACTGCTGTTGAATAAACCCAGATTCAGCCGGCCGTGTTCGCTGGTGACGCTCTCGACCAGCACCTCGGCCAGCTCTGAATCACCGGCGTGCTCTCGATATGCCAGCCAGAGGGCCAGCGCACCGACGGCCAGCACAGCCACAGCGACGAGCACTGGGCTGAACGCAGTGAGCGCCGCGGCCCATTGGGAGTCTTGGGTGGCCAGTTCACCGATGTGCTGCAGATGGCCGGCGAGTTGGGCACGCTCTGAAGACAGTGCCGTGATGGCCTCAGATATCGCGACGTTCTGGTCAGCCTGTAGCCGCGTACTTTCGTTCACGACCTCGGCGGCAGCATGGACAGCTCGATTGGCGGCTTCGAGCTTGGTGGTGTCCCGGGCGAGCCAACCAAACCAGCCCGCATTGGCCTGTCGGCAGCCGAGGCCCAGCAGTGCGCCGACGCCAGCCACCAGCATGCCAACCGGCCAGAGCAGCCACGTGGCCCATCGAGCGACGAACCAGCCGGCGAGAAATAGGAACTTGAGAAACCAGAAACTGGTCGCGAAGGCCAGCCAGAGAAACGCATTCATGATCGCCTCCGGGAGTGGGGTCGGTGGGTTTGTCGGGGGTGGGAGATGAAACCAGCTCCAGAGCGTTC
>CAMCQY010000124.1 GCA_945877135.1 Candidatus Kuenenia stuttgartensis
GCAGGCAGCCGGGAGTCACGCAGACCCGCACGCAGGGCAGCTTGTCCGCCATCGTGGCCGGATGGCTCTCCAGCACGGAGAGCTGCACATGGTCGGCAGCCTCGGCCGGAGCCAGGCTCACTCGGATCTCGGATCCCGGCAGGCCCGCAAGCTCCAGCCGTCGCTCGACGCCGGGCGCCAGGTCGGCGAGCGGCACGGCGATGTCGGGCGGTGTCTTCGTGAAGCGGAACCAGCCGCGGATCTCGGCCCGGTCGGCCGATCGCGGCCAGTGCGTTGCCACAAGATCGAGCACCGGCACGGGGCGGTTGGGCTGAAACGAGAGGTCGTAGAAGACGAACGGGGCACCGATCGTGCCGTCACCGGAACGGGGCGCCACCTCGACCCAGCTCTCGACGGGTCGCGGCGAGAACTCGGCGGCGTTTGCATTCTGGATGGACAGCGGAAAGCGGACCGAGTCGCCGAACCGCGAGGCCAGATGCCCGCCAACGAAGAACAACCGCTGCGGATCAGATGGGGCGAAGAGGTTCGTGCGGCTATCCCGCAGCCCCTGCTCCGTGCCGCCGTCGTACCGGCGGAACTCGAGTCTCCTGCCGCCACCGCCGACGAAGAGATCGATCGCCTCGCCGCCCTCCGCTTCAAAGCCGCGCCGTGGCGAATTCGCTCCTGACTCGAGCACCGCCTCGTAGGCCTGCGGCCGACCGGCGAGCGACGGCGGCAGTGTCAGCGATGCACCGAGCCCGGCCGCCTCCCGAGGCGCATTCGGCCCCCGCACCTGCCAGCGTAAGACCCGCATCGATTCGCGGAGCGATCTGGCCAACGACTCGGCGTTGGCGGCCTCGTAGAAACGGCCCCCGGAGCCGGTGGCGAGATTCCGCACCTCGTCCATGCGCGACGCGCGGTCGGCTGCATTGGCCGCATACCCGAAGCCCACCACGTCGATTCTGAGGGGCACGCGGCGTCGGCCGTTTTTCCGCGCGAGCTGGTCTTGCACCGCCGATGCGGTCACGTAGCGGCCGCCAGTCTGGTCGTTCGCGCCATCGGTCACCACGAGCACGTGGCCAGGCAGGTCGGTACGGCCACCGTCGAAGTCGGTTGCCAACGCCTCGGAAATCGCCAGATAGAGCGGGGTTTCGCCACCGGGCTCGAGTGGAGACAACGTCATGCTGATCCGTTCCACCGCGGCCCGCGTGAGCGCCTGCATCGGCAGCACCTGCTCCACATCGTCGCCCGGCACCATCGTGAAGGGCTGGCCGGCGCGGCCGGCACTGGCCTTGGCGGCGGTGCCGGCGGGCGTGAGGCCCGCGACATACTTCCCGTCCTTGTTGCGTGACCACTTGGTGCGGTGGCCGTAGAGCCAGAGCGACACGTCCCACCGGCCGGATGTGGCCATGCCGGTGAGGAGTTCGGCGACCGCGGCCCTGCCGGCGTCGAGCCGGGTCCGACCGTCGGCCAGTCGCTGCCCCATGCTGCCGGAGCAGTCGAAGACGATCGCCACCGACTGTGCCTGCGGCAGGTCGCCGCGGACCGTGACCCGCGTCGCGAGCTGGGCCGAGGCCTCCCATTCGGTCGTCCGCGAGGCCGCCGCCGCCGCGACCGGCAGGCCCACGACCATGCGGTGGCCGCGATACCAGGCCGTCAGGTCGAGAACGGCCGTGCGATTGAGCTCGATGCTGCGGGCGGCCGTGGGATCGAGCTGCCAGGATGCCTCCTCGGGCGGCGAAGACACTGGCACGCCCGTGCGGCTGGCGAAGCCCTGGCGGGCGGTCCCGGGTGATCCATCAACGGCGCGACTCTGAAGCAGCTCCAGCGGCCGGCCCTCCACCGACTCGGAGAGCCACATCGCGGCAAGGCCGGACGGCACGCCTGAATGGGCGGTGAGGCTGACTTTGTTTCGCGGGGCCTCGACGCCGCTCGCCGACGGCAGAATGAGCCGGTTGGGTGTCATGTCGAGGTCGGCGAACCCGCTCCACTGCGAGGCGAGCGCATCCACCTTGGCCGTCAGGCGGGTGCGTTCGCGGTCTCCGAAGACAACCCCATTGCTCCTGACGATCTCTGCCGCCGACTCGATCAACACGCGGGCCTTGTGGAAGCAATAGACAGGCTCATCCGGTTCAACGCCGCCCCAAAACTCCTCCAGCGTCAGCTCGGCGTGTTGCATCAGCCGTTTGTGCCACGCCGCGGCGAAGTAGCGGTGCGTGGCAGTCGCGCCCTCACTGATCCGCGGACGCTGACCGGCCACGGCGGCCAGACGACGGCTCACGCGGCTCCCGCGCATAAGCAGTTCGAGAACCCTGGCATCACTATCGCGGCTGCCGATCTCCAACTCGGCACGCTGGCGGTCGAAGTCCGCGATGATCGAGGGAAGAGATCGCGCCGAAGACCGGACGGCCGTCACCTGACGACCGACGCTTGCGGCGATGTCCGCTGCCGACGTGGGCAATGTTGGCGTGCCGAACGGGTTCGCCGCGATGATGGGGAGCACTGGATTCATCATCGCGTTCCGCCAGGGCACCCACCCCGCCACGGCTGCTGCCTGGTCGATCGGCGGGAGCGGATCGTCGTTCTGCGAGTCCGCGCGGGCCATCAGGGCAGCGTGGCGACGATCGAGGGTTTCCGCACGCCGCAGCAGCCGCATCCGCAGATCCCCTTGCGCCAACGGCAGCGCGAGCACGCGACGGATGGCACCGTGTGTGCGCGGGCTGTCGGGGGCTTGCGTGGCCAGGTCAGCACACCTCTCCAGGTAGACCGACTTGATCGCCGTGAACAACGCCTCGCAGCGGGCCCGCACTTCGTCGATGTTGCCGGCCGAGGGCGCCGCCAGCGGCTCCTGGTCGCCGGTGGCCACCGCGGCCGCGTCGACAGTCAGTTCGAGTTGCTCCAACGCCAGCAGCAGCGCCACGATGTCGTCCGGCTTCGTGCGTAGGCTCCCGCTCTCCATGTCGCTCGGCTGGCGGGCAGCGTGTCGCGATTCCTCGACCCACCATGCGGCCAGATAGGGGAGTTCCGCCCGGACGACGTCGAGCAGCTCGAGCGCCTGGATCCGCTGCTGGGAGAGCGTTGCACGCTGGTCGAAGGCCTCGATGCTCTGTCGCGACAGCCGGACGGCTTCGGCCAGGTTGGCTGGTCCGCCTACGAACGCCAGGTCGAGAGCGTCCCGCATCCAGGCATTGCCTCGGCTGGCCAACTCGTTGGCTTCGACGATCCGGTCGGCCCGCACATCGTAGGCGTAGACGGACTGACGAGACTTCGACACCATGCGGATGAAGTCGCGGAAGGCCTCAGGCTGCCGCTGCCAGTCGGCAGGGTCGGCCCACCGCACCAGCATCCGCAGCAGATGAATCTGCCCGGGGTTGAACTGAACGCCCTCGGGTCGTGAGCCGACGCATTCCAGCCAGCGACTGACGGCAGCTTTGTCGATGGCAGCATTTTCTTCGCAGTGCTCCAAGAGCCACCGCCAGGCGGCCTCGGCTCGAAGCATCCAGACATCGACATCCCCGCTGACCGCCGGCGGCTTCGCTGCCTCGTCGCGGGGCTGGTCGATCGCGATGAAGCGTTCGAATGCCGACATCCAACGCCGCACATCGTCATCTTCTCGTTCTACCAGCGAGTCGTTCCGCCTGTAGGCCAGCCGGATGCCGGGCAGCAGCCGCGCGCTCGAAATGAGCGCCAGACCAAGTTCTGTCTCCATCCGTTCGACGGTCGTATCGACGTCGACCTGCTCGTCAAGATACGCCGCTCCTGCCGTGCGGAGTTTCTCCGCCCGCAGGAGCATGTGCAGATAAGACGCCCAGAGCAGCGGCCGCTCGCGAATGGCCGAGGGCCGCAGCCGATCAGCCGCCCGCCAGCGGTCCGCCAGCCACGCATCTTCGTAGACGTCGGCATCGCTCCGCAACTCGACGGCCGGCATGCCGGAAGCCGTCCACGCCAGAGCGGCGTCGGAGTTGCGGTCGGAAGGCGTTGTGGTCAGGATGGGGGTCTGTCGTTCGCCGAACATCGCCCGCGCCCAGTGGTCGACGCGAAAGGCGAGGTAGGCGGACAACTCCTGGAGCTCCACGCGTCCGTCGGCGTCGCCCCAGGGCCTGACATCGGCAGCGCCGCGCAAGCCACGCACGAACTCCAGCACAGCGCCACTCGCACCCTGTGCGGCGCTGGAATAGGAATTCTGCCCCGTGGATGCCGGCACCATCA
Organism: Candidatus Kuenenia stuttgartensis; assembly: GCA_945877135.1. Lineage (GTDB taxonomy): Bacteria > Planctomycetota > Planctomycetia > Pirellulales > UBA1268 > CAMCQY01. Next base: position 4,189 of record CAMCQY010000124.1, read on the forward strand.
CCCAGATGCCCTTCAATGACGAACCCGCCATGAGGGCCTCCACGGCAGGCGTGAAGGCTCCGTCGTCGACGCCGAGCGGCCAGTCGGTCGACGGCCTGCAGGCATCGAGTACGACGAGAATGCCGACACGGTCGGGAAGGGCTTCGCGGAGGCCGGCGAGCAGACGGTCGACGCGGAGGAAGGAGTCCTCCTCCATTCCCGCGGAGTCTGCGGAGACGCTCGGCGGAATGAGGCAGGCGCGGCCCTTGTCATCAAGCGTCCCGATGGCAGTCAAATGAACGATCGCCATGTTGCCATCGGGCCCACCGGGCTTGGTGCGGCGCAGCGTCGAGGAGAGCGTGGCGAGCATCTCGTCGGCGGTCGCCGAGGCCAACGCGGGGCTGGTGTCGAAAATCACCGCCGAGCCCGGCTCGAAGAAACGCCTTCCAGGCGTTTCCAAGGATGCAAGCAACAAACGGTCTTCGTCGGCCAGTGCGATGGGGGCGAGCGGCGTCCGGTAGTTGGTTACGAAGCCCACGACGATCGGCACCTGACGTCGCACCGTCAGCAGCATCCGCACCAGCAGCACGGTCAGGGCCAGCGCAGCAACCGTAAGCATGATTCGCCGCACCATCAACCACCAGTCGCGCGACCGCTTCAGCGGGTCGAGTCCGCCACGCCACGATGCCTGAGCGATCGGTGCGGCGATGGTCGACGTCGGTACGGATTGGACGGCCGCGGCGGGAGGCTGCCGTTGGCCTCGCCCGCCGCGGCCGGACCGCCAGGAAGCGGCGCCCGAGGGGCGGGCGGGGGAGCCACCATCCGAGTCGGTTGGTTCGTCTGGAGAATGCTTCATCGGTTCGGCTGCTCAGGATGCAAATCGTGCACGTTGCTGCGCATCATAACGCGACGGCTAGACGCAGACGGCTCCATGGCCGCCGGCTTCGCCCGTGGCCACCCGAAGATGGCGATGGCCAGAGCCACCGTCAGGCTGGCAAGCGCCAGCCAACGCAAGCGGTCAGCCCCCGTCAGGCCGGTGGCCGGCGACGGCGAGGCAGGTGGCACGGGTCGGATGACGGGGGGCGACGGCACGGCCACGGGTGCCGATTCCGCCGTCACCGTCGGCCGGGGAGAGGGCGGCGTCGGAGCAGGCCGGGGAGGGACTGGAGTACGGATGGCAGGCCGGACGGTCCGCTGTGGCGTGCCCCGGGAGGCGGCTGTCGGCGCGAGGGCGAGCCGCGTTTCCGCCTGCCGACGGCCTGCCGACAGCGGCGTGGGCTGACCATCGATGCGGGCAGATGGCTGCCGCTGCGCGATGTCACTGAGGAACTCCCGCAGGTCTTCCGCGTCGGCTTCGGCAAAGGGCGTGCCCGGATCGAGCGGCTGCCACATCGCCTCCCCGCGGGCAGGCGCAGACGGGAGGGGGCTCGCGGGTGCAGGTGCAGGTGCCCGCACCAGCACGCTGCGGGTGCCGGGCAGGACCATCGCGGCGTCGGGCGTCGGAATCACTTCCGGCTCGAGCAGCGGGACGGGCGTCGGCACCATCTCGTGGTGATCCATCTGCGGAGGTACGACGAGCCTGTCGCCATAGCAGGGGCCGCCCAGCGGCAAGGGAACGTTGTCGGAAGGTCGTGTTTCCCGATCGTCGACCGGCGGCATCTCGCGGACAACATTGTCCATGCCCGACTCCATGCCCATCGTTCCTTCGCATCCGCAGGCGCAGGCGTTGCAGGCATTCAACGCCTGTTCTGCAAGGTCCCGCACCCGCTTGCTCGGCTCGAGAAAGCAGCCCATGTCGTCGCGACCGTAGGCCAGCTTCATCAGCTTGTCGCGCATCTCCGGGCTGCAGCACGAGCCCCGCCTGTCGGCGCACGGACAGTCTTCCTTCGCCGGATCCTCGCACTCCCCGCCGAGCATGCTCTTCATGGCCTTCTTGAGCTTGTGCTTATGTTCTTTGGGCGGCGCTTTTCCGCAGAGGCGATCGAGGGCGTCGCAGAACTGTTTCTCGATCGCCTTCTTCGCGTCTGCACAGCTTTCGCCCATGCCCTTCGTCTTGCAGGTCTCCTTTTTCTGGTCGCGCGACTGGCAGACCGCGGCTGTCTGCAGCACGGCCTTTACCGCCTCGTACCGGACCTGCTCATCGGGGTCGTCCATGGCGGCCATCAGCGCGGGCATCACTTCGGGATGCTCCGGCGTGCACCCGAGGCCGGCAAGGAATTTGATGGCGGCCTTTTTCTTGCAGATCTCGTGCTTGGCGGCCTTGGCCTTGGCGGCAGCCTGGATCGCCGGGTTCTCGGACTGCTGTGCAGCCGCGTTCGTGCCGAACGGGTTGGGCACCCCGAGAAAGCTCCAGACCGTCATCGGCGTGCCGGTGGTCTGGGCCTGTGTTGGCAGCGGGAAGAGCATCGCCTGCACCAGCGCGATAGCCAGCCCCGCCACGCATGCGCGGGTGCGCATGGAGAGCGTCGTCCGGCCACGCTGGCACAGACCTGCTGGCAATTCCATTCGAGTGATGTTCCCCCTCGCCACCGTGGCGTCGGCCCCGCAACGCGTTTGCCGGACCAACCACCGTGCCGCTTCTATCACCATCGTCAGGAACCGCGGGCGACCTGCCGGCACCGGTTGGCCAGAGCGGTTGCAGCCAACGTCGCGATTGTCCGTCAGGCAGCGGTGGCAATGATTGTGCCGGTCGTGCCGGCGGAAATCGACGCCGGGAACACGGGGCCTGTCCGCAGCGGTTTCTTCAGCGGCTCCTTCAGCGGCTCCTTCAGCGGCTACTTCAGCGGCTACTTGAGCTCGAGGGTTACGCTGGCCGCGGCAGCGGGGGCCGCCTCGACCGTGACCGGTGTCGGCTCCGCCTTCCGCATCCGGTTCCGGACCGCCGCCTGCACCGACGCCTTATACTGACCGGGCTCCAGATCGTCGAACCGAAACACCCCGCCCTGGCGGGTTCGTGCCGTCCGATCGCCACCGGGGCCGCTGAGCACAACCGGCAGATCGGGTTCACCCCGGCCAGAGAGCATGACCTTGCCGGTAAGGGAATTCAGTTTGCTGGCCGGTTCGGCCCCCACCGACAGCCAGATCCGCGCCGGCGGATCGGAAAGCCCGACATTGTCGGTGGCCCGCACCAGCACAGGCAACCGAACGCCGAACGGAAGTTTCGCCGAGTCGATCCGCAATTCGTAGTTGGTGCCGCCGAGCCAGACGGCCGGCTGCCACTCCTTCGGCGTGCCCTTGCCTTCGGCATCGATCGCCCACTCGACAGACTTCAGGCCGGAGACGCCGGGACGGCGGCGTTCGGGCGGGATGAGGTAGCCGTCGGACGAATCGTCGGAGGCCTGGATCGGCACCACGATCGGCTGGCCCACGGTGGCCTGCACGTCTGGCGGCACATCGACGACCGGCGGCTGCCCGTCGAACACCAGCATCCGCGAGTCGACGATGGGCGATTGCAGACCGGCGATCGCGAGCCGGGCCTCGGCCGACACATCGACGTTGGCGAAGCCCTCGCCGGAGGCGGCGATCGTCCAATCGTCAACGATGGTCTTGATCGCCAGCGAGGCCCCCGCCGCTGGCGGCTCGAACATGAACGTCACCTGCCGGTCGTGGGCTGCGGTCCAGACGGTGCGTTCCTCGCCGCGATCAGCCAGACCACCGCCGATCTGTCGCAGCACGATGGCGACGGAACCACCGACCTTCTCACCAGCCAGGAAGGTGTCGGCGGGGGCGTCGACGGCCAGCCGCATCGGCACCGCGGCGACCGGTGCCTTCAGCAAGGTCGTGCCGGCCGTAGGGGCCAGGATATGGATCTGCCGCCAGTCGTACTGAGGCCCCTGCGGCTGCATGTCTGCCGCTGCTGAACAGTCGACGGCAAAGTTGAAGCCGCGGGGATATCCGTCGACGTCGAGCGAGAAGCGGGCGGTGCCCTGATCTGGGCCATTCCATGAGGCGATGACGTCGCTCGTCGGCGCGGCGGTCGTCAACACGGCGCCCGGCTTGCGGGGCACGACCGGGCGGATCGCGGAAGACGGTGCTCCGCCAGTGGTGGGCTGGCCGTCTGGCTCCCGCAGTGTCACTCGGCAGCCATCCGTCGGTAGGAGCGAGGCATTTCCGCCGACCGGTCCGAGCGACACGGTGATCGTGCGGGCGCGGCGGTCGTATCTCGCGATGGCCGCGATCATGTCCCGCGGGTGTTGTGCGCTGAGGCTGATCCGCGTGATCGTGGGTCGGGAGCCGGCGGGTGCCTGTGTGTCGTGGACGACCAGCGCGAGGTCGGGGCCAATCTCACGGCCGGCGGAACCGCCTGCCGGCTGAGGCGTCGGGAGCTCCAGGGCTCCGGCGTTTGCAGCCGCCGCTGGCGGTGTTGCCGGGTCGGCGTCCTTTTTCGGGCCGTCCTGTCCTCCGTCGCCAGACTTGAGCACGAGGGGCACGATCTGCCCTTCCACGCCGAGCGTCACGCCGGCCGCGCGGGCCAGCGGTGGAGCGGTGAATCGGCCGGCGAGCAAGGCAGCCGCGGCATCAGACCAGGCCCGCTCGCGGTCGTTGGGCGATGTCGCGCCGGGGATCGAGTGGAGTTCGACGTCGAGCTTGCGAGCTTCGCCAGAGAGGTTGTCCAGTCCCAGTTGCCACGCCGTCACCCGCGTGGACTGGCCTGAGAGCGAGAGGAGGGCGGTCGCCGCGTCGTCGGCAGTTGCGGTCCGTTCGGAAAGTGGGCCGCGGGAAGCCAGCACCCATCCGTCCTCGCCGACCATTCCCGAGACGCTGCCGGCGCGGCCACGCACCGCCACGAGCACGCCGCGTTCCGATGGCAGCGGCATGGAGAGCTGCGCTTTCTCGACGTAATCATCGGCCGTCATCATGGCGCTGAGCAGGGTCGTTCTGCGATTGTCGCCGATGGCTGCACGTCGCAGAGGCACCACTTGCACCGTGAATGCACCCCCGCGCCAGGGCAGGTCACGCGATGGCATGGAAACACCCTCGACCAGACTGCTGCCGTCCGGCAGCCGCACGGTGATCTGCGCCGGATCAAAGCCCAGCGTGAGTGCCGCCGCCGCAGGCACGTTGGCCGTGCCTGAGACGGAGATCTGGATATCAGTGGCGATGCCGAGACGGGGTGGCGTGGGATCAGGACGTTGCAGCCGCAGTCCAAAGCGGAGGTTGGCGTTCCAGCGAGTCAGTCCGGCGATCATGCGATCGCCCACCACGGCGGCGTCGCGGGGGTCGAGAATCCGCAGCAATCCGCCGAGACGGTCGGAATCGACGACATTGGCCGGTCCCTTGACCGTGTCGTTTGCCCCCGCCGCTGCCACCGCGGCCCGTTCGAAGAGTCTCGCCAGGCGGGATGACAGTTTGGCGGCGGCTTCGGCGGCGGCGGCCTCGTCACCCGCCATATTGTCGAGTGTGGCGATCGCCCGTCGAGCGGCGGCGATGTCATCCAGCGTTGGCTGGAGCATGTTCGGTCCCAGGCTCTGGCCCGCCGTGGCGTTGATTCCCGAGGCATCGACGAGATCGACGACGGCCGTCGCGAGCGCAGCACAGTTTTTCCAGGCGGCACGGTCGATGGGTCGGGGGGGGCCAGACGGGATCAGCGGTCGTCCCTCAGCCTTCAGGGCCACTCCCGCATCGGCCGCGCCGTCGGCGTCAGCTTGTTTCTCGTCGGCGGCAGTGGGCGTCATGGGTAAAAGCTTGGCTCGCTGGGCGGCATCCGGTAACCGCGACCGGAGGAGGATCATGCGGTCATGGAGAGGAATCCGCGCCGACGAGCCCGCCTCAGCGGTCATACTGGCGAGCAGTTGATCCTGGAGGGACCGGAGCATCGACGACTGCGCGAGCATATTCTGGGTGGTGGTGGTGAGCGGATCGACGCGGGCGGTGTCGTTGTCGGCGGATGGCACCGACGGCGACTGCGCGATCGCGGTGCTCAAACGGGAAATGCGGCCGATAAACCCATCGATCACCCCTGCCGCGATGAACTGGGGACCGGCACCGCCGGAGAGACGCCCAATCACGTCGAGCATGGACCAGCCGAGTTCGACGGCGTCGTTGCGGGCGGCGACGGCGGCTTGGAATGGCTTGGGTGCGGTGGACCATGCCTGCGGGATACCGGCCGCGTTGGACGCCCGACGGGCTCCGGCCAGTGCCTCGGCCAGAGGTGAGCCCGCCTGCGTACTCAATCCAGTCGGCGATGCGTCGTCCATCCGAGCCATTGCAGCCTTGAACCGCTGCAACGCTGCCCGGGCACGTTCCGCGCCGGGGCCGTCGATCCCCGCTTCGGTGGTCGTGGTGGCGATGAAGGAGGCAGCCTGTCGCCAGAGGTGTGGAGCAAAGTCGATCACGGACGGCTGTGGAAGTGAGGCGGGGGGCGGGCCCGTGCGGGTGGTCATGGCATTGAGAAGCGCCCAGGGATCGTCACTGCGGGGCGTCGAGGCCGCCGCGGTCTGAGCCGCTGCCGGCAAGGCG
>CAMCQY010000125.1 GCA_945877135.1 Candidatus Kuenenia stuttgartensis
GAAGATGTCCACGGCTATCCGCCCAGCCGCGATCGTCGCCGGGAAGCCATGAACCGTACGTTGTCCATGTGAGGAAAAACGCAATCGGTTCGGTTCGGGTTACAAAATCAGGCTTGCGGGTCATGTGTACGTGTGTACACATTTTTCCCCGTGTTGTCAACCCGACAAATCTCCGGCGTCGCGGTTTCCTCTCGCTCGCGCTTCGGGCTTGCATGGGAATTGCGCGTGGCGGGCGCCCCGTCCATCCAAGCCCGCGCGGCGGGTTCCCCCGCCCATCCAAGCCCGCGTGGCGGGCGCCCCGTCCATCCAAGCCCGCGCGGCGGGTTCCCCCGCCCATCCAAGCCCGCGCGGCGGGCGCCCCGTCCATCCAAGCCCGCAGCGCAAGCAAGGGAATACGTGCCGCCTCACAACCCCCGTCGCGGTTTCCTCTCGCTTGCGCTTCGGGCTTGCATGGGAAATGGACGCGCCGTTCCCCGTCATGGGATTGCATGCGGCGGGTTCCCGCCCATCCAAGCCCGCAGCGCAAGCAAGGGACTTCGGCTCTACTTCTGCGGTTCGTTGGCCGGTTCGAGCACGATCGACGCGGAGTTGATGCAATACCGCAGACCGGTGGGCGGCGGGCCGTCGTCGAACACGTGCCCCAAATGGGCACCACAGCGACGGCACGTCACCTCCGTCCGCCGCATGAACATCGACGTGTCCATGTGCTCCGCGATCGTCGTGCCCTTCCGGCCGTCGATCGGGGCGGTGAAGCTCGGCCACCCGCAGCCGCTGTCAAACTTCTCGCCGGAGCGAAAGAGCGGCTCGCCGCAGCAGATGCAGCGATACGTGCCGGGCGTTTTCGTGTTCCAATATTTGCCAGTAAAGGCCCGCTCGGTGCCCTTCTTGCGGGCCACCTGAAATTGCTCGGGCGTGAGCCGCTTCGCCCATTCCCTGTCGTTCTTCGGAAGCTGATCGTCGGGCAGTCGGCCGCCCAACGCTGGATCAAGCGCTGGATCCTGCGACGCTGCATCGGCTGGATCGGTCGGCATCGGTGATGCTCCTGTGTTTGGGGCTTGGCTTGGGACTTGCTTCGGGGCTGGGGCTGTCGGCTCCGCGGCGATGGCCGAGGTCGTCAACAACGCACCGACAATCAGACCCATCAGCACGGCACTCAACCGCACGCTCATTGCAGTCATAACGCGGCCCTCACTTTCTTGGATCAGGAGACGTCTTGGGCTCGTAGGCATGATCCCGCTTCCGCAGGACCTTCGCCTTCACAATAGTATCGGGTTCGAGACCGGGAATCGGCTGTCCGTCCTCACGCTGGGTGCGGGCAAGCTTCGGCATCACATCGAAGCCCTGGATCACACGGCCAAACACGGTGTGCTTGCCGTCGAGGTGTTCCGTCGGACGGAAAGTCAGGAAGAACTGGGAACCACCGGTATTTTTTCCGGCGTGGGCCATCGAGAGCGAGCCGAGGAAATGCTTACGGGCGCCGGGCAGTTCGCACTCGCAGGCGATGACATGGCCCGGGCCACCCGATCCCGTGCCGGTCGGATCGCCACCCTGAGCCATGAAGCCGCCGATGACGCGATGAAACGGCGTGCCGTCGTAGAAGCCCTTCTCGACGAGACTGATGAAATTGGCCACGGTGTTGGGGGCCGCATCCTCGAACAGTTCGACCACGATGTCGCCCTTCGACGTGGTGATCGTCACGCGGGGTCGGTCGTCGGCGTCGGCGTCGGCCTTGCGGGCCGCCATCTCGGCGGCCACCTTGGGCCGTTCGTCCTCGATGCTGGCCTGGAGTTCTGCGACCTTCGGCTTCTGAATGCCGTTGGCTTCCGCCTTTGTGAGCCAGTCAGCCGCTTCGTCGAGTTTGGAAAGCATCATGGCGGCGGCAGCGGCCATCATGTCGATATTGCCGTCGGTCAACCCGGCCTTGTCGAGGATGGTGGCAAGCCTGACCGCATCGACTGCGTCATCCATCTGCAGCCGGGAGGCGATCACAAGGCCGCAGAGCTCGCGGGCGGAGGGATTCTTGGGGTCGGCCATGGCCAGTGCGAAAGCCGCCGTCTCCAGCCGCTCCTTCGTGGCCGGAATCTTTTCCCTGGCAGTCTCAAACTTGGCGGCGATCGCCTTCTGATCGACGCCGGGCTGCTGGTATTCGGCCTGCAGCAGGGTGAGTTCGGCGATGAGTTCTTTTTCCTGCTTGCGGGCCGCTTCAAACTCCTCCTTGGCCTTGGCGGGGTCGTGGGGGTGGGTCTCCACCGCCGGCACCTGAGCGAAACAGACGCTTGCCGTCGCCATCAACCAGACGCCAACCGCCGCCCGCATGCATCTCATGGCCATCGACCTCTCTCCTTCCAAAAGAAACCCACGCAAAAGAAACCCACGACACCCAGTCACGTCGCTGAGGGTACGATAACACCTTTTCCCGTTTTCCCGGAATCCTTGGCCATGGACCGTTCCCGTCGCTCCCCGGACCGTCGCCCGCCCCCCGCCGATGGCGACGAAGCAGCCAGTCCACCGCGGATCATCGGTGGCGATCTCCGCGGCAGATTCCTGGAATTCACCCCCGCGGCCCGCACGCGGCCAATGAAAGAGCGTGTCCGGGAGAGCCTTTTCAACCTGCTCGGCGTTGACGTGAAGGAGAAACTCGCGCTCGATCTGTTTGCTGGCACAGGCGCGCTGGGGTTCGAGGCGGTCAGCCGCGGCGCGGCGCGGGCGGTGTTGGTCGAGCGTCATTTTCCGACGGCCGACGTGCTGCGGCGTTCGGTGCGGTCGCTCGGGCTCGAGAGTCGGGTCGAGGTTCGCCCGGGCGACGTGCTCCTGTGGGCGAAGCGGCTGCCGCCGTTGCCCACCGACATGCCCTGGGTGGTGTTTGTGTCGCCGCCGTGGTCGTTTTTCGCCGAGCGGTGGGACGAACTGCGGGCGTTGATCGAGGTGATGATGCGGGCGGCGCCAGCGGGCAGCCTGATGGTGGTCGAGGCCGACACATCATTCGACTCGGCACTCTTACCGGAGGCCGCATGGGAGACCCGCGAGGTGCCACCGGCAGTGATGCATTTTTGGGGCCGGTAGGGAATCCAAGTGGCCGCGCGATCCCCGTCGCGGTTTCCTCTCGCTTGCGCTTCGGGCTTGGATGGGCTGCGGGCTTGCCTACTCGGCCTTCTTCGACACGCGGAAAACCTCGTCGAGCGTGGTGATGCCGCGGAGCGCCTTGTCGATGCCATCTTCAAACATCACCGTCATGCCGGTGGCCACTGCGGCGCGGCGGATGTCGGTCGTGGCCGCTCCCTGAAAGGCCAGTTCGCGGATCTTGTTGTTCATCACCATCAGCTCGAAGATGCCGAGGCGGCCCTTGTAGCCCGACTTCTGGCAGTTCACGCAGCCGCGGCCCTTCATGAACGTGGCGGTCTTGAGCTGCTCCGGCGTGATGCCCGCCTCCTGGATCTGCGAATCGAGCGGCTGGTGGGGCTGCTTGCACTTCGTGCAGACCACCCGCACAAGCCGCTGGGCGAGCACCGCCACCACGCTTGAAGCCACGAGGTAGGCCGGCACGCCCATGTCGATCATGCGGGTGATGGCACCGGGGGCGTCGTTGGTGTGGAGCGTGCTAAACACGAGATGCCCCGTGAGCGACGCCTGAATGCCCATCTGCGCCGTCTCCGTGTCGCGCATCTCACCGACGAGGATCACGTTGGGCGCCTGCCGCAGCATGGCGCGGATGACGCGGGCAAAGTCGAGCCCGATCTGGTGTTTGATCTCCACCTGGTTGATGCCTTGGAGGTAATACTCCACCGGGTCTTCAGCGGTGATGATCTTCGTGTCGGGCCGGTTCAGCTCGTTGAGCGAGGCATAGAGCGTGGTCGTCTTGCCGGAGCCGGTTGGGCCGGTGACGAGGATGATGCCGTTGGGTCGGCGGATCAGGTTCTTGAATTGCCGGAAGTCCTGCTCCGAAAGGCCCAACTGGCGGATGCCGACGCGGATGTTGTCCTTGTCGAGCACCCGCATCACGACCGACTGCCCGTGGTTGGTGGGCAGCACGCTGACGCGGAGGTCGTAGTCCTTGCCGTCGGCGGTCAGCTTGATGCGGCCGTCCTGCGACCGGCGGCGTTCGGCGATGTCGAGCTTGGAGAGAATTTTGATGCGGGAGAGGATTGCGCCCAGGAGCCGCCGCGGCGGGTTGTCGCGTTCGACGAGCCGGCCGTCGATGCGGTAGCGGATGCGGATCCGGTCTTCGAAGGGCTCGATGTGGATGTCGCTGGCCCGCAGCTGCACCGCCTCGGTGATAATCAGGTTGCAGAGCTTCACGACCGGCGAATCCGACGCCTCCTCTGCGGCGGCCGCGGAGGCCTGCTCCACGGCGGTTTCGGTGAAGTCGATCGCCGTGTCGGTCATTTCCTGAATCATCGAGTCGGCGCTTTCGCCGTCGGAGAGGCCGTAGTGGCGGTTGATCGCCTCCACGATCTGCTGCCTCGGCGCCAGGCTCATCTCGACGTCGCGGTTGAGGATGAAGCGGAGCTTCTCCTGGAGTTCCATGTCGGTGGGATCGCTGGTAGCCAGCCGCAGGACACTCCCCATTTCCGAGAGCGGAAAGATCGTGTTTTCGCGGGCCACGCTCTCGGGCAGGAGTTCGACGATGTCCTGCGGCACGGCCATGCCGGTGAGATCTATCACCGTGAGCCGGTAGGCCTTGCCGAGAGCCGCCATCACCTTTTCCGGCGGGGCGTAGCCGAGCTTGATGACCTCGTCGTGCACCTTCGAGCTGGATGAGCCCGACACACGGATCGCCTCCGCCAGCTGCTCGGGGCTGATGATCCCTTCGGAAATCAGGATTTTGGAAAACGGGTCGGAGACGGCCATGGCTGACTAGGAGTGGGTCGGCGGTTCGAGGAACGTGTCGGTGTGTTCGTAGCCGGGGGCGCAGGTGCAGAGGAAGACAAGTTCCTGGGAACCCGTGTTGCGGATCGTGTGGCGGATGCCGGGGGGGATGGCGATGGCGTCGCCGGGGCCGACGTCGCGGGTTTCCACCCCCAGAGTCATCGCGGCGGTGCCGGTGAGGATGTAGTAGATCTCCTCGGTCACGGCATGGTGGTGGGGAACGGTCGCGCAGCCGGGCTGCAGCCGGGCCTCGGCGAGGCTCTGCTGGCGGATGGCGGAATTCCGATGGGCCAGCAGTTCCCGGATGGTAGACCCATCGGCGGTGGTAAACGGGACCGTATCGCGGTGGTTGACGATATCCATGCCCCCACGATACCAAACTTGGCCGGAAACCAAGGCCTGCGCGCCTGCCGGAGCCCGGGCGGGCCGGCCGTTTCCTGCGGCCCGTCCGCAGATTCCAAAAAATCGATCCCGCCGACCCGTCCGCTGCTTTCCCTTTTCGACAGAGACAGCGCATAATAGGAGTGTCTGGTCGGCGGCTGTCAGGGGCCCGAGCCGACGAGAAAAAAAGAAGGCGGTAGGCGAGGGTGGGCCAGATCTCGAGGCAGTGGCTGGGCGCGATGCCCTCGGGCATGGTTGCCAGCCAGGCGACCGCGGCCTCTTCCAGGCCCAAGGCCGCGCCCCCGGGTTTCCCCCATCAACGTCTTCCGGGCTTCCCGCAGCACGCGGTCGAGGTTTGACTGGTCGATTTTTTCGGGTCGATTTTTGACAGGATTCCCTCGCCATCCCTTCGGGGTGGCTTCATCACCAGCACAGGCACAGGCACGGCGGCAAGGACATGAGCACGGCGACCTCCCCACAGCAGGCCCAGATCGAACGGCTGCTCCAGTTGGCCCAGGAAAACGGCGCCTCGGAGGTGCGGCTCTCGGGAGGCTATGCGCCGATGCTGCGGCTGGGCGACCAGATGCGGCCGCTCAAAACGAAGCCGCTGGCCCCTGAAGACGTGCAGGCGTATGCGGCGGCAATCATGCCGCCTGGTGCCGACGCGAAGATGTTTTCGTTTACGACTCCGGTGGGCTCGCACACCGGCTCGCTCTTGGAAGTGCAGGGCACGAAGGTGCTGGTGCTCCGCGTGGCTGGTGAAGCCGGTGCCGGCGCGGCCCCCGCAGCCGCCGAGGCCCCTGCCAGCGGTGGGGGCGACATCCAGCTCGACATCGCCGACGATCCGCGGCCCGGGCAGCAGGCTGACGGCGATGGCCACCACGATGCCTTCGCGATGCCCAAGGAGGCGGTGGGCACGATTCAGATCGACAAGCTGCTGACGGCCGCCGTGAAGGGGGGCGTGAGCGACATCCACATCACGGTGGGCCTCCCGCCGGTGTTCCGGATGAGCGGTGCCATGACTCCCCAAAACACCAAGGTGCTTACGGCCGACGACACCAACGGCCTGATGAAGGCGATCACCCCCGAGCGGTGCCAGGCGGAACTGGCCGAGAAGGGCGGCTGCGACTTCGGCTTCGCCTTCAAGGATCTGGCCCGCTTCCGCGTGAGCGTGTTCAAGCAAAAGGGCACGGTCGCGATGGTGCTCCGGCAGATTCCCAACAAGATGCTCACTCCCGAGCAGTTGGGCGTGCCGGAGGTCTGCAAGAAGATGGCCCAGCGGCCGCGCGGCCTGTTTCTCGTGACCGGCCCGACCGGCTCCGGCAAAAGCACCACGCTCGCCAGCCTGATCAACTTCATCAACGAAACCCACGATCACCACATCATCACGATCGAAGATCCGATCGAGTTTTATCACAAGTCGAAGAAGTGCACGGTCAATCAGCGGGAGATCGGCACCGACGTGACGAGCTTCTCGGAGGCCCTCCGCCGCGCGCTTCGGCAAGACCCCGACATCATCCTCGTCGGCGAGCTTCGCGACCTCGAAACGATCGAGGCGGCGATCTCGGCCGCTGAAACGGGCCACGTGGTGTTTGGCACGCTCCACACCTCGAGCGCCCAGGGCACGGTCAACCGCATCATCGACGCCTTCCCGACCAACCAGCAGGAGCAGGTCCGCACGCAGCTCTCCACGGCGATCATCGGCGTGGTGTCGCAGGCGCTGATCCCCAAGATCGGTGGCGGCCGTGTGGCAGCCTACGAGATCCTGGTGGTCACGCCCGCCATCGGCAACCTGATCCGCGAAAACAAAACCTTCCGCATCAATTCGTCGATCCAGACCGGTGCCAAGCTCGGCATGCAGTTGCTCGACGATCATCTCTTCAAGCTCTGGCACGAGAAGAAGATCACCAAGGAAAACGCCTTTGCGAAGGCCCAGCAGCCCGACGACCTGATGCAGCGAATCTTCAACGCCGAGCGGGGCATCTTCGAAGAGCTCCAAGATGGGCCGAAGAAGAGCAAGGACCACTAAACCCAGCAACAAACCCCAACAAACCAATCTTTATCCATTCCTCTCGCTTGCGCTTCGGGCTTGGATGAGATCCACAAACTCCCAGCAGCCCGTACAAACCCCGCATCCCCATCCAAGCCCGCAGCGCAAGCAAGGGTAAACCCGGTCTCGAATCACCATGGCACTCCGACGGCTCGGACAAATCCTGATCGACCTCGGCACGATCGACGAGGACCAGCTCGAAGCGATGCTGGCCGAACAGGCTGCGCGCGGCGGTGAGCTGCTCGGCCGCATCGGCATTTCGATGTCGATGGTCACTGAGGAGCAGCTGGCGGAGGCCCTGGCCGAGCAGTGGAGCACCACCGTCGCCCAGCTGGCCGACCGTCCGCTGCGGGGCGAGGTGCTGGAGATCGTCAGCGAGCCGATGGCCCAGCTCTACCGCATCGTGCCGCTGGAGCTGGAAGGCAACCGGCTCACGATCGCATCGGCAGAGCCGCAGAAGATCCAGGTGGCCGACGAGCTGCGGGTGTTGCTCGGCTACGACATTCGCGTCTGCGTCTCGACGGAGCCTGAGATCCAGAAGGCGATCGAGAAGTATTATTCGTCGGCCACCGACACGGTCGAATCGATCGTCGACAAGATGGAGGGCGACAAGGAGCTGGAGGCTGCAGCGGCGGCGGCCTCCAAAGACGGCCCCATCGACCTCACAAGCGTGGAGGCATTGGCGGAAAGTGCGCCGGTCCGCAAGCTGCTCAACATGGTGCTTCTGATGGCGATCCGCGACGGCGCCAGCGACATCCACTTCGAGCCTTTCGAGCATGAGTTCCGCATCCGGCTGAAGGCAGACGGCGTGTTGCAGGAGATGGTGCCGCCGCCGAAGCATCTCGCCTTCGCGATCACGACCCGGATCAAGGTGATGGCCAACCTCGACATCGCCGAGCGGCGGCTCCCGCAAGACGGCCGCATCGAGCTGACGGTGGGCGGCCATCCGGTAGACCTCCGCGTGAGCGTGTTGCCCACGCTCTTCGGCGAGAGCGTGGTGATGCGGGTGCTCGACCGTGGCGTCGTGTCGCTCAATCTTGAAAAGCTCGGCATGCCGGCCGACATGCTGCGGCGGTTCCGGCAGATGATCCACCGGCCCAACGGCATCGTCTTGGTGACGGGGCCCACGGGTTCGGGCAAGACGACCACGCTCTACTCAGCCCTCTCCGAGTTGAACGACGTCTCGGAGAAGCTGATCACGACGGAAGACCCAGTGGAATACGACATCGACGGCATCGTGCAGGTGCCGATCGACGCGGAGATCGGCAATACCTTCGCGGCCTGCCTGCGGGCGATCCTGCGGCAGGATCCCGACCGGATCCTGGTGGGCGAGATCCGCGACGTGGAGACGGCCGAGATTGCGGTGCAGGCGGCGCTCACGGGCCACATGGTGTTTTCCACGCTCCACACCAACGATTCCCCGGCCACGGTCACGCGGCTCCGCGACATGGGCGTGCCTCCCTTTCTGATCACGGCCACGGTGGAGGCGATCCTGGCGCAGCGGCTGGTTCGCCGCATCTGCACCAACTGCAAAGAGGAGGTCGTGCCCGATGCAGACGCCCTGGCCGATCTGGAGGTGACGAGCGACCAGATCGCGGGCAAGAAGTTCTACCGCGGCCGTGGCTGCGAGAAGTGCAACAACAGCGGCTACAAGGGCCGCCTGGGGCTCTACGAACTGCTGATCATGACCGACGAACTCCGCGACATGGTGATCCGCAATGCGTCGACAGAAGAACTCCGCGAGGTGGCCCGCAGGGCCGGCATGGTCACGCTCCGCGACTCCGGCATGATTGGCATTTACGACGGCCTGACAACCGCCGACGAAGTCATTCGCGAAACAATCCTGGAAGCCTAGCTCGAAACGCCTGATCTGGAATCCTACCCATGCCCACTTTTCTCTTCGAAGCTATCGACGCGACGACCGGCAAGGAAATCCGCGACACCGTTGACGCGGCGACCGAGGCCGAAGCCCAGGCCACGATCCGGTCGATGGGCTACATGGTCACGAAGATCAAGGCCAAGAAGGTGGTCTCGGCCGCCGCCAACAAGAAGAAGAACCGTGGCTTCGTGTTTGGCGGTGTGAAGGGGAAGGATCTCACGCTCTTCACGCGGCAGCTCTCGATTCTGCAAGACGCCGGTCTGCCGATCCTACGCAGCCTCAAGATCCTGGCGCAGATGCAGAAGCCGGGTCGCCTGAAATACAGCCTCGAAGACGTCTGCGACGAGATCGAGGGCGGCTCCACGCTTTCCGAGGCGATGTCGAAGAGCCCGAAGGCGTTTGACCGGCTCTATGTCAACATGATCCGCGCCGGCGAGGCGGGCGGTGCGCTCGAAGTGATTCTCCGACGGCTGTCGGAATTCATGGAGCGGGCGGAGGCATTGCGCCGCAAGGTGAAGGGGGCGATGGTCTATCCGATCGTGGTGGTGAGCGTGGCCGTCGGCATCCTCACGTTCATCATGATCAAGATCGTGCCGCAGTTTAAAAAGATCTTCGACGACTTCGGCACCACGCTCCCGCCGATGACGGAGTTTCTGATCAACACGTCCAACCTGGCGGTGAGCTATTGGTGGGCGATTCCCGCGGTTCCGTTCGGCTTCAATCTGATCATCAAGGGGATCAAGAAGATTCCGTATGGCCGGTTTGGGTGGGATCTCTTCACCCTGAAGGTGATCATCTTCGGGCAGCTTGTCGAGAAGAATATCGTGTCGCGAAGTGCGCGAACGCTGGGCACGCTCCTGGGCGCCGGTGTTCCGATTCTGGAGGCGCTCAACATCACGAAGTCGACATCTGGCAACATGATGTTCGAGCAGATGTTTCAGAAGACGTCGGATTCGATCCGCGATGGGAATGCGATTGCGAAGCCGTTGAAGGAGTATTCGGTGCCGCCGTTCCATCCGATGGCGTTGTTTTTCTGGACGATTTTCGTGCCGGGCATCGGCGCGCTGCTCTATCTGGGCAAATACAAGCAGCCGGTGGTGGACGATCTGATGATCAACATGGTGGACGTGGGCGAGGAGTCTGGCGAGCTCGACACGATGCTCTACAAGGTGGCCGACACCTTCGATGAGGAGGTGTCGGTGCTCACGGAGAGCCTGACGAGCCTGATGGAGCCGTTGCTCATCATTTTCCTCGGTGGTGCCGTGGGCTTCATCGTGATCGCCCTCTTCCTGCCGCTCATCAAACTCATCAACGACCTGTCGTGAGAACCATCATGGCCTCCCACTCGCCATCCAACCCGCGTTCA
>CAMCQY010000126.1 GCA_945877135.1 Candidatus Kuenenia stuttgartensis
TCGGTCGCGCCCACGCTCACTCAGAGCGCCTACTTCCGCCCCCACAACCGCGACCCGGACATCCCCGGGCTCTACCTCGTCGGGGCGGGCACCCATCCGGGGGCCGGCGTGCCCGGCGTCGTCAACTCCGCCAAGGCCACCTGCGATACGATCGCGGCAGACTTCCATGTCGTCGCCAGTTAGCAGCCAGACAGCGGGGGAGTCGATCCGGCGGCACAGCCGCTCGTTTTCGTTTGCCAGCCGGCTGCTGCCCGCCGGCAAACGGGCCGACGTCGAGCGTCTCTACGCCTGGTGTCGGTGGTGCGACGACGGCGTCGATACCGCTGCCTCACCGCAGCAGGCGCTGGAGTTCGTCGAGCGGGCCACGGAGGACGTCCGGCGGATCGCCGGCGGAGACAGCCCGGTCGCCACCGAGAGCCGCTGGCTGGCGGAGCTCGTCGGCCGACACGACCTGCCACTCGAGGCGGCACTGGCGTTGCTCGATGGGATGCGGTCGGATCTCACGCCGGCGGCCGGCTTGCACGAGGCCGACCTCCTCCTGTACTGCTTTCAGGTTGCCGGGGCGGTCGGCGTGCTCTTGTGTCCGATCCTCGGCCTCGCGGATCGCCGCCATCTGCCCCACGCTGCGGCGCTCGGCATGGGCATGCAGCTGACCAATATCGCCCGCGACGTCGCGGAAGACTGGCGTCGGTCTCGCTGCTACTTGCCGCTTGAATGGACCGACGGGCTGCGGCCCGGCGGCGGGCCGCCCGACCCACGGCAGGTACGGCGGGGCGTGCAGACGATCCTCGAAGTCGCCGACGGCTATTACGCTGCCGGGGAGGCGGGCATCAGTGGGCTCGATGCCGATTCACGCCTGGCTGTCCGGGCGGCGGCGAGAATCTATGGCGCGATCGGGACTAAGATCAGAAGCCGAGGCTTCGAGGTGCTCGACGCAAGGGCCCGGGTATCGACGCTGGAGAAGCTCAGCATCTTCGCCCGCGCCATGCTCGCCCCTGCCGGCGGCAGCCGGCCGAGTCAGCTTGATGACTCGGCCCGGCGAGCCCTCGCCGCGGCGGAACGACTGCTCGCGGAGTATGGCATATCGATTCAGGGTTAAGCGTGTGCTGGTTTTTCAAAGCTCGATACACAATCGTGGAGTCTTGTCATGAAGTGGGATGCCTGGAGCGTCGTGTTCACCGGTCTTTCGCTGACGAGTGTGACGTCGGTCGTGCTGTTTATCCTGGTCGCAATCAATCCGAAAGACGCCGCGTATGGCTCGAAGCCGCTGGTCTACGCCGCGGGCTTGGCCGTCTTGGCATTGGTCTTCAATCGCGCTTCGGCATGGGCGGCCCGCCGGGCTGAGCGCGTCGTTCCGTGAATCGCCGCGAGCGGAACCCAGATACCACGCCTGCAGCCTCACGGGTCAGAAGGTCGTAGAAAATATTCACATCGCTTCTTCAAAGAAGAGCGCAGGCTGCACTGTACGCTGAGTCGACCGAGGGCCAGTGCCCAACCCGGTGATCAACTGCCGTCGGGCCGTCCGTATCTGCCGCCCTCACCCCGATCCAGTGCCGCGCCCTTCAGAGAGGCGACGAGCGATCGGTCGTATGATTCCAGGCGATTCTGATGCTCCGGCGGCCTCCGTCTTTAGAGCCGACTTGCAAACAGGAAAAAACGCTCGGAGTTCAGTAGATCGCAGCGGGCAAACGGATGGAATATCGTCTGTGATTCACCTCGGGCCAATACGGAGAACTGGTCGGGCGGAAAATAGTCGAGAACTTGCCTGACGGATCCGCCGAGTTTTTCCAAGCCACAATTGACATGCACTTCGATGAGAAAATCAGCGCCACGTGCCAGCACGGCGGTAGCTCCCGCTAAAGCCATGCACTCCGCACCTTCCACGTCCAGAAACACCACGTCTGGCATGCCAAAACGCTCAGCAAGGCCGTCGATCGTAAGCGATCGAACTCTCACCCGCCCTTCCGCCCCCGTGCCATCGTCGAGTTGCCCGTTGAATTCGCGGTTGAATAAGACCTCGCCGCATCGTTCGGAAATCGCAGCCTGTACAAAATTGACCCAGGGCATGCCGTTCAGGCCGCGATTTCTCATGGCGACCGCATAATTGTGGGGATTGGGCTCAATCGCGACGACCTTTCCAGTCGGCCCGACCTCGTGCGCCAGCATCAGCGCTACCACCCCTTGATGCGCGCCGATGTCAAAGACCAATGCGCCCTCCCGTAGCCGCGACGTGCGGAGCGCGGCGATGTCGGGCATCTCGGCTTCCGACCAGTCACGGTCATACCATAATTGGGCAACCGGGTCGGCCAAGTACACCTTGAGGATCGAGTCGACGTATCGGTGCTCCACCACCCTCGCCCGAAAGCTTTGAATGGCGAGCCACACACGCCACGACTTCAGCCAGTCGACGACGCCCGAGGGCAACAACCGGAGCACACACCGTTTGGTTCTCTCGAGCATATGCACTCCTAGTTGGCTCGCAGCGTGTTCTTGCCGTACTGCAAGAGGCGTCACGCCGATGGTGAGATTGTGGAAGGCGGTGTCGCGATGAAGTAGAAGTCCGGGCCGTTGTCCCAGTTATGACAAAACTCCTGGAGCGTCATCGCTGGCGTTCGTCCGAGCCACCGCCCCATCGTCGACAGTTCGTATCCGAGAGTCTCGGATACCAGTGCATACAGGTCGGCCGGGGAGACGCCGTACTGACCGGTCGACTTGCTACCTGCCTCGAACACGATCACCGGCTGCCACCGTCGGATCGTGCTAACCGCCCCCTTGAGGGCGTGGTATTCGCCGCCTTCGATATCAATCTTCATGAACGCGATGCGCTCGCCGGTTGGGATCAACTCATCCAACGTGGCGACCGGCACCCGGATGGTCAGGACGCGCGGGTCGGGATGATCGTAAACTCGTCGACGAAGGCCGCTGTACGCCGGATCGTTCTCCACGTACTGGAAATCGGCCTCCCCGCGGCTGTCGCTGACAGCCACCTGATGGACGAGGACCGCAGGGAACCGTTTTCGCAGTTCCGCGGCAAGGTGGGGCAGCGCCTCGAAAGCGCGGTGCGATCCATCTGGGGCAATCGCGACCATGTGCCGAAGGATATCCCCTGTGTGGGCTCCCATGTCGACACAACTTGAGTCACGACGCAGGAGACGGCGCATGACATCGATCGTTTGGCGGTTGTACGTGGCATTCCGGTCGTGAAGGAGTGTCGAAGCCAGCCAGTCGACTGCTCGCCTGTAGAGTCGGTGGAATGATGTGCCCCGGAGCCGATGCGTGAACGATTCCACTCCTGTAACCCTCGGCCACGGAGGGCCCATACGTGTGTTTTTTGGGTCAATGCTACCGCCGATGTGCGATGAATCCATGAACTCTAGAGAACAGCGCACGGAAAGCCTTCTTCGCTGCAACTTCGGCGAGAAGCACAATTCTGGCTAGCCATGATGCTCCCATGAGGGAGATACGGTCTTTCCACTTGCGTGCCAAAAGGGCTTCATGCCTCTGTTTGCGAGGATCATCACGGCGGCTTGTGATCGAGTGGTAAGTATGGTCTAGCTCGCCGTTTCCACTTATATGTCGAACCTGATACCCATTTTGGATGGCTTGAAAACAGAAGTCAGTATCCTCACACCAAAAAGGGGAGAACTCATCGCTTAGCTGTACCGTCTCGAGAAGCTTCTTCGGAAAAAACTGGCAAAACCCTGACACGCAGTCGACTCTGCTGTCATAATTCCACGGTCTCAAGAAGAGGCTGTTGGCTCCTAGCCTGGCCAAATAACCCGAGCAGCCACATATCCCAATCCGGGGACTCTTGTGGAGGGCTTCTTTGGCACGCAGGAACCAACCAGTCCCGTTCACCGAAACGTCGCTATCGAGTGAAGCTATAAGATCCCCTTTGGCCGCCGCGAACAACGCTTGCCGTCCTTTCGCCACCCCTAGATTCACGGCACTGAGAATGACTGTGACTTTCGATGATGATGTGACCGATTGCAGATATTCACTGGTTCCATCGGTGCTGCCATTGTCCAAAATAGGCATTTCGCAGAATAAATCATCCTCAACAAGGGGCAGGAATCTCTCCAGTGTACGAGCTATCCCTCCCATGTCATTATGGGTCAGCATCACGATCGAGATTGTTTGTAAGTAATGATCTGGCATCGGCAAAGAGCTTGTTACGGTGGCACGTGCGGGCTGCTGGCCTGACAGTTTAATGCATGAGGGTGAGCGGAATTGAATGCCTGCTGCCGTGCGACTGCAACGGGTTTACGTTTATCGGGGCTGCCCGAAGGCCAGTGTGCACAAGCTGCTCGCGCAGAATCTCGACAAAAACAAACCACTTTGAATGGCTAGCAAATCCTCCAAGGGTTAGGCCGATGATTCCTCGCATTATCCACCAAACATGGAAGACTGACCGAATTCCTCGCCGGTATCGATCGTTCGTTGATAGCTGGCGAGCCAATCATCCGGGGTGGGAGTGGAAGCTCTGGACCGATAAAGACAATTTGCAGTTTGTGTCTGCAAATTATCCATCTCTTATCAATCTCTACACGTCATTCCCACAGCATATCCAAAGAGTTGACTTTATACGGTACTTGATACTGAGCAAGTATGGCGGTGTCTATGTTGACCTGGACCTAGAATGCATTCGCAATATCGAACCTCTTTTCAACGACCACGCCTGCATATTGTCTTTGGAACATGCTAATCATGCGCAGCAGCATGGCGTTCCATTTGTGGTTAGCAATGCACTCATGGCGTCAACGCCAGGACATCAGTTCTTTGGCAAGGTTATCTCCGAGGTTGTTGCGTACAAGCCGCAGCCTCTCAAGCCTGATCTGATGGTGCTGGAGTCCACTGGTCCACTCATGCTTACGCGTCTTCTGCGAGAGCTGCCTGAGCACGAAAGCGTGCATGTTTTAGATAGCATTCATTTCTTTTCATTATCGCTCTCGGCTGCAGATCAAGCCAGAGGCTATGACCTGAGGCCGTTATTACCGCTCCTGTCGCCCGAAATCTATGGTTTCCATTGGCATGATGGCACATGGTGGCGTAATGGTCTTCGTTTGAGGTTCATGAAAACTCTTTCGCGATTCAAGTCGGCCGGCTCTGGTCGATGAGTTGCCGCCACGCATGACGCCAGTTTGCAAGACAGGGCGCTGCCCTCTGACGTTGCCGGGCCCATCACTTGGTTCCTGCCGTTCGCGGCGTCAGGAGTCGGCGATACACGCCGAGCATCGTGGTGGCGACGTTCGACCATTCGTATTTCCGCAGCAAGCTCTCTGGCGCGGAGGGCGGACATGGGACGTCGAACGCCTCGCAAAACTCCCCGGGCTCGTAGACGGTCGTATGGGGAGTGAGGTCTTCATAGCCCCGCATGCCGAACGATGTGGAGATCACGGGCATTCCATAACTGAGATACTGGAGCAGTTTGAGGTTGCTCCCGCCACCGGTCGTGACGGCGTTGAGGCCACGGAAACCGGGGGCTGTGTAGTGGTCGAAGTGATCCATGTCGGGGTCGAAGAACACGTTGGGTAATCGGCAGGCCCTGGCGAATGAGTGCCCACAGCCGCCGTGGACGACGAAACCGACGTCCGGTCGCTGCGGCGCCACCTGCGTAAGGATGAACCTGACCGCCACCCTGTTGTGCTCCACGTTGCTTCCGCTGTAGAGGCCGCGGATGGCGAACGACGCGAGTCGGGGGAACCTTGCGACGGCAAGTCGGTCGTCGAACACTCGGCGTCCCGCAGGATCGATCCCGTTGGGGGCGACCGTCATCGCGTTGGGATCGGTTCCGTAGAGTTCGGCGAACCGCAGGCAATCTCCCTGCGACACCGCCATGACGTGGCGACTGCGTGCGATGAGGCCTTCCTCGAGTCTGGCAATCCGGCGGCCGGCGACGCCGGCCGACCAGTCCGACCGGCACTCGGCCCGCGCATAGTCGTACTCAACGTTATGGGACCCGTAGACGACAACCTGGCGGGAAGGCGTGCGCATTGCCACCCGGGCGAGCGACACGTGCTCAAACTGCACCACGTCGGCGTCGTCGATATGGCGTTGCAGCAGACGTCCAAGGCCGGGGTGGAACGATGTCCAATACTGGTATGGCAGCGGCCTGTCGGTGAGCAGCAGCGGGAGAATGAAAGGGTAGGGGATCTGCACCACACGAAAAGGCTCGGCATTGATCAACACCCGCGTCTGGCGGGGGTGGTAGGGTGTCACGATCGTGACGTCGACCCCATGTCGCACGAGTTGCCTCGCGAGCTTCACGATCCGCACCTTGCCTCCCGCGGTCGCGGGCAGCACGGGATACGGACAGACGCAGGATAGTCGCAGGGAATCGCCGACGTCGCTCATGGATTCGACCCCGACATCACGCGTATCCGTCCTGCGGTGCCTCGCCACGCGTCAGCCGATGCAACCGCTCGTCTGTAATCAAGTGAGAGTACCACGTCCGTGTACCTGCGGACAACAGGTGGCAGGAGCGCTGGGAACCACATGGCGGATCACGCGTATCTTGGCCTGTGTCGAGCGGAGTGGCTTCACCGACGGAGCGGGTCAAAGCCGCTTCATTGCAGTTCCACAAGCATGTCGCGGTCGCTTCACAACCACACCACTGTGTGCCAGACTTTTCAATGCGGTTTCGACTTTCCATTCCATGCCTACACGTTATCGACGTGTCGATTACCCCGACGTGCATTCGGCAACCCATCGATCGATCCACCCCTCGATTGCGCCTGCTTTGCATCCCGATCGATCCTGTTTTCAATACCTGTGATTGACTGAGGCAATGCCGATGATGCGAAGAATCAAGTGGCTGGTGTATCAACGTCGCATTCTCGGCTTTCGAGGCCTGGCGCTCGTGCTCTTTGGACGCGTTTTCGGGCGGACGTTCCTCCTGAAGATGAGGCATCCTCTCGCGAGGAAGCCATGCTTCGTGCGATGTCCGTCGTCGGACGGTCACGTCTACCAGCAGATTTTTCACAATCGGGAGTACGAATTCAACGAACGGTTCCCTCCAAAGGTCATCATCGACGCTGGGGCCAACATCGGTCTGGCTTCCGTCTACTTCGCTACGCGATTTCCAGAGGCTCGCATCATCGCAATCGAGCCCGAGAACAGTAATGTGGAGTTGCTGCGGCTCAATACCCGGGATTATCCCAACGTGGTGGTGGTTCACGGAGCCCTTTGGAGTCGGGATGAACGGTTGCACGTTATCGACACCCATCTCGGAAAATGGGGATTCATGACGGCGGCGGTCGATGGCACACCGCCGCAAGGCGACGTCATCGCCCAAGAGACTCGGGGCATCACGGTGCCGTCACTCCTCGACGCATACGGCATCGGTCATGTCGACATCTTCAAAATTGACATCGAGGGGGCCGAAAAGGAACTGTTTGAGCATTGCGAGGCATGGATCGGCCGGGTTGATTCTCTCATCGTAGAGTTGCACGATCCGATGAAGCCCGGCTGCAGCGACAGTTTCAACACCGGCGCCGCAGGATTCGAAATGAAGTGGCGGCGGGGTGAGAACGAGTTTCGTGCCCGTCAGGCAGGCTGCATCGACGCGCGTCGGGAGACTTCGGGCAGCGGTGTCGGGTGACAATACAACGCGGCCAGCATCAGAGAATGTCCCCGTAACGGGTTCGAAGTGCCCTGCACACAGGGCGACGTAGAGAAAAATCTGCCCCCCAGATCCTCTCTCTGGATATGGTGCCGTTTAAGGGGGCAGGTCAGCTCAGGAAAGGCTCCCATTGGGTGCCATGTTTGGGGGCCCGGAGTTCCGGAAGACGTCGATTTCTTTTTTCAATTACAACTACGTACGGATACACGTGAAGTGAGTCACATGTGGCCTGCACTTCGTTTGTCGGCACGACGAGACGCTTGTTTGGGTCCGCGAGGTCCGATTGCATGTGTGAGACGTCGTTCATGGCGAGCGCCCACCCACCGATCATGCCGCCGAAGGCGTTTAAGGTGCCATGTACGTCTTCGCATAGGTAAACACCACCGGGGCGGATATGTGGAAGAAGCTCCTCCATCGCGATGCGTTGTTGAGTAGGCGTGTGTCCGCCATCGTCGATAACGATGTCAGGCGCGGGGAGTGTGCCATCCCCTAGCACCCTACGCCAAAAGAATGGGTCGGCCTGATCGCCGGTGAGAATATGTGTTCCGGGCTGCTCGTATGCACGACAGGCGGATTCGATATCGATTCCATAAATCTGCGCCGATGGGCCGAAATAGTCGCGCCACATGTCGAGCGAGCCGCCCGAATACACACCGATTTCAACGACCACGAGGCCGACCCGATTCCGCAAAGGTGCGAAGTGGCGGTGATAAATGTCGAAATAGTGGCGCCATTTCCAGATGCCGCGGCCATCACTCTTGGCATCAAAAAACATTTCCAATTGGTTTGGGGCCGCAGCGACTGGTGGTGTTTCAGCGGTAGCAGTGTCCCGCCACTGTGCAGCCGTTTGTCGGCCGCGTTGCCACCAGCTCAAACACCGAAGGAGCCCAAGCGTTGTCTGTAGCATTGCGAACCAAGTGCATGAGAAGGGTAAAGCAATGTCTATAACCCGCTGCGCGGCGGTGCGAGGCCTGCCAGCGTTCGAACTTCGAATCGCTTACCTCCATTCCTCGCAGGAAAGCAGTCGAATTCCTGTCTGGATTGCGCTTTGCGTCCGCATCTCGAAGCGTCGCCATGACCAAGGATAGCCCGGTCAACGGTGCTTCCGCAATCGCACAGGGCTGGTTTGGCAGTAGACCTTCATGCCGACTGGATCAGGATTTCCAAGGCAGGCCAGAGGCACTGGCCGAGAAAAATCAGCGTTCTTGTCCACGCACGAGGTCTGCGACGCCGGAGAAATTCCCACGGCAACCATTTTATTTAGGCGCGGTACCGCGTCAAAAAGGATTTCCACGGCAGTGGCAAATATGCAGGAAAGCCGCATGGTGAGAGTGGCGGGAGATGGAGGAGCCGGGGGTGAATTGAGCGGCGTGTCGGGCGGGCGTTAGAAGACACAGGGCCGGGCACCTTGCGATGCCCAGCCCGGTTGTAAACGTGACTGTGAATCTTTGCGCGTGTGAATCTCTGCGCGTGTCAGGCCGCTTTCAGCCGACGACGCTCAAGCAGCCCCAGCGATCGGCAGCGGTTCCTTGCTGCCGCCAAACGACCGCACCGTCTCATCTTTGGTGAATCAGCCGCCGCGGTTGCGGAAGAGTTGCGGCTTGACGCATGCGGCCACGGCTGGGCCGGGTGTGAATCTCCCCGGGAGGAGTTCGGCAAGCTTGACGATCACAGGCTCTGGGGCGGCCACGAGTTCTGGAAACGACACCTCGAGGAGTGTCACCCGCTCGCTCTTCCTCAAGACCTCGCGGATCTGCCGGCTGTGGTGCTCCTGCACCTCGATGAGATGTTTTTTCTCACTCTTCGGCTGCGTTCCCTGCCGGGAGAGCATCGCCCACTGCGAATCGATCACCTGCTCCGTCGGCCGCACCATGTAGATCACCGTGTAGCGGTGCTTCCCCGGCAGGCTCGGCAGGAGCGCCGAGATCACCTTCACAGCCTTCCCCTCCGCCTGCTCGATGAGCCGCGGATCCTTGGGGAGTTTTTTGATGGCATCCCACTCCCAGTAGCCTTCGGGGTTGTCTTCATCGGCCGCGCGCTTGGCGTCAGTGAGCAGCTCGATCCCGCCGGCCCGAAGCATCTGCATCAAGAGCGACGTTCCCGACCGGGGTAGCCCCGACACGATCAAAAAATCCTTCGGCTCGATGGCGTCGTATTCCGCCTTCTTGCGGTCGATTTCAATCTGCCGGGTCCGATTCTGTTCGGCGCGCACCGCAGCGCGGGCAGCCGACTGTTCACGCGCGGCCGCTTCGCGAGCGGTCTGCGCCTGCCGCAAATCGTGGAGGCCGCTGAAGGCTTGCGTCTCACAGAGGGCCGCCCGATCTCCCTGGCCGAGCCGGCGATAGACACGCGCGAGCAACCGCTGCGCGCGGAGAAACGTTGGCGCGAGGGTGAGACAGTTCTCGAGCGGCCGCACCGCCTCTTCGAACTGCTCTTGGCTCGCGAGTGCCGCCCCCAACAGAAAATGCCCCTGGGGATTGCCGAACTGGAGGCCGATGCATTCGGCGGCCGCGTCGGCTGCTTCTTCGGCCCGGTCGGCGTGGAGAAAGCCGCGGGCGAGCACCAAAAACGCCTGGGCATTGTGCGGGTCGGCCGCGAGGACGGCGCGGGCGGCAGTCTCGGCGTCGCTGAAGCGCCGTAGCGCCAGATAACTCTGCGCGAGCATCAACTGGAGCTGCACTTCACCCGGGCTTTTTTCCCGGACGCGCTCGAGCGCCTCGAGCGCCGCGTGAAAATCTTCTTTCTGGATCG
>CAMCQY010000127.1 GCA_945877135.1 Candidatus Kuenenia stuttgartensis
CAGGAGATTTTTCTCATGCGCCAGGTGACCCGGCAGGACGAGCAGGGATTCCCCAAGGGACATGAGCAGCGTCGATATAAAGGCGAAGGGCATCACGGCGATGAACTTGCCCATCACCCCCGACACGAAACAAAGCGGCAGGAACGTGATAACCGTCGTGAGCACGCTTGAGATCACGCTGGGGATCACTTCCACGGTACCGTCGATTGCCGCCGCTGTGAGGCTCTTGCCCATCCGACGGTGCCGGTCGACGTTGTCACTGACCACGATTGCGTCATCCCCCACGATGCCGATCGCCATCAGGAACGCAAACATCGAGAGCATGTTGAGCGTCTGGTCGGTTCCATACATGATCGCCCCCGTCCCGAGCATCGAAAACGGAATGCCCATCGCCACCCAGAAGGCGATCTTGAGGTCGAGGAAGAGCGCAAGCACGACGAATACCACCACGAGCCCCTGCATGCCGTTGGAGATCAGCATGTCGAGACGGTCCCTGACGTCGACCGACTGGTCGGCCCAGAGCGTGAGGTCGTAGCCGGGGGGCAGCTTCGCATCGACGGTGTACTTCTTCACCGCGGCAATCATCGCGAGCAGGTCCTCGCCAGAGCTGCGGTCAATCGACACAACCATGCCGGCCCGGCCGTTGATGCGGTTGGTGGCGGCGACGTCGGCGAATTCGTCGCGAACCGTGCCGAGGTCGCCGACGGTGAGCACGAGGCCGTCCGGGAGCGTGACGAGCGGCAGTTTCGCGATCTGCGCTCCGACATACCGCTTGTTCTTTCCACGGAGCAGGATCTCGCCACCTTCGCTGCGGATCGTGCCGCCGGGCAGTTCCAGGTTCTCCCGGCGGACGATGTCAGCCACCTTCTGTAGAGAGAGGCCGTATTTGCGGAGCGTCGCCTCGGAAATCTCGATGTCGATCTGGTAGTCCTTGGCACCGAGCAGGTTCGCAGCCGACACGGCCGGCAACGCGAGCAGGTCGTCGCGGACGAGTTCTGCCACGTCGCGGAGTTCCCCCTCGGCCGCGGCGTCGGCGGTACGATCCTGCGGCGCGAGCACGCCCACCTTGATCGCGGGGGTGCGGAGCGTCACCTGCTCCACCTTCGGATCCTCGGCCAGCTCCGGCATGCTCGGGATGCGTTCCACCTCCGAACGAATTTCACCGAGCGTCTTCTGCACGTCCTTGACGTTGTCTTGCAGTTCGAAGACGCAAAAGCCTATTCCTTCTTGGGCGACGCTCGTGATCTTCTTGATGCCGGCAACGCTGCGACAGGCTTCCTCGACCTTTTGGCAGATGCCCTCCTCCACCTCTTCGGGCGTGGCGCCAGGATAGGGAACCGTCACCAGCACGATCTCCAGATCGAATTCCGGGAAGACCTCCCGCCGCATCGACACGAACGCCATCGAACCAACGAGCAGGATCGCGATGACCAGCGTGTTCATCGCCGGCATGTTGCGGACGGTCCAACTGACGATGCTTCTCATCGGAATGACCTCTGAAATGGATTCCGTAATGGACTCCCAGATGAACTCCCAAATGAACTCCCAAATGAACTCCCAAATGGACTCCCAGATGAACTCCCAGATGAATTCATAGTGCGTCGGTCTCGCCCGCCGTGTCCGCCGTGCGGGTCGGCGTTGCGGTGGCGGCTCCGGAATCGACGAGTTCCATGCCGGCACGCGGCGCAGACAGTTGCGTGGTCACCACCCGGTCGCCCGCCATGAGCCCGGACGCCGCCGAATCGAAGACCATACGGCCGCCGGACACCTGTACCGCCCGGGGCTTGAGAATGACGAGTCTGCCCTCACGCATCACCCAGACCTCGCCGCTGGGCCGCTGGGCATCCTCCGGGATCGAGACGAGGTCGCCGGGCGAATCAACCCTCACGCGGACCTCCACGAACATCCCTCGCAGCAACGACTGCGGCGCCCCGGCCGGGAGCTGCGGCATGGCGGCGCCGTAGCGATCGAGCGCCGTGACATCCTGCGGATGGGTGACGAGCACACGGCACGGGAGCGTGCGGGTCTTCTCGTCGAGGCCTCGCCCCTCCTGCCGCGAGAGCGTGCCCTGCCACTCGTAGGCCGCATCACCGACCGAAAAGACGACCGTGGCCGGCATGTCGAGTTCGTCGTGGGCCACCCGCGCGGGCGAGTCGGCCCGCCGACGGCTGCCCCAGACCATCGCCACCTCGTCCATCTGGAGGCTCGTGCGGACCTCCGCGGACCGGGTGTCTTCGATGGTGACCAGCGGCGTGCCTTTGGAGACGAATGAATCCTGCTCCACCTTGTCGTCGACGACGATGCCATCGATCGGCGCCACGATCCGCGTCCGCGAGAGGTCGAGCTTCGCCTTGTCGAGCATGGTCGAGGCGAGCGACTGGGCCTCAATCAGGCGATTCCGCCGTTTTGCCAGCACCCGCTTCTGGCCCTCGGCGGTGGTGAGCAGGTTCGTCGCGGTCAGTTCGTCGCGGAGGGCACGGTCGTGCTCCGATTCCGTGACGATCTTGCCGGCCTTCAGGTTCTCAAGCCGTGCCGCCTCGCGGCGGGCCAGTTCCACCTGCCGCCGCGCGAGATCGATGGTGTTCCCGTTCTGGACAAGTTCCTCGTCGAGTTCCTCGATCGCCAGTCCTGCCTGCTTGAATTCCCGATCGAGCCTGTCGACATCGAGTTCGTAATCGCGGGGGTCTATCTCAAACAGAAGCGTACCGGCTTTGACGAACTGCCCCTCATTGCATGCCTTCGACTTCGTCAGCACGCGACCGCCAACCTCGGCCGCCAGCGTCACCTCCCGCAGCGGCACGACCACACCGTCGGCCTCGATCGTGAGCCCATTGACCTCGGGGGTGGCCTCGACGGTCCGCACGGCCGTCGCAGCGGACACCTCGCTCGATTTCCGGGCCGGCGGAGGCTGGCTGCCCATGAAAAAGAACGCGGCGATTCCGCATCCCAGAATGACAAGGGG
Organism: Candidatus Kuenenia stuttgartensis; assembly: GCA_945877135.1. Taxonomy (GTDB): domain Bacteria; phylum Planctomycetota; class Planctomycetia; order Pirellulales; family UBA1268; genus CAMCQY01. Next base: position 2,963 of record CAMCQY010000127.1, read on the forward strand.
CACGATCCATCCCAGGATCGCACGGACGATATTCATGGACTGGCTTCCTCTCGGAACTGGTGTATTCGCTGATGAGCGCCGACGAGCGGCCCCGCTTCACCCAAAGCCGCCAAGGCGTAGCCGGTCACATGGTCGGCCAGCGGCGCGAGCGAGTGGTGCGACTCGAGTTCCTCGCGCGGCACGAGCATTGCCACGACATCCCCAGCTGCGCGGTAGACAAAACATTGGCCGATGATCGAGAGGGCCACGCGACGCAACTCGGTTTGCGAGAGCCGGCCGTCGACGAGTTCGTCGAGGATCGAGACGAGCAGCGTGAAACGCGGCCGGACGTAGTCCTCGACGAGTTCACGGCAGGCGTCGGTCGGATGCAGCACCTCCCGCATCATGAGGCGGACCTGCCAGGGCGGCTGCCCGAAGCCGAGCATCCGTTCGAGCAGGTTGCCGACGAAGTCGCGGAGTTTCCGCTGCGGCGGCGTGCCTGCCGTCCACTCCGGCAGCGGCACCTGCCCAGCCCGCTGCTCGTGAGCGTGCTTCACGCTCTCGATGTAGAGCCGCTGCTTGTCGCCGAAGTAGTAGTTGACGGCGGCGAGATTCACGCCGGCGGCGAGGCAGATGTCGCGGACCGTCGCCGCCTCGTAGCCCCGTTCGGCAAACTCCTGCCCGGCAGCGGAGAGAATCCGCTCCCGCGGTTCGGCCGCAGCAGGTTTTTCAGCACAAACAGAGGAATCGACGACGACCATCCAAAAACAGCCTTTATGCTGGCGAGATCCAGCGTGTTAAACACGCGTTTCAATCAAGTGTATGCACCACAGAACAATGAGGGGAGCCCCATTTTTTCGCGAATGCCCCTAAGGCTCTCAGCCCAGCGCGAGAACCGCCTCGGCGCAGGCCCGGCCGCTCGCGAGCGCCCCGTTGATCGAGGCCGTCGTGCAATGGTCGCCGCAGATGAAGAGGCCGGGCGCCACCTGCGGTGATATCTCGCGGCTTCGCCGCGCGGCTGGCGATTCCTCGGGCAAAGCATGATCGACGCGTACCGACTTCAGATGCCGCCAGGCATGGGCCGACTGGCCAAACCAGCCCGCCGCCTGCCGCCGCACGGCGTCGTGCAACTCGCCATCGTCCCCCTGCCAGTCCTGCCGGATGGAGACATAGACCACCGCCGCACCCGGCGGCGCGTAGCCTCCGGCCACGTCGGAGGGCACCGTGACATTATCAATCGGCCCACCCTCCTCGGCACTCACGACGACCGTGGGACTCGAGAGCGGCGAACGCGTGGCGGCGAAGGCCACCATCCGCGTCGATTTCCAGCCGCGTGATGCAAGCGTGCCACGCTGCTCCTCAGGCAACAGTGCCGCCGCGGCCGAACCTTCGGTGGCCACGACGATGTTCTTGGCGGCGAGTTCGCGGCCGTCGGCCAGCAGCACGAGCCCCGGCTGCACACGCTTCACGGGCGTGTCGAGCAGGATCGTGCCCCCCGGGAGCCCCGCCGCGAGCTGCTTCGGGATCGCCTCCATGCCACCGCGCGGCAGACAGGCCCGGCCGAGCGAGAACATCGCAAACGTGAACTGAAACACCGCTGCCGACGTATCGAGCGACCGCTCCAGGAACACGCCGCCAAAGAACGGTTCGAAGAACCGCCGTATGAAGGTCTCCGAGAAGCCGCGGGCATTGAGTTCCTCGCGGGTCGATCGCTCGGCCGCGGGGCTGGAGCGATTCGGATCGGCGGTGCCGTCGCGAAACGCCCGCAGGCAGTCGCTCCGCAGCCGCGCCGTCCGTAGGCCGTCGGCCATCCCCACGCTGCCGGTGAGGACCGAGCCCACAGCCGCCAGTGGCCGCCGCCAGGGATCGCTCACGCCGCGTAGCCGCCCAGCCTGGGCCACCAGTGCGCCCGGCTCGAAGCAACCGAGTCCGAGCGCCGCCAGGTCGAGCTGACGCCGGCCCTCGGGATACGCATCGAGATAGACCTGAAAGCCCCGATCGATCCGGAAGCCGTCGACCGTATCGGTGGCCACACGTCCCCCCACTCGGTCGGCAGCCTCGATCACGAGCACCTGTCGGCCGGCCCGCACGAGAGTCCTCGCGCAGGCGAGGCCGGCCAGACCGGCACCGACGATGATCGTGTCAGGGGTCACAGGGGTCACAGCGGACGGACGATCGACTGGCTCCGCCAGTAGTCAAAGAGGGTTTCGATCGAGTTGACGCCGCCGCCGGTGCCACTCTTGTTCACGCCGCCGTAGGGCACGCCCTTCGGAAAGAGGTTGTGGGCGTTGATCCAGCTGTTGCCTGCGATCATCGACTCGGCCACGCGGGCGGCCCGGCCGAGGTCGCTCGTCCAGACGCTGTTGGCCAGGCCATAGTCTGTGTCGTTGGCCATGGCGACCGCCTCGTCTTCGTTGGAGAACTTGGCGAGATAGGCCACCGGTCCAAAGATCTCCTCGCGGGCGGCGATATTGTCGAGCGTGCCCGCCAAGAGCGCCGGCTTCACGTAGAAGCCCTGACGACCCGAGACCTCGGCCGGCCCGCCGGCCACAATCGCCTCGGCCCCTTCCTTCGTTCCCTTCTCGAGATAGGAGAGCACCCGCTGCCGCTGCTTGGCATTGACCACCGGCCCCATCTGCGATTGTCCCGCGAGTTGGTAGCCCACCTGCACCTTCTGCATCCGCGACCGGCACTCGTCGACGAACTTGTCGTAGATCGACGTATGCACAAGCCAGCGGGTGGCATCGCAGCAGACCTGTCCGGCGTTGAACGTGATGGCGCCCACGAGTTTCTCAGCGGTCGCGACGACGTCGACGTCGTCAAACACCACCGCGGCACCCTTGCCACCGAGTTCCAGCTTCGCAGGCACGAGGTTCCGACCGCATGCCTCGCCCACAAGCCGGCCCACCTCGGGCGATCCCGTGAAGCTCATCCGCTTGATGCCGGCATGGGCCGAGAGCGCTGCGCCGGTCACCGCTCCAGTGCCGGGGATGACGTTGATAACGCCGTCAGGGATGCCGATCTCGCGAGCCAGCCGCGCCAGATAGATCGCCGACATCGGCGTGTCTTCGGCCGGCTTGATCACGACCGTGTTGCCCGCTGCCAGCGCCGGGGAGATACCCCAGCCGATCAGCAGGAAGGGAAAGTTCCAGGGGAAGATGAAGCCACAGGGGCCCCACGGGTTACGGACGGTCCACGCCTCGTGGCCGGCGACGGCGAGCACGTTCCGCCGCTGCACGTGCTGGGCCATATCGGTGAAGTAACGCATCGTGTCGACGAAGTTCTGCACGTCACCGGCGGCCTGACCGAGGATCTTGCCGGCATCGAGCGACTCGATCTGGGCGATGATCGGTTTGTGCTTCTCGACGGCATCGGCGAGACGCTGCAGGTGCACGCCCCGTTCGTTCGGAGCCATAGTGGCCCAGCCCGACGTCTTGAAGGCATGGGCGGCTGCATGGATCGCCTTGTCCACATCGGCCGCCGAGAGCACGCAGAACTCTGCGATCGGCTCGCCGGAGCCCGGGTCGAGCGTGGCCATCGTCTTTCCATCGGATCCGGCAACGTCCTTGCCGCCGACGACGCCCTTGAGCGGCGCGGTGGCCAGGAACTTCTTGACTTCCGGCAACAGATCGATCGACGGTGCGGTGGCGGTGGCCATGATGGAAAGCTCTCCCCGGAAGAAAAGGTTGGGTGAAAACGCGAGAGCAGCATTGTGCCGCGTGGACGACCGGACTTGCAAGTCTGGCGGGAGTTTCAGGACTGCGCGGATTCCTCGCCCGTGATGACCGTAACCGTGCAGGCCGACGCTCACCCTTCGAGGTTTTCGTACCATGAGCCGCTGGAGCCGCCGCGATTTGGTTTGGCACCCCTCTTCACACCCGTCTGGAGTTCACATGCCCGGAACACTTCGGCTCTGCCTGGCGCTGCTCGTCGCGACGGCTGGTGCGTGCCGCGTGCCCGCCGCGAAGGCCGCGGACAAACCCAACATCGTCGTCATCGTGGCCGACGACCTCGGCAACGCGGATCTGGGCTACCGCGGCAGCGCCATCCGGACGCCCCACATCGATGCCCTGGCCAAGGGTGGCGTCCGGCTGGAGTCCTACTACGGTCTGCCCGTCTGCACCCCCGCGCGGGCCGCCTTGATGACCGGTCGCCACCCGATGCGGCACGGGCTGCAGACACTCGTGATCTTCCCGAGCCACACCTACGGCCTCCCCACCGACGAGAAGACGCTGCCGCAGGCCCTCAAGGACGTGGGCTACCGCACCGCCATGGTCGGGAAGTGGCACCTCGGGCACGCGCATGAGAAGTTCTGGCCGCAGCGCCGCGGGTTCGACCACTTCTACGGTAATGTCGTGGGCGAGGTCGATTACTCCACGAAGGAACGCGGGGGCGTCATCGACTGGCAGCGCAACGGCACGTTCCTGAAAGAAGACGGCTACTACACGCAACAGATCGGCGAAGAGGCGGTCGGCCTGATCGAGAACCACGACACATCACGGCCGCTCTTTCTCTATTTCGCCTCGCTCGCACCTCACGCCCCATACCAGTGCCCGCAGCCGGAGATCGACGCCTACAAGAACGTCTTTCCCGACGAGACCAAACGCACGTATGCAGCGATGATCACGTCGCTCGACACGCAGATCGGCCGCGTCGTGGCGGCGCTCGAGAAGAAGGGCATGCGAGACAACACGCTCATCTTCTTCACCTCCGACAATGGCGGGGCCGTGAGCGCAATGTTCGCGACCGGCGCCCGCTCGCCCGCGGAACGCGAGGCCAGTGGTGGGCTCGCCATCGGAGCGAAGCCACCGGCGTCAAACGCGCCATTCCAGGGCGGCAAGGCGGGCCTTCACGAGGGGGGCGTGCGGGTGCCGGCGTTCTTCAACTGGCCGGGCCGACTCGCTCCTGCCGTCGTTGACGCGCCGCTTCATCATGTGGACATCATGCCGACCCTCGTAGCGCTCACCGGTGGCACGGCCAGCCCCGACAGGCCGTTCGACGGCAGGAATGCGATGGAAACGATCTCCGCCGGCAAGCCATCGCCTCATGAAGACATTCTCATCAACGTCGAGATGTTTCGCGGGGCGATCCGCAAGGGCAACTGGAAGCTCATCAAGGTGGCCGTCCTGCCGGGAAAGACAGAGCTCTATGACGTCGTGAACGATCCCGGTGAAACCAGCAACGTGGCCGACCAGAACCCGGACGTGGTCCGGGATCTCGAGGCCCGCCTTCTCGGCTACGCTCGGCAGCAGAAAATGAGCGAGTGGCTCAAGTGCCAGATCGACTACCTCGGCTTTCAGGGCAAGACCGTCCTCGACGCGGAGTACGACATCGACGGCGGCCTGCCGACCGAGAAGCCGGCGTTGCCCTCGAAGTGAACGGTGCGACTGCGGCGTGTTGTGGGGTGGCCTGACCTACTGCACCCGCACCCACTCGACGGTCTTCGACATGAAGCCGGAGCCGGCCACCATCTCGAACCCGTTGGCCGTGATCTTGATGGTCATCGGCACGAACTCGCCGCGCTTGAGTGCAAACACCTCGCCCCGCCACATGTTGCTGGCCGGATCGTACTGAATCTCGCGGAGCATCTCCGAATTGACGAGCGCCGGGTTGGCGGCCTTGACCACGCCGCCGACATACTTGCCGTCTTTGGGAAAGATGCGGATGTCGACGTCCATGTCGGTCGGCTTCCAGTCGCCGACGATGGCGTCGGCGGCGCTTGTCTGCTGGGCGACCGAGGGCACACCGTCGGCAGCCCGCGCGGCACTGCCGCCGACAACCGCCGCATGCACAACGAGAGCTGCCACCATCGATGCTGCGATCGAGCCGAAGTGAGTCGTGGTCATCATGACACCTTTCCCATGGATGGGTTGAGGACGAACGTGCAGGAACGATCTGGTCCGCCGCGGCAACGATAGGCCGGGCGCGTGGGCTGGAGCCATGCCAGTTGTGGGCCGTGAAACCTTTCCCGACGCTCGTTCGAAAGAGGCCGGTGGCGACCCGGGGGGGCCGCTGGTACTCTGATCCCTCTCGGCCACGACCAGGAAGGGGGCCACGCCTGGGAGTCGTTTTCGTGTCGTTCCGTCGTCAGACATCTGCCCGAAATTTCTTATGGCTGCTCGGCCTCTGGCTCTGCGTCGCCGTCGTGCATGCCGGCGAGACCGGCGATGCCGCGAAGCCGTCGCCCCCCGCTGCGGGCATGTCGATCGTGTTCGTTGGCGACATCATGCTCGACGGTGGCCCGGGCCATGCGATCTCCACCGGTCGCGATCCCTTTTCGGCCTGCAGTCAGCTCCTGGCCGATGCCGACTACAGCGTGGGCAATCTCGAATGCGTGCTGGGCAAAGGGGGCGAGCGGATGCTCAAGCCGTTCTCGTTCCGCGGCGCCGCCGACTCGCCGCGGTTTCTGAAAAAGCATTTTTCCGCGGTCTCGCTGGCCAACAATCACAGCGGCGACTTTGGCCCCGCGGGTCTGGTCGAGCTGCTGCGGATCCTCGACGACGCCGGCATCCCATCGTTTGGCGCCGGACGCACGTTGGCTGAGGCAAGGCGGCCGCTCGTACTCGAGCGGGATGGCTTCAAGGTAGCGTTGCTTGGTTACAACGGCTTTCGGGCGTTGACCACGGCCGCCACCGCCGACCGGGCCGGATCCGCTCCGCTCGAGGAACAGCAGGTGCTGGAGGACATCCACGCGGCGAAGTCGCGCGCCGACGCCGTTGTGCCGTTCGTCCACTGGGGCCCTGAGAACACACCGCAGCCGCGGCCGGCGCAGGTCCGTCTCGCGCGGAAGATGGTCGAGGCCGGTGCCGCGGCGGTGATCGGCGCCCACCCGCACGTCACGCAGACGGTCGAGACGATTCGTGGCGTGCCGATCGTCTACAGTCTGGGAAACTTCGTGTTCGACTACTTCCCTGGGGATCCGCCCGAGTGGACCGGCTGGGTGGTGAAGCTGACCTTGCGGCCCGGGCAGCCGGTCGACCTCGCCATGCACTCCGTGAAGCTCGACGGCAGCGGCATCCCTCACCCTGTCGTGGAGGAAGATCTCCTCCCCAACGCCTACGGCAGCATGCCGACCGCGGCCGCGGCTCCGTCCGACGAGAAGCCCAGCGAGAAGCCCGCGGATCATGGAAACCTGCGGTCACGGCCCGGCACGTGATCCGGTGTCGGTCGAGACGCCCACCCGGAGCAGCCCGAGTTCATAGGCCTTGGCGACGGCGGCCGTCCGGTCGGCGACACCCATCTTCTCGAGGATGGCCGACACGTGGAATCGTGCGGTCCGCTGGGTGATCCCCAGCCGCTGGCCGATCTCGCCATTGTTGAGCCCCACTCTGAGGAGCGTCAGCACCTCGATCTCTCGCTGCGACAGTCCCACCTGAGGCCGTGCC
>CAMCQY010000128.1 GCA_945877135.1 Candidatus Kuenenia stuttgartensis
GCGGCCGATCGCCGCTGCCATGCCGGCGAACAGGCTGACGCGGAGCGTGTCGGCGCTCGTGGGCTGGGCCGAGGTGGAATGCGAAGCGTGCATGCGTCAGCTGGTGGTGAGTGGGCCGCTCATGCCGGTGAGCAGGGTGTCGAGGCCATCAGGGCCGGGGCCACTCACGAGTCCGTACGACTTTGCCAGCAGCTTCACCGGATGCACCGTCGGCTTCGACGTGCCCTGCTCCATTTGTATCCGGCAGCCGCTGCACTCGGTAGCACCGGCCCCGATGCTGCTGCTCCGCATGGCGGACACGAGCCCCAGGCCCACCCGCAGGCTCGTGCGGTAGTTCTGCCGCGCGAGACCGAAGGTGCCGGCCATGCCCGAACAGCCGCGATCGGCGGTGTCCACCGCGAGGCCGGGCACGAGCCGCAGGAGGTGTTCGGCCGGGCTCTTGTCGCGGCCAATCCGCGCATGGCAGGGGGCGTGGTAGAGGATGCGGGTGGCAGGCTGCTGCTGGGCAGCGTCCGGGGCCAGCGGTTGGAAGTCGAGCCGCAGGTGACCCTCCCGATGGAGTTCCCAGAGGAATGTGGCCGCGTCGGTGGTGGCCGCCACGACGCGGGCCATCTCTTCGTCTTCCAGCAGCAATGGATAGTCGTGCACGATGCAGGTGACGGCCGACGGCTCGGTCGAGACGATCCGATAGCCCAGCCGCACCGCTTCCGCCAACACGCGGAGGTTCGTGCGGGCCAGCCGCCGCGCCGCATCGACATCGCCCGCGGAGACCAGCGGCATTCCGGCAGAGACCTGCCGGGGATCGATGAAGACGCCGATGCCGTTGTGTTCGAGCACCGCCACGAAGGCCTTCACGAGCAGCGGATCATGGCGGCGGGCGAACGTGTCGAGAAAGTAGAGCACCCGCGGGCCGCTCCGCCGCGAGGGCCGCGTCAGGCCCCGGCGGGCTGCCCAGCGGATCACCTGCTGGCCGGTGAAGGGGGGCAGCTTCCGGCCGCGGGCCACTCCCAGCATTTTCTCCATTACCCAACGGGCCTGCGGATTGGCGATCGCCCGGTTGGCCAACGGCCCGCACGCTCCTCCCACTGCGCTGAGCGTATCGACCCGCGAGAGCAGCCATGCATGCAGGTCGAGGGTGTTGATGCCGACATGCGCCGCCTTGAGCTCTGTGACGAGCGCCGGGATGTCCACACCGGCGGAGCAGTCGGTGCGGCATTGGTGGCAGTTGAAACAGGTGTCGGCGATGGCGCGAACGGCATCGTCTCCGACCGCCTTCGGGGCGAGCCGCGCGGAGAGAAGGGCCGCCATGACGTTGGCCTTCGCGCGGGGCGATGCCTCCTCTGCCGGATTCTCCCGGTACATCGGGCACATCCGCGTCGTGGGTGACTGACTGCGACAGGCGCCGCAGCCATTGCAGGCATCGACCTCGTCAGCCAGTTGCTCCGGCGTCCATGTCAGCACGGGCAGCGGTGGCGGCGGGGGCTGCGACTCGAGCGCCGGCCGCCAGGCGTGTGCCGTCGTGTGTGGGCCGGCAGGCGTGCCAAATGTGGTGACGGGATTGGTGACGGTGTGGGGATTGGCGACCATGTCAGGATTGAGGATGCCGAGTGGATCGAACACCCGCTTCACGGCCGCAAACACCCCCGCCAGCTCCGGGAAGTGTGTCGCAAAGAAGGCGGCACGCGAGAGTCCCAGGCCCTGCTCACCGCCGATCGTGCCGCCGACGGCCACCACCTCGGCGTAGATGGTGTCCGCCAGTCGCTCCAGCCGGGCCCGCTCGGACGGATCACGCGGATCGGCGTAGGGTCGCACGTGCAACTGGCCGTGGGCGGCGTGTGCGAAGAGCATGGCCGTCACGTCGCACTGCTTCAGCACCGCCTGCAACCGCCGCAGAAAATCGGGCACCGCCTCGGGTGGCACGACAACGTCTTCCACGAATGGCACCGGCCGCACGGTGCCACGGACTCCGTGCAGTGTGGCCACAACGCTGCGGGACAGTTCCCACAGCATCGCCTTCTCGGCGGCATCTTCGGCCCGGCGGACGTCGATGCACAGCGGTCGCGGGCCCAGCATTCGCCGTGCGGCCTCGTCGAACCGCGCGGCGGCGGTCTTTTCGTCGGCATCCGAAAACTCCACGAGCAACGCGGCGTCGGCGACCGGCGGGATGAGCTGATCGAATGCCGGCTTCGCGGTGCGGGCCAGCGTGAGGTGTCGCTTGTCGAGGAGGTCGCAGGCATTGGGGGAGAGCGATCGCAGCATGATCGCCGCTTCCGCCGCGCGGTCGAGCGAGTCGAAGAGGAAGAGCCCCACGGCGGTCGCCTCGTCGGTCGGCACCGTGAGGAGCGTGGCCTCGGCGACGATTCCCAGCGTGCCCTCTGCACCGCAGAGAAGCCGTGGCAGATCGACGAGCCCATCGCGGTCGAGCCTGCGAACGAGATCCTGAAGCTGGTAGCCTCCGTGCGTGGCGCGGGCGGGTGGCTGGGCCGCTGCAATCAGCGGTCGCGATGCGTTCAGGATGTCGGCCACGCCGGCGGCGAGTTGGCTGAGCCTCTCGGCCGCGCCGTCGGCATCGGGAGAGACGGCCAGCCCGGGCGAAGCGGGAGCCGTGGGGGTCAGTTCCACGATCGTGCCGTCGGCAAGCACCACCCGCGCCGAAACCAGCCGACCGCTCATCGCACCATATCGGGCGAAGCGGCTGCCGGATGAGTTTCTCCCGATCATGCCGCCGACCGTGGTCACCCAGCTGTTTGTCGGATCGACACCGAGCGAACGCGACCGCCGTCCGAGGTGCTCCTCCAGTTGCGCCGCGACCACGCCCGGCTGCACCCGCACCTCGTCACCATCGGTCTGAAGGATTCGACGCAGGAAGCGGCCGCAGTCGATGACGATGCCCGGGCCGAGCGAGCCGCCCGCCACGCTCGAACCGGCACCGCGGGCGTGCACCGTGATCTGGTGTTCGGCTGCCCACCGCACGGTGGCCGCCACGTCGTCAGTCGTCCGCGGCCGCACGACTGCCAGCGGCCAGACCTCGCTCAGGCTCGCGTCGGTGGCATAGAGGCTGAGACTGGCGGCGTCACAGAGCACCTCTCCCGCGACGATGCCGCGAAGGTCTTCCTCGATCCTGCCACGCTGCTGCTCGCGATCCATCGCTCACCTCACGGGTGCGTTGGATCGGAACCGAGCTGTTTGGTACGAGCGACGAGCTGCCGGTGCTTCTCGTGCGTTTCGAGGTCGAACGCCCCGAACTGGTGACCGCCGTCTGCGGGGTCGTCAGCATCGCTGGCGACGCCGTCGCCGGTGTAGCGGGCGCCGCAGCGATAGCAGCTGAGGCAGTTGGGCATGAAGAAAAAGAGCAGCACGTCGAGCAGGGCTGTGCCAAAGAGGATGCCAAACGTGATCAGCAGTTCGCGGTTGGCCCAGGCCACGCAGCTGGCCGCGAGGCCCGCCACCACGATCGCCACGCCCAGCCGCTGGGGAAAATTCTTGCGGACGAAGAGTTCCAGACTCGGGCAGGCCAGGCAGCGTTGCAGTCGCGGCGGCCGCGTGTCGCCCTCCTCACGGCCGGCAAAGGCATCGGGCGGCATGGGGAGCGCCGCGTGGCAGGCGGTGCATTCGAGCGAGTCGCGGCTTTCAATGCCGTCGATCGACGTGGTCGTGTGGCAGGCGGGGCAAGCGTAGATGATGCGCATCGAAGGCTTTCGCGAGGAGCGGCCGGATTATGCCGCCACGGAGAGCAGTTGGGCCGTCAGTTCGCCGAGGATGGCGGCGAGGCAGGCCACATACAGGATACCCGTGGCGCTCTGAGTGTTGGGAATTTCGAGGGTTTTTCGGCTCAGCCAGAGCAGCATGGGCAGTCCGGCAAGACCGGCGAGCCATCGCAGCCAGATGAGGGCCATGGTCGTGGGGCTCCCGGCAACGCCAGCAGTCAGCGTGCCTGCCTGCAGCGCCGTGGCCGTCGCCACCACCAGTTGCACCGCCCAGGCGACAAGGGCGATGTCGATCATCCGCCGCAGCACGTCAACCCGCATGCCGGGGGCGTTGAGATACCAGTGCCCAAGCAGCATGGCGTGCACGGTCAGTCCGGTGACGAGCCCGGAAAGCAGTGCGCCGGCGACGCTCGTCCAGCCGCTGGCGACGTTGGCTGTCGAGCCTGCCATGCCGCTCCCGTCTGGCGCGACCTGCACGCTCGCCGTCGCGGCTGCGAGGAGCACTGCCGTGATCACGCAGAGCATGATGCCGGGACGGGTCCGTTCGGCGAACCAGGCGATGCTCGCCATCCAGGCGGTGATGGCAGCAGCCGCCGGCAGCAGCCACATCGGGCCCGGGAACGCCTGTCCGCAGAGCAACGCTGCGAAGGTCGCCAGCCCGAGCACCACGAGCATGTTCACGCGGAAGAAGCCGGCTGGCACCAGTGCCGAGGGTGTGAGCACGAGCGCCACCGACAGTCCCCAGCCGAAGCGGCAGAGAAAATCGACGAGCAGCCTCATCCGCGTGACTCCGCGGCCGACGCAGCGACGGTCATTGCGATCGGCCCCCGTATATGAGCGACATCACCTCGGCGCGGCTGGAGATGTTTGACCGGAAGAGGCCCTTCATCGCCGACGTCACGCAGACACTGCCGGGCTTCCGCACGCCGCGGATCGTCATGCAGGTGTGCGAAGCCTCGACCACCACGGCCACGCCCTTGGCCCCGAGGTCGTGCACGAGCAGGTCGGCGATCTGTTCGGTCATCCGTTCCTGCACCTGCGGGCGGTGCGACAGGGCCTCTACCACGCGGGCCAGTTTGCTCAGTCCCAGCACGCGGCCGTTCGGCAGGTAGCCGATGTGGGCGTGGCCCATGAAGGGAAGGAGGTGGTGCTCGCAGACGCTGTTGAAGGCGATGTCGCGGACGAGCACGATCTCGTCGTATTTTTCGGTGAATGCCTTGCGGAGATGCACCTTCGGGTCGGTGTGCAGCCCGCTGAACATCTCGGCATACATGCGGGCCACGCGAGCCGGCGTCTCCAGCAGGCCCTCGCGATCGGGATTTTCGCCCACTGCCAGCAGAATCTCGCGAACGGCCCGTTCGATGCGGGCATGATCGACGGGGTGGTCGGCCCGCTCGGGGACGTCGGCATCGCACGAGGGGGATCCAGTCTTCATGTCGAGAGTTTACCAGACGGAAAAGAGATCAGAAGCAACTTCGTTCGGCAGCGCCGTAGAACCCCCAAGAAGCCCCCCGGCGGAAGCCGGGGGACTCAAGGTGTGAACTTCGTCCCGCATGCCATGCGAAGCCGGGCTCGCCCAACGACCCGGTGTCCCCGGGCTTCCGCCCGGGGCTTTGAGTCGTGGGGTGTGGCCTAATTCACGCTGAAGTCGGGCGGAAATGTCCGGCCACCGCCTGCCGCGGCGCGGGCGTCGATGGACTCCATGAGGAGGCGGACGCGGCGGAAGACGTCGCATTCCGCCAGCAGTCGCAGCTTGGTGTCGAGGTCGAGGTCGAGCGTGTAGGAAACGATGTCGCTGAGCATGCCGAGCGTGATCTGGCTGCCGAGCAACTGGTCGAGTTGCTCGTAGGCCTGCGGAATCTTTGGCATGGATCGCTTGAACGCAGCGAGCAGTTGTTGCTGCAGGCCGGCGGCTGCCGAACCCATGGCATCGTCGGGCTCGTGGTCGTCGAGGATCTCCGACTCCACCACGCGGAACGGCTTCGTGGCGGGCAGTTCGCGGATGAGCCGCAGTCGACGGACGCCCAGAAGCAGCACGTTGTAGGTGCCCTGCGGTGTCCGCTGGTGGGTGGCGATCCGGCAGAGGCAGCCGGTGGGGTGCAGCTTGGGCCGGTCGTCGTAGTGCTGCTCCCAGCCTGGGGCCAACAACCCCAGCGTGATCAGCCGATCGTCTTCAATGGCCTCCTCAAACATCGCCAGATACCGGGGCTCGAAGATGTGGAGCGCCTGCATGACGTGCGGAAACATCACGAGGTTTGGCAACGGAAAGACCCGCGCCAGTCCGGAAAATTGGTCGGGTGAGAAAGCGAGTGGTTCGTCAGACATGGTGCGGATCACTCGGCCGGAGGTGGTGGGTCGAGGTGAATTTCGGGCAGCAGGTCGGGGTTGAGTTCGATCGAGGGGAAGTCTTCGGTGCTGGCGGCCACGTCGGCGAGGCAGGTGTCGAAGGCCGCAAGGAAGCCGATGACGTCGAGGCCCAGGTGATGTGGACCGTAGGGCTCGAGGTAGCCGTGCACGCTTTTGTGGAGTTTACGGGCCCCGCGGATGTTGCCGTTGCCAAAATGATAGAGGGCCACGGCGGCCTGGATGAGTCCCTGATAAAACTTTCGGGAGTCCCCCCGGTATTCCGTCCAGAGTTCTTCCCAGACCTCATGGCTCTCGTAATAGTCGCACTCGTTGAATTTCTCGATCCCTTGAAGATAGAGGGGCTCGTAGGCGGGGTCGTCCATGGGGAGCTCGCGGGAGGTGCATGTGAAGGCAAACAATAGTAGCAAGCGACTGGGAAAACAGTCGGGACAGGGGGGCGCGAAGCAGGGGGCAGCCGTGGCGCGGCGGCTCGCCAAGGGCTATCCGGGGGCGCACTGTTCGCTCGATTTTGACAGCCCCTTTCAGCTGCTGATCGCCACGATCCTCTCGGCCCAGTGCACCGACAAGCGGGTGAACGCCACAACCGGCGACCTCTTTGGCCGCTGGCCCACGGCCGCCGCTTTGGCAGCAGCGAGTCAGGCGGAGGTGGAGGCCGTGATCCGTTCCACGGGGTTCTTTCGAGCCAAGGCGAAGAACATCCGCGGCTGTTGCGAGGCGCTCATGGCACGGCACGGCGGGGAGGTGCCCCGCACGCTCGAGGAGCTTGTCCGACTGCCGGGCGTCGGCCGTAAAACCGCCAATGTGGTGCTCGGCAGCGGCTTCGGCCTGCCGTCGGGGGTGGTCGTCGATACCCATGTAGGCCGCATCTCGCGGCGGCTGGGGCTCACCCGCCATGCCGACGCCGTGAAGGCCGAACGCGACCTGATCGCCGCGATCCCGAAATCGCACTGGATCGCGTTCAGCCACCGTCTGATCGAACACGGACGCACGGTCTGCACCGCCCGGCGGCCGCGGTGCGAGAACTGTCCGCTGGCCGACCTCTGCCCGTGCGTTGGCGTCAAGCCCGCCACGAAGAAACGCTGAAAATCGGCTGTGGCTGCCCGATCATGCGGCGAGAAAAATCTCAGACGTCGGGTCATGGGCACTCCGGCCAACAAAGCTTACAATCGCGTTCCTCATCGATAGCGTATGTGGCCTGCTTCGCGTTTCTGATTGCTCCCGGTCCGGTGCGCTCCTTCCCAGGGAACCATCCATGATCCTTTCCGGCAACGAGATCAGGCAGCAGCTCGGCACCAACATCATCATCGAGCCGTTCGACGAGGGCCGGCTCAACCCCAACAGCTACAACCTCTCCCTCCACGACGAACTGCTCGTCTACGAAGAGGTGGTGCTCGACATGCGGAAGAGCAACCGCGTGGAACGGATCCGGATTCCGGAGGATGGCCTGGTGCTCACGCCCAACCAGCTCTATCTGGGCCGCACGGTGGAACGGACCGAAACCCACAACTACGTGCCGATGATCGAGGGCCGCAGTTCGATCGGGCGGCTTGGCCTGTTTGTGCACGTGACCGCCGGCTTCGGCGACGTCGGCTTCTGCGGCTACTGGACGCTGGAGATGTTTGCCGTGCAGCCGGTGAAGATCTATCCGGGCGTGCCGATCTGCCAGATCTTCTTCCATGAGATCGCCGGCGACATCACCGAATACTCCAGCGAAAAATACCAGCACAACCGCGACATCCAGCCGAGCCAGCTGTTTCGCGAGCTAGGCACCACGCCGGATGGCAGCCAGCAGCTGCATCTGGAATTCGCGAACGACCGGCACGGTGGTGCGGCGGCGCCGGTGTCGGGCCGCACGGTCCGGACCGCGGCACCCACGGGCGCGGTGAGGTAATCCAGCGATGCTGCAAAAAGTTCTTGCCTGGTCGGCACTCGCCCTGGCCCTGCTCTTTGTGGTGCTCTCGCTCACGGTCATGTTCGCGGCCGAGTCGCTCGGGGCATCAGCGCTGTCGCTCGTGGCGCCGATCGCCATCGGGGCGCTGGTCCTTTCGATTCTGCTGGCCGTGGCCATGCTCGTGATATCGCTGGTCCAATGACCGCGGCTGTGCGACACTGATCGCCCGCTCCCGCTCACGTTCCATCAGAAAGAGGATCGACCCGTGCTGAGAAGTCACACCTGCGGCCAACTGCGACCGGACAACCTCGGCGAGACCGTCTCGCTCTGCGGCTGGGTTGATCGTGTTCGCGACCACAAGGGAGTGATCTTCATCGACCTTCGCGACCGCTGGGGACGCACGCAGGTGGTGGCTGGCCCCGACAGCCCGGCTGGCGTGCTCGCCGCGGCCCGCGCGGTGCGGCCGGAGTGGGTGATCCGCGTGCAGGGCTCGGTTGGCATGCGGCCCGAGGGCACCACGAATCCGAAGCTCGCCACGGGCGGGATCGAAGTGGCCTGTCACGAACTCTCCGTGCTCAACGAGGCCGAGACGCCGGTCTTTCAGCCGGGGGCGACCGACCTGCCGGGCGAGGAGGTGCGGCTCACGAACCGCTGGCTCGACCTGCGGCGAACCGCCATGCAAGAAAACCTCTTCCTGCGGAGCCGGATGGTGAAGATCATGCGGGATCACTTCGACAGTCTTGGTTTCATCGACGTGGAGACGCCGATGCTCGGGCGGAGCACGCCGGAGGGGGCGCGGGATTACCTCGTGCCCAGTCGGCTCGACCACGGTTCATTCTTCGCGCTGCCGCAGTCGCCGCAGCTCTACAAGCAGCTGCTGATGATGGCGGGCTTTGATCGCTACGTGCAGGTGGCGCGGTGTTTTCGCGACGAGGATCTGCGGGCTGACCGGCAGCCGGAGTTCACGCAGCTCGACGTGGAGATGTCGTTCGTCGAGGCGGACGACGTGATGGGCGTGATCGAAGGGCTCGTGCAGCGGACGGCCCGCGAGATCCTCGGCCTCGACGTGACGCTGCCGCTGCCGCGGCTCTCTTGGGACGAGGCAATGGAGCGGTTTGGGCACGACGCGCCCGATCTTCGCTACGGTCTGGAGATCGTCGACCTGACGAGCATCGCGGGAGAAAGCGACTTCCGCGTCTTCCGGGCGGCGGTGGAGGCTGGCGGCCGCGTGCGTGGCATCCGGGTGCCGGGCGTGGCGGAGCGATTCTCCCGCAAGGATCTCGACACCCTCACGGCCGTGGCCGTGGAGGGCGGGGCCAAGGGGCTCGTCTGGCTGAAGGTGGAGGCTGAGGGCGGGTGGGCCGGCCCGGTAGCGAAGAACCTGGTCGGGCCGGTGGGCGACAAGCTGCGCGAGAAGCTGGCGGTGGAGCCGGGCGATCTCGTGCTGATCGTGGCCGACTCGTTCGACGTCACCTGCAAGGCGTTGCACATGCTGCGGAAGCGGCTGGGTGCGGAGCTCAAGCTGTATGACGCCGACACGATGCACTTCTCGTGGGTGGTCGACTTCCCGATGTTCGCCCGCGACACGGAGAGCGGTGGCTGGGCATCGATGCATCATCCGTTTACCGCGCCCCGGCCTGCCGATCTCGAACTGCTCGAGAGCGATCCGGCGGCCTGTCGGGCGGTGGCCTACGATCTCGTGATCAACGGCTCCGAGGCGGGGGGCGGCACGATCCGTATTCACGACGGCGCGACGCAGGAGAAGGTCTTCAATCTTCTCGGCATCTCGCCGGAGCTGGCCCGCGAGCGGTTTGGATTTCTGCTCGACGCGTTGCGGAGCGGGGCCCCGCCGCATGGCGGCATTGCGCTCGGCATCGACCGCTGGGTGATGCTGTTTGCGAAGCTCGACTCGATCCGCGATGTAATCGCCTTTCCGAAGACGCAGAAGGCGAGCGACCTGATGACGGGCGCACCGGGCGGGGTGGATACGAAGCAGCTTGTGGAGCTTGGTATTCGCGTGATCGTGCCGCCGCCCAAACCCGAATCACCACAAGCGGGAGGATGAATCAAGACCCTTTCGTGTTGAAGGTTCGTGATGATTTATCCAAGCCCGCAGCGCAAGCAAGGGAACGTGCGGTTCGTGCCCCGGGAATCGGGCGCGGATTCCCTCGCTGGCGCTTCGGGCTTGCATGGGAACTCCGGCCGACCGAGTCG
>CAMCQY010000129.1 GCA_945877135.1 Candidatus Kuenenia stuttgartensis
TGCGGTGCGGGCCTGATTGGCCAGATCCTTCGCCCGCGACGCGTTGTCGGCGGTGCTGCGGATCATCGTCGACATCTCTTCGAGCGCAGCGCTCGTCTGCACCACCGACGAGCCCTGCTCGCTGCAGCCGGCGGCCAGCGCCTGACTCACGCTCGAGAGCTGGCCGGAGGCGGTCGCAGTCTGCGCGGCGCTGCTCTCCAGAGAATCCGACACGGAACGCAGCGCCCGGATGGTCGACTGGATGACGCTCCATCCCAACAGGCTGGCCAGCAACAGAGCCAGCGACAGGGCCGCACCGATGAGAATGAAACTCACTCCCACCTTCCGCTTGGCTACCTCGGCCTCCTGCTGGGCGAACTTCGCGTTGTATTCAATGCACTCGTTGAAACGATCCGTGCACTCCTGGTCCGCGGCATCCATGCGACCACGAAGGGCAGTCCTCGCTGCTTCGAGGTCGCCGGCCGAAACCCGCGAAAAAACGTCTAGGGCCGCAGCATTCAGCTTGTCACGGGCAGAGGAAGCAGCGTTGAATATCTGGCGGTCCTGGGCGTTCAGAATGAGAGCCATATACTCGTCGCGGAGTTTGTCCCCCTCCTTCGTGACGGCAGCGAAGGCCGCCTCTGCGGCGGCCGTGAACTTCTCGCCTTCAGCCGCATCGACGACACACTGGCGGACGATGCGGCGTCCGGCGGTATTGTTCTGGATGATGCGATTGAGACTGACGACCGAGGGGACAGAATTCGTTGCTATCACGACCACATTCTTGTTGATGTCGACCACCCGCCAGAGGCTCAAAGCGCCGAGCAACGCAGCGATCAGGAAGAGCGTGATGAATCCGGCGACGATGCGGCGAGGAATGGTCCAAGTGCTCATGATATTTCTTGAGACGGGGGAAACGGGCTGTTGATCAGGGGGCGGAAGAGACAAGGAATCGGGGAAATGGTCTACGGAGCGGCAGCCGGTGGGAGAGGCGTCGGCGTGTCGAGGGCTGCCCCCTCGGCTGCCGCAATGGCGTCGAGATCGATGAGCGACTTGACGCTGTCGCCCGCCTTGGCCATCCCGGTGATGAATCGCGTGTCGATCGCTCCGCCGAAGTCAGGGGTTGGCTGGAGATCATCGGCCGTGAAGTGGGCCACTTCCTCCACGCCGTCGACGATCACACCGTAGAGTCGGGTGCCGTTGCCCACCGTGGCGGCCACCTGCGTGACGACGATGCAGGTGCGATCGTGATCCGCGCCTGCCGGCAGGCCGAACCGCGTCCGCAGATCGACGACAGGAATCACCTTGCCACGCAGATTGATCACGCCCCGCACCTGCGGCGGCATGTTGGCCACCCGGGTGATCGGGCAGATCCGGATGATCTCCCGCACCTTGAGCACGGGGATGCCGTACGACTCGCGGCCGAGTGTGATCGTCAGATACTTGCCGGGACGGGCCGCAAGCTCAGACTGATGCGGGGAAGCGTTCGCTGAATGAGAGAGTTGTGTCATGGCTGTCGTGCGTCGCGGGCTACGCCGCCTCTGCCTGCTTGAGTTTCAATCGAACGAGGGAGGTGGTGTCGAGGATCAGTCCCACGCGGCCATCGCCGAGGATCGCCGCGCCGGCGAACTCCTGCTGATCTTGAAAGGTTTCTCCGAGGCTCTTGATGACCACCTCCTGCTTGCCGACGAGCGCGTCGACGAGCACGCAGCGACAGTCCTGGCCGGCCTCGAGCACCATTACGATGCCCTGCGTGGGATCGGTGACGGCGTTTGGAATATGGAGATGATTGGCGAGCCGCAGGAGCGGCACGAGCGTGCCGCGGACGCTCACCATCTCGCCGCGGCCCTGCACCACTGACAGCATCGACGGCAGGGGGCGGAACGACTCCCGCACCGACAGCGTGGGCACGACAAACCGCTGGTCGCCCACCTGCACGAGCAATCCCTCGATGATCGCCAGCGTGAGCGGCAGGCCGATGGTGAACGTCGTGCCCCGTCCCTCGACCGAATCGATCTCGATCGTGCCACGGAGCCGCTCGATATTGCGACGGACGACGTCCATGCCCACCCCGCGGCCCGACAGGTCGGTGACCGTGGAGGCCAGCGAGAAGCCGGGGGCGAAGATCAGGTCGAGCACCTCGCGATCGGTGAGCGACTCCTGCGCGGAGATCAGGCCCCGCTCGATTGCCTTGCCGCGGATTCGCGAGACACTCAGGCCCCGGCCGTCGTCCTGAATCTGGAGGAACACCATGCCCCCCTTGTGGAAGGCGCGGAGGGTGATCGTGCCGGACGGGTCTTTCCCCGCGGCGACCCGGTCGGTCGGCGACTCGATCCCGTGGTCGGCCGCGTTGCGGATCATGTGGACGAGCGGATCGCCGAGTTCCTCGACAAGCGTGCGGTCGACTTCAGCTTCCTCCCCCTCGAGCACGAGCCGGATCTCCTTGCCGACCTGGCCTGAGAGGTCGCGGACGAGCCGCGCCATCTTCTGGAACGTGCCACGGACCGGCACCATCCGCAGCGACAGGGCGGTCCGCTGCAACTCCGTCGAGATGCCGCGAAGCTGCCCGAGGCTGCGGGCCAACTGCTCGCTGGCCACCGCCTGCAGGTCGGAATTCTGGGTGACCATCGACTGGGCAATGACGAGTTCGCCGACAAGATCGATGAGCCCGTCGAGCTTGGCTGTATCGACCCTGATCAGGCCGGCGGAGCCAGCACCGGCACTCGCTGCAGCCGGCAGCGGGAGCGGGGCGGGCTCGGCCACAACGGCAGGAGTCGGCCGCGGCGTGATCGCGGCCGGCTCGGCTGCGACTTGAGGAGCCGACGGAACGGCGATGGCTGGTGCTGCGGCCGGCGCGGCAGGTGGGACAGGTGGGGCGGCGGCCGGCTGCTGCGGTGCCGACAGCATGCCACGCACGTCCTCGATCACCGCCGCCACAGGCAGGCTGATCTGCTGGCCAACACGCGTGCCCTCGATCTGCACGGCCATCTCGTCGATGAATCGCTTGAAGGTGTCGGCGCCGGCAAGGATCGCATCGATCGCCCGGCGGTCGAGTCGGTACGCGCCGCGCCGAGCGGCGTCGAGCAGCGATTCCAGTTCGTGGGCGAGCCGCTGGATGACGGCCAGTTTCATCACGCTAGCATTGCCCTTGAACGTGTGAAAAGCACGAAACACGGTCGCCAGCGTATCTTTGTCCTCCGGCCGCTCCTCGAGCACGAGCACTCCCTGCTCGATGTCCTGCAACAGATCCTGCGACTCGGAGCAGAAGAGCCGCATGAGTTCGCCATCGGCGTCATCCGGGAGAACGGAGAAGAGTTCCGTCGCAGCCGCTGCGTGGGTCTTCAGGGCAGGGGATGCTGGTCGTACCGCTGTCACTTCGGACTGCCTGCTGACGGGCTGGCTGCTGACGGGCTGCACTGTTGGACTGGCCTGGCCCAGTTGGCCGCGCGCTTCCGGCTCACGACTCCAGGCGAGCACCGCCTCCTCCATGCGAGGCTGCCAGTCGTGCAGACGGTCAATCGCGTTGGAGTCGAGCGTTGCCGCCACGCCCGGGCCCACTTCCACCCGGCTGCGGGCCGCGGCCGCAAGATCGCAAATCGCCTGCGGCGCGTGAACGGCCACGGCCTCTTCGAGTTCGGCAATGAGCCGCCGCAGCTCCTCCGCAGGCTTCTGAGCGTGCGGATCGACGAAGGCCAATTCCAGGCTGATCAGCCGCAGCAATTTCAGCGACTGCTCGGCAGTGGCAGATCGGTCGGTCGTCATGGGTCGCTGCCAGACGGAGCGTGGAGCGGGGGTGGCCAAGTCGATTAATCCTAACCCCTTTTTTCGACGCCCGTTCGCCAATCCGCAGGGTCGGCCCTATTTTCCCGAGCCGATAGAGCCCGCACGACCGGCGCAGCCCGCAGCCGTGTTACTGCCGGAGCAGTGGTCGTTCACCGGGCTTCTGTGCGCTCCCCACCATCGTCTCGAGATCAGCCACGACATCCTGAAGCGCAACGGCCTGGGCGGTCATCTCCTCGGCCGCCACTGAGCCCTGCTCGGCGCCCGCCGCCGCCCGGTGGGTGACCTGTTCGATCTGCCCGATCGCCGCCCCGATCCGGGCCACCGCATCGTGCTGGGCGCGGCTGCCGTCGCGAACGCTGTCCATGAGCGTGCGAACCTCTTTGGCCAGCGCGGCCAGCGTGCAGATTGCCTCCGACAGCCTCGCCATCTTCTCATGACCTGCTTGGGTACGGCCGATCGACTCCTCGATCAGGGTGGTGGATTCACCCGCCGCAGCAGCGCACCGCTGCGCCAGCCGCCGCACCTCGTCGGCCACCACGGCGAATCCTTGGCCGGCCTCGCCCGCGCGGGCAGCCTCCACGGCGGCATTGAGCGCGAGAATGTTGGTCTGAAAGGCGATCTCGTCCACCAGTTTGTTGATTTTAGAGATCCGCCCGCCCGCCTCGGCGATCTCCTCGATCGCCGTCACCATCTCGCCGAGCAGGACCGTGGCGCCCGCAAACTCCTGCTGCTCCCGGGCCACCAGTTCGCTGGCTGACTGGGTCCGCCTGGCGTTGTCGGTTGCGCCTGCGGCCATCTCCCGTGCCGAGGTGGCGATATCCTCGAGTGCGGCGACCTGCTCGGTGGCGCCCTGGGCCAGATGCCGGCTCGACGACGCGACCTCAGTCGCACCGCGGGCCACGTATTCCGAGCTGTCGGAGAGTATGCCGATGGCCTGCCGAAGGGCGGCGGCATGGCGGCGAATTCCCAGCCAGGCGGTCACGAGCGCGACCGCCGTGAGGATGAGGCCCGCCAGTTGCAGCAGGTCGCCCCACCTGCGAAACCGCAACGTCGCTTCCTCCGTTCGATCATCCAGCAGCGTCACGAACTCGCCGATCGGCCCCATGATGATGGCCTTGTCGGAGTGATACGTGTCGTCGTGCATGATGCGTTGGGCCATCTCGGGATCGGGCGTCCCTTTTTTCGTGTAGCCGCCACGCCCGTCGTCAAACTCTCCCTTGATCGCGTGCATGGCGATCGTCTCGGTGGTTACCAGCGCGTTGGAATTGTCCTCGGCCTCCTGGAGCTTGGCGAACTCCTCGGCCGTGAAGCCCTGCTGCTGCATCAGCGTGCGGAGGGGCACGGTGCGGCCGTCGGGCCTGGGCTGCTTGCCGTTGCGGACGTCGAGCACGTGCCAATACTGCTTTTCATAGTCGGCATTTCCCGTCACGACATAGGTGCGGGCCAGCCGCGTGAGTTCGTCGGAACTGTCCCGCAGTTCGTTCGCCAGTTGGAGCGACTCATGCCTGGTGGCATGGCTGCGGTTCAAATCCTGCTGGTTCAGGAATGTCAGCCACGACAACACCATCAGGCCGATGACAGGGCCGAGCGACGTGAGCAGGAGGCGTTGGGTGGTGTTCATGGGGATCGGGAGCGGGGAGGCGGCCAAAAGAATCACTTCAAACAGTGTAATTCCGATTTTTTGACCGCATATTACGTCCGCCCCACATTGCACGGCCACGTTGGGTAGAATCCGGGGTGATTCGCAATCCTAGGGATTACCAGCGACAGTGGAGCAGGCGCGGTTTGAGGCTCTGCGTAGGCTGACTGTCGACGAGTCGATCGCCATCGGCGAGGCCCTGCTGACATCAGACCTCATGGAGCTCGCCGAATTTCCGGCCGACGATCATCCCAGGAGCCTCGCTCTTGCCTTGGGCATCGCGTCGAGCCCCGCGGGAGTACGAGACAAGTCGCGGTGAGGCGAGTTGTGCCAGCAAGCAGCGTCGATGCCTTCTGCCGATTCGCTTTCATGTTTCTCGAGGAGCAGCGCGTTCAAGCAGCACGCTCCGCACGTTTGCGGGGCCACGGCCTTCACCCCGTCACCCGACGGGCGTGGCATGCCTCAGCCTGATAGACTGCCGCTGGTTCGTGAGCTTCGCCCCACCCCATCGAGCGGCCCTCATATGCTTCGCACCGCCCTGTCCCGCCTTTCACTGGCCTCGTGCCTGTGCATCTCGTTCATAGTCGCTGCGGCCGCGGAGCCGGCAGCGCCGACGGTCCCGCCAAACGTGCTGTTCATCATCGCCGACGATGCTTCCTGTCATTTCGGCGCCTACGGCTGCTCATGGGCTAAGACTCCCAACATCGACGCCCTCGCCGCCAGCGGCATCGTCTTCGACAACGCCTACGCGCCAACGTCGAAATGCTCGCCCTGCCGTGCCGGCCTGCTCACCGGTCGCAACCCGTGGCAGCTCGAAGAGGCGGCCAACCACTGGCCCACGTTCCCACCACAATTCATGGCATTCACCGAGGTGCTCGCGGCCAACGGAATCAGTTGCGGCGCGAAGGGGAAGGTCTGGGGGCCGGGCGTCGCGAAGACCGTCGACGGGGCGCAGCGCACGTGGGGCCTGCGGAACTCCAATTTCAAGAAGTTTTTGGAGTCGGCCCCGGCAGACAGACCGTTCTTCTACTGGTTTGGCAGCGCGAACCCCCATCGCAAATATGATCCCAACGCCGGGCGTGCCGCCGGCAAGCAGCCGGCCGACATCGACCGCGTGCCGGCCTACTGGCCCGACAACGACGTCGTCCGCCACGATATGCTCGACTACGCGACCGAAATCGAGGCCTACGACCGCGAGGTAGGCGCGCTGATCACGACGCTCCGCGAAAGCGGCCGCGCCGACAACACGCTCGTGATCGTGACCTCCGACCACGGTATGCCATTCCCGCGGGTGAAGGGGCACACATATGACATGGCCCACCGCGTGCCGCTGGTCGCCAACTGGCCGGCCGGGATCGTGCATCCGGGCCGCCGGGCAGAGCAGCTCGTCAGCCTGATCGATCTGGCGCCCACGTTCCTGGCGCTCTTCGGCGTGGACGGCGAGAAAGCCGGCATGGCGGCGATCACGGGCGTGAGCGTCGCGGACCTGCTCCGGGGCAGCCCGCAGCGTGAGCGGCCGTTCGTGATCGTGGGCCGCGAGCGAAACGATGTTCGCTGCCGGCCGGGGACCGAATCGGGGCTCGGCTACCCGGCACGGGCTATCCGGCAGGGTTCACTCTTCTACGTCCACAACTTCGCCCCGGACCGCTGGCCGTGCGGCAACGTGGAGTTGGGCCTGCTCGACACCGACAACGGCCCGACCAAGTCGCTCATCGAGGCAGCGGGGCCTGATGACCAGCACTGGCAGCTCTGCTTCGGCAGGCGGCCGGCCGACGAACTCTACGACCTCGCAACCGACCCCGACTGCGTGCGGAACCTCGCAACGGAGCGACCCGAGAAGACGGCCGCGCTCCGGGACACGCTCTTCGCCGAACTGCAGCGGCAGGCCGACCCGCGGATTCGCGGGCATGGCGACGTCTTCGACGCCTATCCGTCACCAAAGGCCCCGTAGACTCGAGCCTCTGCCGTCTCACGAACGGAAAGCGGCTCAAGGCCAGAGCATGATCTGCTCGTGCGCCCAGTCGGGGCGGAGCGGCAGCCGCTCAAGTTCGGTGTAGACCATCGCCGCCGGATTTACCTCCGCTTTCTCCATCGCGCGGACGTGCCGCGCAATCGGCGGCAGGTGGCCAACCCGTGGAAGAACAACAAGCCACGTCAGGGCGACGATGCCGGCGCATCCGGCCAGCCGCAGAAGCCCGACGAGGCGGGGCGTGATCATGGCTCCACCACCTTCCTGAACAGCCAGCCGAAGGTAAGGCTCGCCATCGCCAGCGAGAGCGCGAGGTTCAGACACTGGCCGAGCACGTAGAGCACGAGCGGCCGGCCACTGGCGAGATAGGGGGCAAGCTCGCGGAACACCGTCTGCATCCCCATGCAGACGAAGCCGACGCAGAACAGCCAGCCCCGCAGCCGCGACGTAAACCCAAGCGTGGCACCATCGACCCAGAGCGCGTTCTCCGGCGAGCGGCTGAAGAGAACCGAGCAGACGATCGAGGCCGCGACGAACCCAAGGATGAACTTGGGGAACCGGTGCCAGGCCTCGGCGGCGAGCGATACCCGCGGGCCCGACGATCCGCGCTCCACCCACCCCGCCCAGTAGACGGCGACGGCGAAGGCAATGATCCCGATCATCGAGTTTTGGATCATCTTCACTGTCGCTGCCACCTCGGCTGGCCGCTTGTCGTCGATCTCCTTGCCGAGCATCTCGCCAGCGGCCACCACCGCGCCGGTGGCGTCGATCGTGCCGCCAAGCCAGGCGCCGCCGACGATCGGGTCGATCCCCGCCCATCGTATGAACGGCGGCATCGCCACCATCATCGCCACGGTGAACAACAGCGACAGTGCGATCGCCAGCGACAGTTCCTCCTTCTTGGCCTTGCAGGCGGCGCCGGTGGCGATTGCCGCCGAGACGCCGCATACCGACATGTCGGCAGAGATCACCATGCAGAGTGACTTCGAGGGGATCCTCATCCAATGGACGCCGAACCAGTAGGTCACCACGAGCACGATCGGCGTCACCACCCAGCTCGTCAGCAGCCCCGGCAGCCCCAGTTCGAGAAGCCTACTGAAGAGCACCTCTGCGCCAAACACCACGAGCCCTGCCTTGATGAGGAATTCCCCCTGCAGCGCCGGCTGGAGCCAGCGAGGCACGCCGACGGTGTTGCCGATGACGAGGCCGACCAGGAGGGCCCAGAGGGGATATTCGAGGTTGTAATGATTGACCAGTTTCTGCGCGGCGAGCAGATAGGCGAGGCCGCCGAGGACCGCGAGCGTCGCCGCGCCGGGGAGTACAGCAGCCACGCTCCGGCCGCGAAGTGCCGTGCCGCCGACGAGCACGCCAACGACCCACGCCATGCCGAACAGGATCGGCACCGTCACCGGCTTCCCTTTCTTGTCGGACAGCGACTGCGCCGGGGAGTCGTCCCACGTCTGCGGCTTGTCGATGGTCGCCGCGAGGGGATTCGGCCACCCCTTGGGAAAGGCCTTGCGGCTACCGGCATTCTCGGCCGGGCGGGCGCTCCAGCCCAACGCTAGGGCCAGGGCGACGAGCAGGCCCCCGACGACGATCGCGGCGGTGTCCTCGTGAAGTCCGCGGTGGCCCGAGTCTGTCAGATCGTGCGGCATCGAATCGTCTCCGGAAACAGGGCGTCCTGAATGGTCGATCAGGCTACTCATTCTCACCCTGGAAGGCGATACACTCGCCGGCAAGAGCCGCATGCGGACAGGCAGCACGCCACGCGAATGGCTATATTCCGAATCGCTGAAACAGAGTTTCTCACACCACCGCACACGAGGTTTTCCCATGCATCTGCGCAACGTGCTCACCGTGGCCCTGCTCGCCTCATGCCTGGCACTGCAGCCGCAGACCGGCAGCAGCTGCACGCGGTGCGTCTACCTCGGCCCGAGCGACACCGTGCTTGTCGCCCGCTCGATGGACTGGGTCGAAGACCCGAGCACCGAGGTCTACTGTTTTCCCCGCGGCATGAGCCGCAACGGGGCCACCGGTCCGAATACGCTTTCTTGGACGAGCAAGTATGGCTCCCTGATCTGCTCCTTCTACAAGGTGGCCACGGTGGACGGCATCAACGAGAAAGGGCTCGTCGCCAACACGCTCTATCTCGTCGAGAGCGACTACGGCCGGCCCGTCGCCGGCAAGCCGACGATGTCGATCGCCACCTGGACGCAATACGTGCTCGACAGCTACGCGACCGTGCAGGAGGCCGTCGACGCCTTGGAGAAGGAGCCATTCACGATCATCGCCCCCATGCTGCCAAACGGCGTTCCCGGCGTCGGGCATCTGGCGATCTCCGATCCCTCCGGTGACTCGGCTATTTTCGAGTATGTGAAGGGAAAGCTCGTCATCCACCACGACCGGAAGTATCAGGTGATGACCAACTCGCCAACGTTCGACCAGCAGTTGGCCCTCGACGCCTACTGGAAGGGGATCGGCGGCCTGACGATGCTTCCCGGCACGAACCGGGCCTCCGACCGGTTTGTCCGCACGTCGTTCTATCTCAGCACGCTCCCACAGACCGACGACACCCATCTCGCCGTCGCGCAGCTCTTCAGCGTGATTCGGAATGCATCGGTGCCGCTGGGACTGAAGACAGCCGCCCCCAACGTCGGCAGCACGATTTGGAGAACGGTCTACAATCACAAGACGAAGACCATGTATTTCGACTCGGCGACCAGCCCCACCGTGTTCTGGATTCCGCTGGCCGACCTCGACTTCACTGCGGG
>CAMCQY010000130.1 GCA_945877135.1 Candidatus Kuenenia stuttgartensis
ATGCCGCAGACAAACAGCGTGGAGAGGAGTTTCCGGGCGTCTCTGGGGTTTTCTAGCCAGAGGGTGCTCCGGCCCGCGTTGGGGATGCAGCCGGGTGCAGCGACGATCAATGACGGCATTCGCGCGATACCACAGCCAGTCGCACACCATCCGCAGGTGCTCGCTCTTCCTGGTGAGCACACCGTCTGCGGTGTTCCAAACGAGCTTCGAGCGGCCCGTGCGGAGCTCCCGCTTGGAGAACTTGGTGCGAAACACCTCCTCGCCCCGGTAGATCGGCCGCCGCAGGAGCGAGGTCACGTTGCCCGCCGACCATTCCGGCTTCTGGCTGTTCTTCGCCTTCGGGAAGTTGATCGAGGTGAGCCAGTCAGCGACCGCCCAGGGTGGCTCGTCGTTGGCAGTCCGCTCGAAGATTTCCACGATGACCGACTTTCGCTCCTCGTCGATAGAGTCGAAGAACGGCCCCCTCGCCGGGTCCGTGGCCGTGGCTGGAATCGATGGCCGCCGCCTGTAGCCGATAGCGAGTGGGCCCATCGCCGCCCCGGACACCCAGCGGTTTTCTTGGGCTCGCTTGATCCGCCGCCGGGTGAAGTGGTTGGCCCGGCCGTGATGCCCGAGCGCCGCGTGCAGGCGTTCGGGCCAGTCCTCGTCGGCGGTGTCGATGAAATCCGTGGGGCAGATCACGCGGATTCCAGCATCGACCGCCGTGTCGAAAAACTGCGAGGCAAACGTCATATGCCGGTAGAGCCGGCTCGACTCCTCCGCCAGGATGACGTCCCAGCGATGGGTCTTGATGCCAGCCCAGACCTGGTTGATTCCAGGCCGGTCGGCGATCTCTCCGCTGATCTCCGGTTCGCGGATGATCTCCACGTTAACCTGATCGGGCCTGTGGTCCCTAGGAAGGTTGGCTGTCAGGAACCGCTGGCAGGAGTTGATCTGTCCATCGATGCTCGATTGACTCTGCTCGTCGGTCGAGTAGCGTGTGTGGATCAGAACATCGAGCGGACGATCGGCCGGCATGACCAATGTTTCGCGAAGGTTCATGCGGCACCTCCCGCCGCACCGGCGATTGCAGGGCAGGGGAGCGTGTGGCGGATGGTCCGGATCATCCGACCGTTTCCAGCGCCGCGAAAAATCGCGTGTGCTAGAAGTGTGCTGAGAATGTCCGCCGAAAACCGTCTCTGACCGGTTCTCGACACACGCGTCCAGACACACGTAAATCCATGCCGGCAGTGGGGTTGCAGCGCACACCCCATGAATCCAGGCGGATGGTGAATCCTCGCCGGAAGAATCCCACCCCATCCGTTTGAGTGTTCCGCACGTTGCCGCACAGTTCCGCATGGAGCCGCATGGAGCCGCATAACGGCCTCTGCGGTAACGAGTTGCGACCAGTCGTGCGTTTCCGTGCTGCTTGGTGCCGCAGCCTGCTGCGTCGGATTTTGCGTCGCGAGTGCGTCGGTTTTTGCGTCGCCTCCTGGAGCCCGCTCGGAGCCGTAGTCGTCATCGGCTTCCAACGGTTCCGGGGTGACCGCCGTCTTGGTGACCGACTCGCGAGCGGAAGGGTTTGCACTAGCTGCGGCCTGAGCGAAGTGGGCGTCCGTGACCTGGTAGTAGTGCTTCTTGGCAATGTCCTCGCTGTTGCCAAGCCAGGCACAGACGACGTGTGACGGGAAGATCTCCGCCAACTCGGTCTGACGCGAACTACGCAGGTTGTGAAAGTGACCTGCCCCCCTTAAACAGCACCACCTCCGGAGAGAGAATCTGGGGGGAACGTCACCTTCGCTCCGTAACCCCCCGGCTGTCTTTTGGCATCATCGCCAGTTTCCCCCATATTTGGTGCCTGGCACCTTTTATTTCAATCACTGGAGTCGGTGCGGACCAACACGACCCGATCGACCCAGAAGCCGTTTTCTGCGGCGGTGCTCGGTCGCGTTTCCTGTTGCCAAGCGGCTGCCAAGCGGTTATACTTTTGGTATGAAAACCGCTGTTTCGATCCCCGACGATGTCTTTGAGGATGCCGAACGCCTCGCGTCTCGGCTCCGAACTTCCCGCAGCCAACTCTACGCTCGGGCCCTCGCCGAGTTCGTCGCCCGGCATGATGACGACCGAGTCACATCGCTCATGGATCAGGCTGTTCAAGAGGCGGGCGGTCAGGGCGATGTCTTTCTCCAGGCGGCTGCTCAGCAGTCCCTTCGGCGGGTCGAATGGTAATCGCCCAGTGCGACGTTTGGTGGGCCGACCTGGCTGAGCCCATAGGCTCAGCCCCGGGTTATCGTCGGCCGGTGGTCGTGGTGCAGTCGGACCCGTTGAACAGGAGCCAGCTTGCAACGGTTGTGTGCGTAGCCCTGACGAGCAATCTTCGGTGGTCGATCGCCCCAGGCAATGTGCTTCTCCATGCAAAGCACACCGGATTAGATCGGGATTCCGTCGCGAATGTGTCGCAACTTGTGACTGTCGATAAGCAGCAATTGACTGAGCGAGTCGGCAAAATCCCAAAGCGACAGATGGAAGCCATCTTCTCCGGTATCGACGTTGTGATGGGCCGATAACGTACCCCGCGTGGAGCCACGCGAAGGATTGCCAACAGTGGTTTCTCAGTGGCCGCAAGCGTCCGGATCACGCTCTTTCGTCTCCAACTGCGTGTCTATTGTCAGCCTCTCGAGCACCTGCTGCGATACTGTGCCCGGCCGCCCTTCGCGCTGGAACGGCTCTCCGTGATGCGCGGCGAAGACGGCCGCATCGCCTGCGTCCGCTACGTGCTCCCCCGACACAAGGCGGCCAACTGGGTCGGCCCGCTACGCCGATCCCGCGACCAGCGGCCTCGAGGTCGAGGTGTCGCGCTGGATGAAACCGATCACGCTGGATCTACGCTCAGACGCAGGCGGAACCAAGTGAATCTAGATTCGAACGACGGCGGGAGCCACGGCCTCCAGACCCATGCCCGAGCCGTTTCGAAACCCGGCGGCCGTGAAACGTAAAGAATAGCTTGCGACACTCCCTGCTCCCTGAACTAGAATACAAGTGTCAGGTCGGCTCGTGCCGCCGTACCGATCTTCAGAGTGATCGCCTGATGGTATTCAGCCGCTTTCATCCGATTTTCTGTGGGCTCGCGGCGACGCTGCTGGCGGCCACAGGAACGGCCGCCGATGTCGACTTCGAGCAACAGGTTCGGCCGCTGCTCGTCGAGCGGTGCGGCGACTGCCACGGCCCCGACACCCAGGAGAGCAGCCTCCGCCTCGACGTGCGGCACCGCGCTTTCAAGGGGGGCGACTTCGGGCCCGTCATCCTGCCCGGAAAGAGCGACGAGAGTGAAGTCATCCGTCGGGTGACGAGCACGCAAGCCAAGAAGATGATGCCGCCCGATGGGGAGCGGCTCTCGGCCGAGGAGATCGACCTCCTGAGGCGGTGGATCGACGGCGGCGCGGAGTGGCCAGAGACCGAGGCCGATCGTCTCGCCCGCGCGACCGATCGTGATCCGAGGCTCGACCACTGGGCCTGGCAGCCGGTCATCCGGCCCACTGTGCCGTCGCCCCACGAGGGCTGGCAGGCCCCGACCGCGATCGACCGGTTCGTGCAGGCAAAGCTCGCCGAGAAGAACCTCGCTCCCGCGCCCGAGGCCGACCGTCGGACGCTTATCCGCCGGCTCTCGTTTGACCTTCTCGGCCTGCCCCCCACGCCCGAGGACGTGGCCGCGTTCATCGCCGACGACTCCCCCAACGCCTACGAAAAACTTCTCGACAGGCTTCTGGCGTCGGAGCACTACGGCGAGCGATGGGCACGCCACTGGCTCGACATCGCCCACTACGCCGACACGCACGGCTTCGAGCGTGACCAGCTGCGGCCCAACGCCTGGCGGTATCGCGACTGGGTGATCAAGGCGATCAACGCGGACATGCCCTACGACGAATTTCTGCGGCGGCAAATCGCTGGCGACGCGATCGCACCCGACGACCCCGAGCATGTGGTCGCGACCGGCTTCCTCGCGGCTGGCCCCTGGGACTTCGTGGGCCAGGTCGAGACCAAGAGCGACGTGCTACGACGGCAGGCCCGGTCCGACGACCTCGACGACATGGTGACGCAGGTCATGACCGCGGCCTGCGGCGTGACGATCAACTGCGCCCGGTGCCATGATCACAAACTCGATCCGGTGCCGCAACGCGACTACTACTCGCTCGTGGCCGTGTTTGCCGGCGTGAGGCGGGCGGATGCGCCCACGAACCTGAAGGCCCAGTCACTCTATGCTCGGCGGCACGGCGAACTGACGGCCGCAGTGGCCGCGGCCCGCCGGCGGGTGCATGAGCTTGGCGGCAAGCCCGTCGACCTCGCCGACATCGTCGGTGGCGGCGACGGGCTCGGCGGCGGGAAACGCCGCCATGGGATCGATGCCCGGAACGGAAAGGCAGCGGACGAGACACCAAAGGGTTATCTCTCCAACATCACCCTCAACCGGCCGAGGCCCGGACCGACGAAGTTCGTCAACGCCGTCTTCATCCCGAACGGTCCCGGCGACGTGCCCGTGACCACCACAGGCCTGGTGGTGCAGGGTATTCCCGAGACGAGCAAGGCCGGGTGGGACGTGATTCGAAACGGTCCGGTCGCGGCGCAGCACTCGACGAAACTCGGCGACGTCGACTACGCGAAGGGAGACCACACGATCCTGGGTCTGCACGCCAACGCCGGGATCACGTTCGACCTCGCGGAGATCGCCGCCAGCCTGCCGCTGGTGAATCCGCGGTTCCGGGCGGTCGTCGGCTACGGCGGCACCACGGCCGAGGCCGGCGCCGACTACTTCGTGTTCGTCGATGGCGGCCTGACGGCGAACGGCCGGATCGGGTTCGACGACGGCGGCACGGCGATCGACATCTCGTTGCCGAAGGGGGCGAAGTTTCTCACGCTCATCGCCACCGATGCCGGCAACGGCATCGGGAATGATCAGATCTTCTTCGGCGACGCCCGAATAGAGAGCGATCCGCCGAAGTTGACCGCCGACCTTCAGGCGGCCGTCGCGGAGGCCCAGACGAAGCTCGCAGAACTCGAGAAGCAACTCAAAACGCTGCGGCCGCCCGACAAGCTCTTTGGTGCCGTGACCGAATCGCCGCCCGCGGTGAAGGTGAACCTCCGTGGCAATCCCGAGACAACGGGCGACGAGGTGGGCCCCGGGACCATTTCTGCGGTGGCCGGGCTGCCCACGAGCTTCGGCGATTCCGCGACACCCGACGGCGAACGCCGTAAGGCCCTTGCTTCCTGGATCACGGCGCCCACGAACCCGCTCCCGCCACGCGTGATCGTCAACCGTCTGTGGCACCATCACTTCGGCGCTGGGATCGTCGACACGCCAAGCGATTTCGGGATCGGAGGAGGCAGGCCATCGCATCCCGAACTGCTCGACTGGCTCGCGGCCGAGTGCATCGACCGCGGTTGGTCGCTGAAGGCGATGCATCGGCTCATCTGCTCGAGCCACGCCTACCGGCAGCGGAGCGTCGACGTGCCCGGCGCCGCGGCCGCCGCCGCCATCGATGCCGACAACCGGCTGCTCTGGCGGCAGTCGCCGCGGCGGCTCGACGCCGAGAGCCTGCGCGACGCCACGCTTGCCGTCACCGGCAGTCTCAATGCGGAGATGTACGGGCCCGGCTACCGCGACTTCGACTACGAGGAGGCGTATGCCCCGGTCTACCGCTACATCACGCCCGACAAACCGGAACTCTGGCGGCGAAGCATCTACCGGTTCATCGTGCGCAGCACGCCGCACACGTTCATGACGACGCTCGACTGCGCGAATCCGGCAAACCTCACTCCGGCACGTCTCGAGACGACGACAGCGCTGCAGTCGCTCGCGCTTCTGAACAACGACTTCATGCTGCGGCAGGCGGGGCACCTGGCCGGGAGGCTCGAGCGCGAGGCGGGGAGCGATCCTTCCGCGCAGGTCCGCCGTGCCTACTCGCTCGCGCTCGTCCGTGAGCCGGACGAGGCGGAACTGACCGCGGCGGTCGCGCTCGTGAATCGGGCCGGACTGCCGCAGTTCTGCCGGATGCTCTTCAACACCAACGAGTTCTTCTATGTGGACTGATGGGTGGACTGACGGCTTTCCCTGCAGGTCGCATCGTGCGGACGTGTCGCGGCGAAATTTCCTCTGGGAACTCGGCGGCGGCCTCGGCGGCGTGGCCCTCACGGCGATGCTCGCCGAGGAGGCCCGCTCCGCGGCCCGCATCGTCAATCCACTGGCCGCCAAGGCTTCGATGTTTCCGGCCCGAGCGAAGGCGGTGATCAACATCTTCTGCCCAGGCGGTCTCTCCCACCTCGACACGTTCGACTACAAGCCAGAGCTCGTGAAGCGGGACGGCACGCCGTTCGACACAACCGGCAACGTGCAGTTCTTCGCCTCGAAGCCGGGCAACTGTCAGCCGAGCTACTGGCCGTTTCGCCAGCATGGCGGATGCGGCCGCTGGGTGAGCGACCTGCTGCCGAAGCTCGCCGGCCACGTCGATCAGATGGCCTTCATCCACTCGATGCAGAGCAAGACGGCGCTCCACGGTCCAGCCATGTTCATGGCCAACAGCGGCTTCATCCTGCCCGGGTTCCCGTCGATGGGCGCCTGGGTGACCTACGGTCTGGGCAGCGAGTCGGAGGACCTGCCGGCGTTCGTCGTGCTTCCAGACCACCGCGGCCTGCCGCCGGGCGGGCCGGTGAACTGGGGGGCGGGATTCCTGCCGGCGATCCACCAGGGCACCGTCATCGAGACGGCCGAGGGCCGGCCACCGATCGCCGATCTCTTCGCCGCGGAGGATCATGCGGCGCTCGTGGCCGGCGAGCAGGCGGGCCGCGAGTTCCTTGCCGCCGCCAACGCCCGACATCTCGGCCCGCGGAGCGACAACAGCGAACTCGCCGCACGGATCGCCGCCTACGAACTCGCCGCCCGGCTCCAGCTCTCGGCCCCCGAGGTCACGAATCTCGCCGGCGAGTCGGACACCGTCGAGAAGCTGTACCAGCTCGACCATCCCGAGATCGGCCCTTTCGGCCGCCAATGCCTCCTCGCCCGCCGGCTCGTCGAGCGGGGCGTGCGGTTCGTGCAGATCTACTGCGGCGCCGAGAACACGGCCGTGAAGAAGATCCGCCCCAACTGGGACTCCCACGAGGACGTGGTTCGCGACCATGGCTACTGGGGCCCGATTCTCGACGGCGGGGCGAGCGCGTTGCTGACAGACCTCGCGGTCCACGGCCTGCTCGACAGCACGCTGGTGATGTGCCAGTCGGAGTTCGGCAGGCAGCCGGCGGCGCAGGGCAAGGGCCGCGATCACAATGCCGGTGCGTTCACCGTCTGGATGGCAGGTGGCGGCATCAAGGGGGGCACATCGTACGGCACGAGCGATGAACTCGGCTTCAAGGCCGAGGAGCATCCATCATATTGCTATGATCTTCATGCCACCGCGCTGCACCTGCTCGGCATCGACCACACGAAACTCTCCGTCTACAACAACGGCATCCAGCGGCGACTTACGGACGTGCACGGCCACGTGATCGAGGACCTCCTGGCCTGAGCAGCCAAGTCATTGCCCTCGTCGCTTACACGTCGCACGGCCGAAAAAAACAGTCCATCTGGTTTACTCGTGATGCGAGCATCACTCACGAACCGTCTTCCGATCATTCTGGCGCTGTCCTGCCTGGCCACAGCCTGCCTTGGCCCCGGCGCCGGCGGCCCCCGTCAAGCGGTCGCCCAGACCGGCAGCCCACGGCCGAACGTGCTCTGGATCTATCTCGAGGACGTGAGCGGCTGGTTCTCCTGCTACGGCGAGAAGCTCATCGAGACGCCGCACATCGATCGGCTCGCTGCCTCGGGCACACGGTTCACCCGGTTCTATACCTCGGCGGCTGTCTGTTCGGCGACACGGTCGGCCGTGATGCTCGGTGCCATGCAGACGACCTTTGGCGTCCACCACCATCGCAGCAGTCGAAACAATGCCGTCGGCACGAAGCACGACGGTGTCGGGATGATCCATCTGCCCGAGGGTGTCGTGCCGCTGCCGCAGTGGTGCCGCCGGCACGGGATCCACACGTTCAACGACGGCCGGATCAAGGACGACTTCAACTTCGTCTTCCGGTTCGAGGACTTCTACGACGTCTGTCCCAATGAGAAGGGCTGGGGGCCCGCCCACACCCTGGCCGGTGACTGCTGGCGTGGGAGGCAGCCGGGGCAGCCGTTCTTCGGGCAGGTCCAACTCGCCGGGGGAAAGTACGGCCTCCTCCGAAACACCGAGAAGCCGCCGCGGGCGGTGGACCGGGCGGCCGTGCCCGTGCCGCCCTACTATCCAGACATCCCCGAGGTGCGGGAGGAGATCGGCTACCACTACGACTGCCTCGTGGAGACCGACGAGCAGGTGGGGGAGATCGTGGCCGCCCTCGAACGGGATGGCCTTGCCGAATCCACCGTCGTAATCCTCTTTTCCGACCACGGCTACGGCATGCACCGGCACAAACAGTTTCTCTACGAGGGAGGTATCCACATGCCGCTCATCGTGGCTGGGCCGGGCATCCCGCAGGGTCTGGTTCGCGACGACCTCGTGTCGTCCATCGATATCGCCCCGACCACCCTCGGCATCCTAGGCCTGCCGATCCCGAAGCACATGGAGGGCCGCGACCTCTTCGTACCCGGCCACGTGCCGCGGAATCACGTCGTCGCCGCCCGTGACCGCTGTGACTACACGATCGAGAGGATCCGCGCCATTGTCACGAAAAAATACAAATATCTCCGCAACTACCTTACCGACCGTCCCTACATGCAGCCGAGCTACAAGGATCCGTGGCCCGTCTCCATGCGGCTTCGGGAGATGATGAAGAACGGCGAGATGAACGACGTCCAGAAGATCTTCTTCGGTGACTCGAAGCCGGCGGAGGAACTGTACGATCTGGAAAACGATCCGCACGAGATCGTGAATCTCGTCGGTAACCCGGCCCACGCGGCCGAACTCGAGCGGCACCGGAAGATACTCGCCGACTGGATCGTCGCCACCGGGGACAAGGGCCAGAATCCCGAGGACGACGCCGGGTTGATCCAGGTCCTCTACGAGTGGCGCGACAAGTGCGTGAACCCGGAGTACGAAAGGCTCCGCGGACTCGTCGAGCCTGTGGCAAAGCCGGTCAAGTGAGGCAGTGGGGTGCCCACCGGTCGCTTCACCAGCGTCGGCCGATCCAGCAACTGCCGCGATGCACGCAGGAACGCGACAAGCAGGGCACGGCCGGATCTCATCTGCTTGCTTCGGGCGATGCCCTTGCCGCCAGCGCGTCGATCTCGGCGATCGTGAAGCGGACGCTGATGATCGAGCAGCCGACGTCTTCCTGGCGATAGTTTGCGTAGGTGGTGGCAACGATCGTGCCGTCAGGGAGCAGGTGAAGGCCGGGGTAGAAGCCATCCTTGAAGGTCTTGAGCAGGCTCACCCGATATTGCCCTGGCCGCCCTTGCTTGATGTCGTCGTAGGTGCCGACCCAGGCGATGAAGCCCGCCTTGTCGCGCGAGTTGGGTGACGCGTTGCGAAACACGATCACGAGGCGGCCATCCGGGAGATAGATTCCGTGGTGCCGGTCGCCGGTCAGGCCCCAGGGGGCATCGACGGCCTTGCTCCAGGTCTTCCCATCGTCGCGGCTGAACATCACAAGGCTCGTGCCACTGCGGCGGTTTTCCCGCATCAGGCAGCAGAGTTCCATTCCGTCAGGTGAGCGAAAGACATAGGGCTCGCAAGGATGCTTGCCCTCGAGCTGCGTGCCATCGCAGGCAAGCACCGGCTCTGACCACGTGAACCCGCCGTCACGAGTGATCGACTGCAAAACCTGCAGTGTGCCTTCCTCCCCAACGCCGCTGCCGCGGTGATACATGCCCAGGTATGACCCATCCTTCAGCCGCACGATGCTGGAAAAGGTCATGATGCAGCGGAAGGGATTGGCGAGCCACTCCTTGGTGGCCGCGCCGGCCGCGAGCGGCCCGAGCGGCGGCTCCTCCCGCCACGTCCTGCCATCGTCCTCGCTGAC
>CAMCQY010000131.1 GCA_945877135.1 Candidatus Kuenenia stuttgartensis
GTTCACTTGGAGGGAGTGCTGACGGCGGCCGAACAACGGCTCATGGATGGGCACGGCAACGGAAACGGTCGGGGGGCGGAACTGCTCAAGCAACTCCGCAGCCATCTCGTGCTTGCCGGCAAGGCCATGCTCGACACGCTCGTTCGCAATGCCACGGGAGCCCTGCCGGTGAGCGTGCACCACGACATCAGTCCGACCACGGGAGAGGAAGTGCTCGTGTTCACACTGGCGGCGGCGCCACAGTGCCGCTGCCGTGGCGGGCCCAACGACCGCCGACGGCGGTAGCTTCTTCTTCCTGCTCGTCCCAGTCGGTGGCCGAGGGCGTTCGGCGCGTCGAGCCGTCGGCGGTGGCTGGAAGGGAATCTCCGGACTCCCAACCCCACCGCCGGCGGCCGCGATGCGGCGGCTTTCGGCATTGCAAGTCGCGGAAACACGCGGCCCACCCGTGCCATGGCCGGCTGCGGGGTACGATGGAGCAAGACCCGCATCGGTTTCTGCGGCGTTCCCGCCTGTCGATTGCCACCATGACGCACCACCGCGACCAGCCCGCCCCCACGCAGGCCACTCTTTGCCGCGCGGCGGAGGCGGATCGGGCGGAGTCGATCATGGTCGCCATTGAATCGGCGGCGAGGTTTCTGCCCACGCAGGGACCCATCGGCGTGTTCATCGCCCAAAACCCGCTCCACGCTTTTGAATGCGAGCCCTTCGAAGATGCGGTCGTGCACGCGGCCCAACTCTATGGCGCGCAGCCCTACCTCTCGGAGACGCGGTACCGGGAGGAACTCGCTCGCGGTCGGATTCGGGCTGCCGATCTGGAGTCCGTGCTCGACAGTGACATCAGCGGCGTTGGTGCCTTGCTCGCCAACGGGCGGCTGTCGCTGCGGGATCTGCGGCTGGCGCTCCTGCTCCATCCGGTGCGGCAGGAAGACGATGCCGCCGTCCGCTGGACGCTCACCGAGCAGGATGTCGTCGAACGGCTCCGCGACGACTTGAGCCCCGAGGCCCGTTGGCAACTGCTCAGCGACGGCAGCGAAGACGGCATCGAAAACCAAGACCCCCGACTGTCCGACAGCGACGACGAGGCGACGCGGCGGGCGTTGTTTTTCCCCGGTTCCGAGGCTGGGCAGGCCGGCGAGGAACAGCGCACGTCGAGTGAACTCTGGCATGCCTGCGTCGAGGCGGTCTCCCTGACCCGTCCCTCGATCACGCACTCCCGACCGCCGGTGCGGCACCGCGATCTCATCCTGGCGGTCGATCCCGCGATCGACACCGACAACCTCGTGCACCCTCTGCTGATTCGATTCTGCGCCGCCTTTGTGGATCAGGGGGTCGCTGCATGGCCGATGCCGGGCCGCGAGCGGGGGCTGCTCGAGGCGGTGACCCGCATCTATTCCGGTCGCTTCGGTCCGACGGAACCTTGGAGTGCCGGCCTGCCTGCGGCGCTGCGGGCCGCACGCGGCTGCCATGCGGTCGATGTGATTGCCGCCGAACTCGACCGACTGGGCGTGCCGGAGGCCGACTGGAACGAGTATCTGACCCGTACGTCGCTGGCCCTGCGGGGCTGGGCCGGGATGATCCGGCATCTCGAAGAGCGACCCGACCGCGCACCGGTCGAACCGGTCCCCGCCAGGCTCGTCGATTTTGTAGCCCTGCGGCTCGTCTGCGATCGGGTCGCCGTGGACTGGGCTTCCCGGCAACTTGGTTTCAAGAACAACAAAAAACACGAAAACAACAGTCACGGGACGGGTGGCGGATCCGCGGTGCCGCCAGGCAGCCATCTGCAGCGGCTGTGGACGGAACTTCGCGACCGCTATCCGCCCAGACGCGGCCCGGGCAGCCTGGCGCGGGCCTTCCTGCTCCATCAGGTGTCGCAACTGCTCGGACTGACAGCCCGCGACATCCGCGGGCTCGACGAGAACGAACTGCTCCGGCTCGAGCACGCCATCTCCGCTTTCGACGGCTTCACGCGGCGCCGGCTCTTCCATCTCGCCTACGAGCGTCGCCACCAGATCCAGACACTCGACGCTTTGGCGTCGCATGTCCGCTTCGCCACGCCGGCATCGGCAACACGGCCGCTGTTTCAGGCGGTGCTCTGCATGGATGAACGGTGCGAGTCATTCCGCCGGCATTTCGAGGAACTCGGACAGGGCTTCGAAACCTTCGGCACCGCCGGCTTCTTTGGCGTGCCCATGTATTACCGCGGCATCGACGACTGGCATGCGTCGCCGCTGTGTCCGATCGTGATGCGGCCCAGGCACACCGTCGTCGAGTTGCCGGAAGATGGGGCGCAATCGCGCCATGAATTCCATCGCAACCTGCGTCGGCGGGTGGGGCAGTTCGCCGGCAGTGTTTCCACCGGCAGTCGCACGCTCCTTCGCGGCGGACTGTTCACCGCCTTCGCGGGTGCGGTAGCCGCCGTGCCACTGGTGGCCCGCGTCGCCTTTCCACGGCTGTCGGCCCGGTTGGGGAGGACCGCCGCCGAACTCACCCGCCGCCGGGTGCCCACCCGGCTGGCCCTGGAGCGCGAGGGGGAAGACTTTCTGCCGGACGGCACCCACGCCGGTTTCGACGTGGACGAGATGGTGGTGATCGTCCGCCGCATGCTCGAAGACATCGGCCTGACCACGAGATTGTCGCGACTCGTCGCCGTGATCGGGCATGGCTCTTCCAGCCTCAACAATCCCCATGAAAGCGCCTACGACTGCGGCGCCTGTGGCGGTGGGCCGGGCGGAGCCAACGCCCGTGCCTTCGCCATGATGGCCAACGACCACCGCGTTCGAGGCCGGCTCGCGGACGAAGGGCTGTCCATTCCCGACGACACCCGATTCATCGGCGGCATCCTCGACACCTGCGCCGACACCGTCAGCTGGTTCGATGCGGACCGGCTGCCAGAGAGCCATCGCCGTGATGTCGACGAACTGCGGCGGGCCTGTGATCAGGCCTGCGTCGCCGACGCGCACGAGCGGTGCCGTCGGTTCGAATCCGCGCCCCTCGACATCACGCCACGGGAGGCGAGCGAGCACGTGGAGGCGCGGTCGGTTGACCTCGCACAGGTCCGTCCAGAACTCGGCCACGCCACGAACGCCACGGCCATCATCGGCCGGCGGTCGCGGACCCGCGGACTGTTTCTCGACCGCCGGGCGTTTCTGGTCTCCTACGATCCGACCACGGACTACGACGGTGGGATCCTCACCCGAACGCTCGCGGCCGTGGGCCCGGTGGCGTCCGGGATCAGCCTCGCCTATTTCTTCTCGGCAATCGACCGGCTGGGCTACGGCTGCGACACGAAACTCCCCCACAACATCACAGGCCTGATCGGTGTGATGGACGGACATGCCAGCGACCTGCGGACTGGGCTGCCGTGGCAGACGGTCGAGATCCACGAACCGCTGCGGCTGCTCGTGGTGATCGAGGCCACGCCGGAAACGATCATCAACGCGACCGCGCCGTTGGCCGGAGTGCGGCAGCTCATCGAGAATCGTTGGATTCATCTCGTGTCATGGGATCCGGAGACGGGTGCACTATCCGTCTACGAGCGCGGTCGATTCGTCCCGTACGTTCCGGAACTCAACGACATTCCCGTGGTTGATCGCTCCGTGTCGTGGTACGCGGGCCGGCGCGACCACCTCTCTCCCGCCCGCGTCCTCGCCGCGGTCCCCAAGCGGCCGGCCTCGTCTGCACGCCACTCATGATGACCAACCACGACATCGTCTCGCTGCTCGTCACCTGCCAGCTTGCCGCCCCGGCGGCCACGGTGGCACTCGTGGGCGTGCCCGCGCTGCTCGGCCGGCCGCCGTCGGAGCGGGCCACAGCCCTGATCGTCGGGGGCGGGTTTGCCGCCGGGTTCATCGCCGGGGTGCTCACGCTCGCCGTGCTGGCGACGCGGGGTTTTGTCCCGGAGATCGTCCACCTCGGGTCGTGGTTCTCGGTGGGGCATCACGAAGCCTCGATCGAACTCGTGGCCGATGCGCTCTCCGTGCCCTACGTCTGCTTTTCGACCGGCCTCTGCGGTCTGGTCAACGCGTTCGCGAGAAAATATCTCCATCGCGAGCCGGGGTTCACCCGGTTCTTCCTACTGCTGGCGGTGTTCGGCACCGGAATGAATCTGATGGTGCTGGCAGGCAGCATCGATGTGCTGTTCGCCGGCTGGGAACTGCTCGGCATCTCGTCGACGCTCCTGATCGGATTCTTCCTCGAACGCGGCAACGCGGTGCGGGCGGCCATGCGGGCGTTCGCCACTTACCGAGTCTGCGACGTGGGTCTGCTCACCGCGGCGGTGCTGGTGCACCGCGCGGTCGGGTCGGGCGACTTCAATCGGCTCTTCGGCGAGAACTGGCCGAATGGCACCTGCCTCGTGCCCGCCGCCACCGCCACGATGGTGTCGCTCCTGCTCGTCTTCGCGGCGATGGGGAAGAGCGCGCAGGTGCCCTTCTCAGGATGGCTCCCGCAGGCCATGGAGGGGCCGACCCCGTCGAGTGCCATCTTCTACGGCGCCCTCTCGATCCATGCCGGCGCCTACGTCCTGCTGCGGTGCGAGGCGCTGCTCGAGCAGGCGCC
Organism: Candidatus Kuenenia stuttgartensis; assembly: GCA_945877135.1. Classification (GTDB taxonomy): domain Bacteria; phylum Planctomycetota; class Planctomycetia; order Pirellulales; family UBA1268; genus CAMCQY01. The sequence continues at coordinate 4,558 of CAMCQY010000131.1, forward strand.
TCTGGCCCGGCTGCTGCTGATCGCGATCGGTCTGGGCACGGCCCTCCATGCCAACGTGGTCGGCCGCGTGCAGACCGACTTGAAGAGCATGCTGGCCTACGCTTCGATGACGCAGTCCGGCCTGATCTTCGCGGAGATCGGCTTCGGCTGGCGGATCATTCCGCTGGTGCATGTCATCAGCCACGCCATTCTCCGCAGCCTGCAGATCCTGCGGTCGCCGTCGGCGCTCCATGACAGGCACGAGCTGGAGGCGGCCCTTGGGGGGCATCCGGGCGCCGATCGCTGGGCGCTTGGACGGTGGCTGCCGGAGCGGCTGCAGGCGCGGTTCTATCGGATCGCCCTCGACCGCGGTTTCGACCAGATGGTGGTGGGCCGGCTGTTCGTCGTGCCGTTCCTGTGGCTGCTTGAATGTGCCGCCGACCTCGAGCGTCGCTGGCTGGCCCTGTTGGGCGGCTCGGCCGGCCCTGGCAGGAGGCGCTCATGACCGGATCCAGCGACGGAAGCCTGCTCGTGGCGGCTGCGATCACAGTGGCCGCGCCCCTGATCGGTTCAGCGGCCACGGCCTTTGGATTCCGCCGTGGCAGCCCCCGCCGGTTCGCGGTGGCCGTCGCCTGCGTGTCGCTGCTGGCCAGCCTCGCCATCACCATGCTCTGGAGCAGGACCGACGGCGCCCCGTTTGTGTTCGGCAACCGGCTCGGCGGCGGCCGGCTCGTCTGCATCGACGGCATCACCGCCGTGCTGCTTCCCTACGTGGCATTGGTGGAAATGTCGATCCTGCTGGTGGCGCCGCGGCGGGCGCTCGAACAGTCGTCCGTGCCCCGCATTCTCTTTGGCGCGGCCGCCACCTTCGCCCTGTTTCTCACATCGCATCCGCTGCTGTTGATCGTGCTGTGGTGTGCGACGGTGCTGCCCACCTGGGTCTCGGTGCGGAGCACGCCGGGGGGCACCGCGGCTGCCCGCGTCTTCGCCATCGCAATGTCTGCGGCGCTGGTCTGCATGGCGGTTGGCACGGTGCTGCTGATCATCGATCCCCCTTGGGCCGCCGCCGCCGGCTGGGTCGGCTCGGCGGGGGGCTGGCTGGTGGCGATCGCGGTCATGGTCCGCAAGGGGATCTTCCCGTTTCACTCATGGTATCCCGCGCTCTTCTCCGGCGCGACCATGTCCACGGCACTCGCGGCCACGATGCCGCAGGTGGCTTCCTACACCGCCGTGCGGCTGCTCATCGGCCACGTGGACCATCCGGAGGGAGTGGCCGCCGAACTGGTCGTGCTCTCGCAGCTGGCGCTCGTCACGGCGACCTACGGTGCGGCTCTCGCGATCGTGCAACGCGACCTGCGATCGCTCATCGGTACGCTGGCGATGAGCCAATCGGCGATGGTGCTCGCGGGCCTCGCCGGCACGCTTCCGATGGAGCTCAACGGCGCCTTCTGTGTCTGGATCTCCAGCGGTCTGGCCCTGACCGGCATCGGCCTGGTGTCGTGGGCACTCGAGAGCCGGGCGGGACCGATCCGACTCGACACGCCCCAGGGGCGATTCTGGGACGCACCCGCCCTGGCGGCGTTTTTCCTGCTCTTCGGACTGTCCGGCATCGGACTTCCCGGCACGCTCTCGTTCGTGGCCGATGACCTGATCGTGTCTGGCAGTCTCGATGAGCAGTTGCACGCCGGTCTGCTCGTGATCCTGGCGACCGTTCTCTCCGGCATCGCCATGATGCGCGGCTGGTTCCATGTGTTTGGCGGACCGGTCGATTCCGAAGGCACGCGGCACGGCATCCTGCCGCGGGAACGGCTGGCGTTGACGATCCTCCTGGCAGTGCTGTTTCTCCTGGGCCTCTGGCCCGACCCGCTGGTCCGGGCCCTCGACCGGGCCACGGGCCGTCTGCTCGGTGTTTCGGTGGCCGCCCCGGACCACGGTATGCACGATTTGCAGGATTTGCTGCAGGGACGTTGAATGGTGGGAGGTGATTCGGCATCCACACCATCTCCAGCGGAGTTCCGTTCCCAGCGGACAACATCATGGCAGCGCGAAAGTCGGCAGGCGGTGACACGGTACGCGGCAGGGCGATCGAGACGCCAACCGATATCGAGGGCCTGGGCGTCTTCTATCTCGGCCGCAAGGTCGATACCAGCGGCGGTCCGGCTGGCGGTTCCTTGGGTGGACAGCCGCTTCTGATCGATGCGCGGCGGTTCACGACTCACGCCGTCTGCGTGGGCATGACCGGCAGCGGCAAGACGGGCCTGCTCATCGACCTCATCGAGGAGGCAGCGATCGACGGTATTCCCACGCTCGTCATCGATCCCAAGGGGGACCTTGCCAACGTGCTCCTGTCGTTCCCCGGGCTCGCGCCGGCCGACTTTCTGCCGTGGGTCGAAGCCGACGCCGCGAAGCGAGACGGGATCACAGTTGAAGAGCTTGCCGAACGGACAGCGAAGAAATGGTCTGATGGTCTTGCTGCCAGCGGGCAGTCGCCCGAGCGAATCCGTCGTCTGCACGAGTCGGTCGACATGGCGGTCTACACGCCGGGCAGCCGCACGGGCCGGCCGCTGGCGATGCTCGAGAGCCTCGATCCGCCGCCGGCTCACGTGCTCGACGACGCCGAGGCCCGCCGCGAGCGGATCGAGTCGCTGGTGTCGGGCATCCTGGCGCTGGTCGGCATCGACACGGAGCCCGGCAAGAGCCGAGAGCACGTGCTGCTCTCCACGATCATCGATTGCATGTGGCGGAGCGGCCAGAAGCTCGACTTCGGGGCCTTGGTGCGGGCGATTCCGGCGCCGCCGATCGAACGGGTCGGGTTTCTCGATCTGGAGAACTTCTATCCAGCCGGCGATCGCTTCCAGTTGGCCAGCAAGCTCAACACTGTTGCCGCCGCGCCCGGCTTCGAGGCCTGGCTCGAAGGCGATCCACTCGACGTGGGCCGCCTGCTCTGGACGCCGGCCGGCAAGCCTCGCGTGGCCGTGGTCTCGATCGCGCATCTCAACGACAGCCAGCGCATGGCCTTTGTGACGCTGCTCGCCGGACAGACCGTGGCCTGGATGCGATCCCAGGGCGGCACGTCGTCGCTCAAGGCGATGTTCCTGATGGACGAGGTCTTCGGCTACCTGCCGCCGACCGCCAACCCGCCGAGCAAGACGCCGATCCTCACGCTCCTGAAGCAGGCCCGCGCCTATGGGCTCGGCATCGTGCTCGCCACCCAGAATCCCGTTGACCTCGACTACAAGGGGCTTTCGAACGCCGGCACCTGGTTCCTGGGCCGCCTGCAGACGGCCCGTGACAAGGCCCGCGTGCTCGATGGTCTGGAAGGGGCGGCCTCGTCGGCCGGGAAGTCGTTCGACAGGGCCAAGGTCGATCGCCTCTTGTCGGGCCTGGAGCAGCGGATGTTTCTGCTGCACAGCGTGCATGACGACGAGGAGACGGTGTTTCAGTCGCGGTGGACGATGGCCTACCTCCGCGGGCCGCTCCTCCGCGAGGAGATCAGGCGGCTGACGCAGGCCGCGATGCTGCAGACGAACATGCCGACGTCCGCAGCGTCCTCTAAGCCGGCGTCTCCGTTTGGCAGCGGTGGTGCGAGTGACGACCGCGATGCCAGGCCTGCTGGCGGCGCCCGTCCGCTTCTGCCACCGGGCGTGCGCGAGGTGTTTCTCCCGCCGCGGCATGCGATTCCGCTCGACGGCGTGGTGCACTATCGGCCCGCGATCCTCGGCCGTGGCCGGGTGCGGTTCGCGAAGGCGGCCGCGCGGATCGACATCAACCGGGAGGTGTACTGCCTGGCACCCGCCAGTGATTCACTGGGCGAATCTGCCTGGGAGCAGGCCGAACAGTTCGCCGACCCGCCGGAGGTGGAGCCGGCGCCGCGAACCGGCACCTTCGCGTCGCTGCCTTCGGCGCTCGCCGGTCCGAAGGGCTATGCGACGCTGGCCACCGCGCTCAAGAGTCACCTCGGCCGCACGTCGCGGCTGGTGCTCTGGGCGGCCCACGAGGTGGACGCGGTATCGCGGCCGGGTGAGAGCGAGGCCGACTTCCGCGTGCGGATCGCGCAGAAGGTGAGGGAGTGGCGCGACGCGGAGATCGATCGGGTTCGCGATCGCAGTGCGGCCAAACTCGTGTCGCTCACCGACCGCATCGATCGGGCCCGTCAGAAGGTGGAACGCGAGCGGGCCGAGGCGAAGAACAAGTCGATGCAGACCTACGTGTCGATCGGGTCGGCGGTGCTCGGAGCGCTCTTGGGCCGGAAGGCGGCCACGTCCACGAACATCGGCCGGGCGGCCACGTCGATGCGGACGGCGAGCCGGTCGGCGCGGCAGCAGGCCGACGTCGTGCATGCGGAGGAGAGCCTCGCCACGCTCGAGGAGCGGAGGCAGGTCCTCGAGGACGAGGTGGCGGCCGAACTGGAACGCATTCGGCTGGAGTCGAGCCCGGAGCGGATCCAGCTCGAGGAGATGGAGATCCCGGCCCGCAAGACCGACATCGCGGTGGACGACGTGGTGCTGGCGTGGGTGCCGCAGGAGTTGGTGGAAAGCGGAAGGCTGAGAGCGGAAAGAGGGGGCTGGTGATGGCCGCCTCCGCCGTGGCCCGGGAGATCGTGCTGGTGGACTGTCCCGACGACGTCGGGCTGATCCACCGGATCACGGGCGTGCTCGGCGCGCACCGGCTCAACATCGAGAGCAACCACGAGTTCGTCGATACCGACGCCCGGCACTTTTTCTTTCGCGCGGAGGTGACGCCGGCGGTCGGTGCAACGGCATTGCCGGCCAGCGGTGCGCTGGCGGAGGAACTCACCCGCGTGCTCCCGTCGGCGGCCCGTGTGCGGGTGACCCGGGCGGAGCGACGGCCGATCGTGGTCTGCGCCACCCGCGAGCCGCACTGTCTTGGTGAACTGCTGCTGCTCGACACCGTTGGCGACCTGCCGGGGCGGATCGTGGCAGTGGTCAGTAACCACGACACGCTCCGCGGACTCGTCGAACGGTTCGGCCTGCCGTTTCATCATCTGCCCCATCACGACGCGGCAGGCAGCGATCTGCCGCGGGAGACGCACGAGATGGAGCTGGCCCGGGTGATCGACAGCTACGCGCCGGAATATGTTGTCCTCGCCCGCTACATGCGGGTGCTCTCGGAAGACTTCGTGGGCCGGTATCCCGACCGCATCGTGAACATTCATCATTCCTTCCTGCCGGCGTTTGCGGGTGCCAGCCCCTACCGGCAGGCGTTTGCGCGGGGTGTGAAGGTGATCGGTGCCACCGCGCATGTCGTCACTGCGGAACTCGACGACGGGCCGATCATCGCGCAGGATGTGATTCACGTGGACCATACCTTCACGCCCGAGCGGATGGCGCAGGCGGGCCGCGACGTGGAGAAGCTTGTGCTCGCGAAGGCCGTGCGGCTGGTGCTCGAGGAGCGGGTCTTCCTGCACGGCCGTCGCACGGT
>CAMCQY010000132.1 GCA_945877135.1 Candidatus Kuenenia stuttgartensis
GGTCTCGGCATGGCGGCCGTCACGCTCTACTTCGCGACCACCACCAGCACGCAGATGGAGCCCGACGACGGGCTCGAGCGACCTCCCTCTCACCACAGCGTCTGCACCGGATAGCGGCCGACCACAGGATCGTCGGTGACGATGACCAGCCCGTGGCAATTCGCCTGTGCGACAAGGAGGCGGTCGAACGGGTCGCGATGGATCGGAGGCAGCCGGTGGATCTGGCAGACCTCCGCCTCGCCGATTGGCAACGATTCGATCCCGGACCGCCGCCGCATCCGCGGCACGTAGCGATCCGGTTCCTCCGGCAGCGGCAGCTTCCCCAATCCATACTTGATCGCGATCTCCCACCCTGAGGCGGCACTCAGCCAGACCTCATTGTCGCGGGAGCGAATCGCCCGCCGGGCGGTATCGGAGAGGGAGGGGTCGTCGAGGATCAGCCAGAGGAACGTGTGCGTGTCGACGAGCAGCTTCATCCCTGTCCCTCGAACGCCTTCAGCACGTCGTCCGGAAGCGGTTCGAAGAACGCCGCGGGCACTGTGAACTCTCCCTTGGCGACGCCTGCGGTGCGGTCGCGTTCGCCCACTCGCGGGAGCAACCGCACCTCGGCGACCGGTTGGTTGCGGTTGCAGATGATGATTCGGTCGTCCCCCTTCATCGCCGCGAGATGCCGCGAGAGGTGCGTCTTCGCATCATGCATGTTGAGCCGTGTCTGCCGCATGCACCCATACTAAACCCGGAATTGAACTAAGTCAACGCACCGTTAGTGCCCTGTCGGCCATGAGAACAGGCGGATGCGGTTGCCGTCGGGATCGGCGGTGATCAGTTCCCGAAAGCCCTCGGCGTGGAGTTTCGGTGCCGTCACGTCTGAGTCGGTCGCCGCCAGTCGCTCGTGCACCGCGTCGAGATCAACCACTTCGAAGCCCAGACTCCAGCGTTGGCTCGGCTCGCCTGGTGTGGGTCGATTCAGGATCGCCAGCCGCGTGTCGCCCGCCTCGAAGAGCGCGTAGCCGTCGTCCACCACGCGGACGAGCACCCGCAGGCCCAGCACGTTGCGATACCACTCCAGCATCTCATCCCAACGGGCGGTCCGCAGTTCCACGCTGAACAGGCTGGGGCGGTGATGGAGGCTCATCGATCGGGCTTTCTACACGGACACGCCGCTCTTCTGCGGCTGCCAACCCGGGAAATCCCGGCTTCTCTACTGCTACAAAAACTTGGAAGGGGTCAGGGTTGCAGTTGGAACCCGTCAGCGAAGCAGCGACATGCCAGCATACTTTGCCGCACTCGCGTCGAAGGTCAAGGTTTCGGCGCATCCCGCCGAAGAGGCGATCCGCTCGATGAGGCAGTCTGCAAAATCGGCTTTCCCGTCGTCAAAGACGCGCAAGGCGCGCAGCACCTGATCGGCACGGTCGACCACGACCTGCTTGGCCCTCAGCAATGCTTCAAAGGCCTGCTTGACATCATGACCGCCGAGACCGTAGCAGGAGGTCAGGATCCAGTACAGTTCGACCACTGAAACCACCGTGATGAAGCCCGGACGCTCCGAATCCAGGGACTCGATCAATCGGGTGGCCTTCGGCGACTGTTTGGGGTCGTCCTGCATGATGTAGCGCACCAGCACGTTGGTATCGAGACCGATCATCGCGCCGACGCCCCGCGCCGCTCAATGGCTGCGTTCATCTCTTCGATAGACACCCTTCTGGCGGCCTTGCCGAACATGCCCTTCAGTTCGGTGACGCTTCGATTGGCCGCCACGAATTCATAGCGGCCCGGCGCGATCTGGATGAATTCCACTCGATCGCCGGCATCGACCTTGAGGTCATGCCGGACCTCCACCGGGATGGTGATCTGGCCTTTGCTGGTGAGCGTTGCAGTCGACATTGCAGTCTCCCTGGCTTCCTTTCAGTCGTCCCGTTTTCCTTACTTAATAGTAAGGCAAGCGGTGCTGCGATGCAAGGAAGCTGATTCGCCCGCTCGGTCTGCACGGGCTGCTGCCATCGATCCGTCTTCGGCGTCCCATCCGAGGAAAGCGGCGCCTGCCCGACACGCTGCTTTTTCGCCGCTGCCCCCCCCGGGAAATCCCGGCTTCGGGAAATCCCGGCTTCTCGAAATCGCCGTAAAAGCCGACAATCCGGGTTTTCGAATCCCGCTCCCCTTTCCCCGGCCACGAGACGCACGTGTCACAGCCCCAGGAACCTACTGCCTCCGACCGCCACGCCGGAAAGAGTCCCTCCGACCGCCCCGTCGGAACGGCCCCCGCCGCCCCCGCCACATCGGGACTGGAAAAGGCCCGCCGCGACAAGCTCGAAAAACTGCGCGGCCTGGGAATCGACCCCTGGGGCAAGCGGTACAACGGCGCCACGCCGATCGCAGAGGTGCGTCACACGGGGGCCACGCTCGATCCCTCGCCCGATTTCACCGCCGGCCCCACCGTCCGCGTGGCTGGCCGGATCATGCTCCTGCGGAGCGCCGGCAGCCTCGTCTTCATCGATCTCCACGACCGCACCGGCCGGATCCAGATCATGCTCGGCAAGAAGCAGGTCGGGCCCGATGCCTGGAAGATCATCGACTGCCTCGACCTCGGCGATCTGGTCGGCTTCGACGGGCGGCTCGGCCATTCGAAGACCGGCGAGATGACCGTATTCGCATCGGGCATCGAGTTTCTCACGAAGTCGTTGGAGACCCCTCCCGACAAGTATCACGGCCTGGTCGATGCCGACCTGCGGCAGCGGATGCGGTATCTCGACCTCATCCACGGCGAAGGGGTCCGCGACCGCTTCGTGGCGCGGTGCCGGATCGTGGAGGCGGTCCGCCGCGTGCTGTCGTCGCGAGGCTACCTCGAAGTCGAAGGCCCCACGCTCCAGGAGAGCGCCGGCGGCGCGGCGGCCCGGCCATTCAAGACCCACCACAACGCGCTCGACATGCCGCTGGTGCTCCGCATCGCGCTGGAGCTGCATCTCAAGCGTCTGCTCGTCGGCGGCATGGAACGGGTCTTTGAGCTGGGCCGCGTCTATCGCAACGAAGGCGTGAGCCCACGGCACAACCCAGAGTTCACGATGATGGAGGCCTACGAGGCCTACGGCGACTACTTCACGATGATGGACCTCACCGAGGCGATCTTCCTGGAGGCGGCGAAGGCCGCCGGCACGCCGACGCGATTCGAGTGGATGGGGCACACGGTCGACCTCACGCCCCCCTTCCGCCGCGCGAAATACGACGACCTCATCGCCGAGGTGACCGGCTGCAATCCGGCCGATCCCGCGAGCGTGGCCGCGGAGGCGGCGGCCCGCGGCATCGAGACGGCCGGCCGACATGCCGACGTCATCAAGAGCGATCTCTTCGAGGCCACGGTGGAGAGGACGCTCTCCGGACCGGTGTTCGTCATCGACTATCCCGCCGCCATCTGCCCGCTCACGAAGCGCAAGGCCGACGCCCCGCATGTCGCCGAGCGATTCGAGCTCTACGTGGCCGGCATCGAACTGGCCAACGCCTACACCGAGCTCAACGACCCCGACCTGCAGGAGGAACTCTTCCGCACGCAGCTGGCAGGACTCGCCCAGGAGGAATCGATGGCCCGGATGGACACCGACTTCATCCGCGCGCTGCGACACGGCATGCCACCGGCCGGTGGCCTCGGCATCGGTATCGACCGGCTGGTGATGTTTCTCACCGCCGCGCCCTCGATCCGCGACGTGATCCTGTTTCCCATTCATCGCCCGCACGCGGAAGGCTGATCGCGTCACCGTCCCCGCCCGCGAGCCAGAGCCACCATGTACAAACTCCTCCTCTGCTGGCGGTATCTCCGCACCCGCTGGATCGCGCTGGTGTGCGTTGCCAGCGTGATGCTCGGCGTGGCGACGATGATCGTCGTCAACGCCGTGATGGCCGGCTTCTCGCACGAGATGCAGACGCGGATCCACGGCATCCTTTCCGATATCGTGTTCGAGAGCCACTCGCTCTCGGGCTTCCAGGATCCGAAATGGCACATGGAGGAGATCCGCCGCGCGGGCGGTGGCGACATCGAGGGCATGACACCGACCGTCGCCGTGCCGGCCATGCTCAGCTTCCAGGTCCGTGGCCAGTGGCTCACGCGGCAGGTGATGTTCATCGGCATCGATGAGACCACCCACAGCATGGTGAGCGACTTCGGCTCCTACCTCCAGCATCCCGACAACCGCCGCCAACTCTCCTTTGCCCTCCGCGACGGCGGCTACGACACCTTCGACAGCCAGGCGGAGGGGAAGGCCGGCGAGAACGGACCGACCCGCCCTGCGATGGAGTCCGCCGGCTGGCCGCACCGGCGGATGCGGGTGGCCCGCGAGAAACTCTGGCGGGACAAGATGGGGGCCCGCGGCGACGCAGCCGGGCAGCCGGTCCGCCCGATCGATCAGCAGGTCGATGCCGTGCTGGCAGCGACCACGGCCGACGGCAGCACGCCCGCCGAAGGCAGCACGCCAGCGAAAGATCCTGCGGCCCGCAGCGATCCCTTCCGCGCTGCCCGGCCCGAAGAGGGCGACACGATGGACCCCGCCAAGGAGCAGTTCACCGGCATCGTGCCCGGCATCGGGCTGGCGAGCTTCCGCGACTCCGACGGCGTGGACCGGTTTCTCGTGCTGCCCGGCGACGACGTGAAGATCACCTTCCCGACCGCCGGCACGCCACCCAAGGCCGTCAGCGACACTTTCACGATCGTTGACTTCTACGAGAGCAAGATGAGCGAATACGACTCGAACTTCGTCTTCGTGCCGATCGCGGCGCTGCAGCGGATGCGGGGCATGGTCGATCCGCAGACGGGCGTTCCGAGCGTCAACTCGATTCAGATCAAGCTCAAGCCTGGTGCCGATCTGAACGTCGTCCGAGATCGGCTTCGGAAGGCCTTCCCGGCCGAGATGTATGCGGTCTCCACCTGGCGAGACAAGCAGGGGCCGCTCCTCTCCGCCGTCGACATGGAGATGGCCGTGCTCAACATCCTCCTGTTCCTGATCATCGCCGTCGCCGGCTTCGGCATCCTCGCCATCTTCTTCATGATCGTGGTGGAGAAGACCCGCGACATCGGGATTCTCAAGTCACTCGGCGCCGGCTCCACCGGCATCGCCGGTATTTTCCTGGGCTATGGTCTCTTTCTCGGCCTGGTCGGGGCGGGCGTCGGCCTGGCACTGGGGCTGGCGATCACGTGGAACATCAACGCGATCCGCGCGGGGGTGGAATGGTGCACGGGCCAGCGGGTGTTCGATCCCTCGATCTACTACTTCTTCAAGATCCCCACGATCGTGAATCCCTTCACGGTGGCTTGGATCATCGTCGGTGCCGTGGGGATCGCCGTGGCGGCGAGTGTGCTACCGGCCCTGCGGGCGGCCCGCCTCCATCCCGTGGAGGCGCTGCGTCATGACTGACCGTGCCACAGGCCTGGCCAGCGAAGAGGCGATGCTCCGCGTCTGCGACGTCCGCAAGAGCTACCGTTCTGGCGGCGGCATGCTGGAAGTGCTTCGCGGCGTTGACTTCTCGCTCGAGCCGGGCGGCTTCGCGGCCGTCATCGGCCAGAGCGGCTCGGGCAAGAGCACGCTCTTGCATCTCATGGGTCTGCTCGACGCACCCGATTCCGGGGAGGTGCACCTGGCCGGCACACGGATCGACAACCTGCCCGCCGCCCGCCGCGACCGCCTGCGGAACACCGCCATCGGGATGGTGTTTCAGTCGTACCACCTGTTGCCCGAACTGAATGCCCTGGAAAACGTGCTCGCACCGCTCATGGTGCGGCATGGCGTGCTGGAATGGATGCGGGTGCGGGGCACGGCTCGCGAGCGGGCCCGCGACCTGCTCGACCGCTTTGGGCTGGGGGGGCGATTGCACCACAAGCCGCGGCAGCTTTCGGGTGGGGAAATGCAGCGGGTGGCCATCGCCCGGGCCCTCGTGACGCAGCCCAGCGTGCTCCTCGCCGACGAGCCGACCGGAAATCTCGACGAGGCCAGCGGGGCTGGCATCCTCGACGCGCTCTGCGAGTTGAACCGGCGGGACGGGCTTTCTATAGTGCTCGTGACGCACGATGCGGCGATCGCCCGCCGCGCAGCGAGGATCGTGCGGCTGGCGGCCGGCCGGGTCGCCGATGCGTGAGGCATGATGTCGGGCCTCCGACCCATGCGCCTGTCGTATTCACTTCTCGATTTCGTATTCACTTCTCGATTTCGTATTCACTTCCTGACTCCATCCGAATCCTCCTAAGCCCACGGGATCGATCATGCCGCGGATCATCTTCATGAACGACCGTCTCGTACCGGAGGAGGAGGCCAAAGTCAGCGTCTTCGACCATGGCTTGCTCTACGGCGACGGCGTGTTTGAAGGTCTGCGAAGCTACTCCGGCCGCGTCTTCCGGCTCGACGCCCACCTCGACCGGCTCTGGGCCAGCGCCCGCGCGATCGCGCTTGAGATACCACTGGCAAAGGATGTCGTGGCGAAGGCGGTCAACGACACCTTGGCCGCCAACAAGCTCGTCGATGGCTATGTGCGGCTGGTCGTCACCCGCGGTGCCGGCAGCCTTGGCCTCGACCCCAACCGCACGAAGAACCCGCAGGTGATCGTGATCGCCGATACGATCAGCCTCTATCCGCGGGAGTTCTATGAGAAGGGCCTGCGGATCGTGACGGCGGCCACGCAGCGGGTGCATTCAGCCGCGCTCTCCCCACGGATCAAGTCGCTCAACTATCTCAATAACATCATGGCGAAGCTCGAGGGCCTGCAGGCAGGCTGCGTCGAGGCGCTGATGCTCAATCACAAGGGCGAGGTGGCGGAGTGCACGGGCGACAATCTATTCGTTGTGCGCGGTGGCCGGCTGCTCACGCCGCCTCCCGATGCCGGGATTCTCGAAGGCATCACCCGCGGTGCGGTGATGGAACTGGCCCACGCGGCCGGCATCGCCTGCCATGAAGCCACGCTCACCCGCTACGACCTCTACACGTCGGACGAGTGCTTCCTGACCGGCACGGCAGCGGAGGTGATCCCGGTCGTCGAGATCGACGGCCGCACGATCGGCTCCGGCACACCCGGCCCGGTCACATCCCGGCTGACTGCGGATTTCCACAAGCTCGTGCGGCAGTAGCCGAAGGCTTTCCCTCGCTCGCGCGTCGGGCTTACATGGGAACCTTTCATCCAAGCCCGCTCTTCATCCAAGCCCGCAGCGCAAGCAAGGGACATGCGGGTGGCCCACGAGCCCTAGGATGCCAGCCTCACGGTAAACACCCCGGGCCAGCCTGCCATCTCGAGCCTCGCGGCCACCCGCCGTGACTCCATCGCCGAACGCATCAGTGCGAAGCAGGCGCTCCCGCTGCCGGTGAGCATCGGGTGCACCGCACCGGACCTCGAAAAATCCTCGAGCAGGCGTGCGACGTCGGCGCACATGCTCCGCGCCGGCTCTTCCAGGCTGTTGTGCATCAGCGACAGTGATTCACGGAAACGACCGGCCACGAGTGCAGCCGCCAGCTTGTGCGCCGTGCCGCGGCGGGAGGCGTCCGGCGTGCAGTGTCCATACACCGCCGCGGTCGACAGCCCCGCCACTGGCCGCGCGATCACGGCATGGAGCGGAGGCATCCCCGTCACCGGTTCGATTCGCTCGCCGCGGCCACAGGCGATCGCGGCGACGCCGGCGAAAAACACCGGCACATCGCTGCCGATCCGGCCACCGATTTCGGCCAGCCGTTCTTTGGGGATGTCGAGCCCCCAGGCCTGCGTTGCTGCCTTGAGCACCGCTGCCGCATCACTCGATCCACCGCCGAGTCCCGAACCGGAAGGGATACGTTTCACGAGATCGATATCGAGGCCGGGAGTGCAGAGCGATACGGGTGATGCCGCGAGTCCAGCCTCGACAGCCAATGCCTGCGCGGCTCTCACCACGAGATTGCTGGCATCGGTCGGCACGTCATGGGCCAGAGGCGAACCGGCGGCTGTCGCCAGCCTGCCGCCGAACCGCACATGGAGCCTGATCCCAGGCATGCTCGACTTCTGCACCCGCACCGTGTCGGCGAGTGTGACAGGCACCATCAGCGACTCGATCTCATGAAAGCCGTCGGCGCGTCGGGCCAGGACCTCGAGCGAGAGGTTCAGCTTGGCGGGGGCACGGGCGAAAACAGGTTCGAACCGCAGTCCATCAACGGACGTCAGCAGTGATCGATTCGCCATGCGAAAGCCACCGAACTCGGGACCAGTCTGGTGGCCCAGCCCCACTGGACTCAGCCCGGTGAGACTAACGCCAGTTCAAAACGAACGCGACGGTGCCAAACGCCAGAACCAGCCCGATCGCGACCAGCACGGACAACAGAATCGCGATGCTGCGGCCCGCCCAGAGGTCGTCCCGGATCATCTCGGTGCGATCGGTCTTTTCGAACGAGGCGTTCCAGATCGGAAAAGCCTTTTCGTCGTAGACCCATTGCGTCCGCTCTTCAAAGTTTTTGTCGCTCATGGTCGCTCATGATGGTGCAGAAGGGGATTCGCGGAGTGTTCCCGCGATGGCCCATCCTTCTCAGCGTATGATGGTCCTCATGACATCAGAAATCTACCCCGCCGATTCCGGCGACGCCAGCCGCGTTGAAAACCCAGCGCCGGAACCCATTTCGGGCCTGCCCCACATTCTGGAGGGTGACGGGAGCCCGGGCAGCCTGCTGGGCGAATGGCTCCGGAATCGAGAGCAGCCGGCCTGGCGGGCCAAGGCAATCCGCCGCTGGCTGTTCGGTCGGCGGGCGGCGTCATTTGCCGACATGACAGACCTCTCGAAGGACCTGCGGACGCAGCTGGAGGGGGATTTCAGGATCTGGACGACGACGATCGCGAAGCACTCCAAGGCAGACGACGGCACCGAAAAACTGCTCCTCGAACTCCACGACAGCCAGCGGATCGAGTGTGTGCTGTTGCGCGACGGCGACCGGCGCACTGTCTGCATCAGTTCGCAGGTGGGCTGTGCAATGGGCTGCGTGTTCTGCGCGAGCGGCCTCGATGGGGTGATCCGCAACCTCACCACCGGCGAGATCCTTGAGCAACTGCTCCGGCTGCAGTTGCTCCTGCCGCCCGATGAACGGCTCAGCCACATCGTGGTGATGGGCATGGGCGAGCCGCTGGCCAACCTCGACCGGCTCCTGCCGGCATTGGCCACCGCGCAGGATCCCGAGGGCTTCGGCATCTCGCAGCGGAGAATCACCGTCTCGACGGTAGGGCTGCCCAAGGCGATCGACCGACTGACCGAGGAAAACCCCGGCTACCATCTGGCTGTTTCGCTTCATGCCGCCGAGGACGCGCTGCGGACCAGGCTCGTGCCGGTGAACAAGTCGATCGGTCTGGCAGACGTCATGGCGGCCGCCGACCGCTACTGGGAGGCGTCGGGGCGGCGACTGACGTTTGAATACGTGCTGCTGGGCAGCGTGAACGACTCGCCCGAAGACGCCAAGCGACTGGTCCGCCTGCTCGGGCGGCGCGCGGCGCTGGTCAACGTCATTCCCTACAACGCCGTGGCCGGGCTGCCATGGCGGGAACCGACCCAGGGCTCCCAGGAACGGTTTCTCGACGTGCTCAGGATGGCGGGCGTCAACGTGCAGGTTCGCCGTCGCAAAGGCGCCCGCATCGACGCGGCCTGCGGCCAACTCCGCCGCCTCGCAGCCCAGACGCAATAGCCAAAAACTCCGCCGGCTGGTGCTGCACTTCGCATCCTGCGAATCAGTCTTGGGCGAGCCGGGATCGGCGAAGGTGGAGGAGACGAGGAGGATGTCCGACTTGTTGTGCGCACCACACCGTCCCGGGTGGCAAGTCGGAAGCTCCGAGCGACGGGGCGTTTTCACGAAAAACATGGCATCGTGCCATTTTTTCTTGGCGGGCCTCCGCCCGCTGGCGAGGGCGTGGCATCCTGCCACGCAGTCGATGACGCAGCGGGAGCCGGGATCGGCGAAGGTGGAGGAGACGAGGAGGATGTCCGACTTGTTGTGCGTGCCATTCC
>CAMCQY010000133.1 GCA_945877135.1 Candidatus Kuenenia stuttgartensis
GAAGATCACCTTGACCTTCTGCCCTGCGGCATGCGTGGCCTCGGTCACGGCGCGAATGTCGGCGCGAACGGAGTCCCAATGGCCGCTGAGCACCTGCGAGATGTTGACCACCATGTCGAGTTCCTGGCCGCCATCTTGAAGAGCCTGCATCGCCTCGGCCAGCTTGATCGCCGTCGTGTGGCCGCCGTGGGGGAAGCCGATCGTCGTGCTCGCCTTCACGGTCGATCCGGCCAGTAGTTCAACGCACCGCTTCAGCGCAAACGGCATGATGCAGACGCTGGCCACATCGTAGGCACGTGCCAGCCGGCAGCCCGCCTCCAGATCAGCCGCCGTGAGCGTGGGGTTGAGCAGCGAGTGGTCGATCATCTTGGCGACGTCGGAATAGGTGTAGGTTGAGGGTGAAGGGGTGGTCATAGGCGGGCTCCTCTGGCACGAGATTGCGGAGAACGAAAGTGAAGAGAACGAGTGTGAAATTGACCGGGTTGGATTTCCTGTACCAGTCGGCATGAGGGCTCAGGAAGAGGGGTGACCAAGGGAACCAGCGTGTGCGGCTCGAGCCGAGGCCTTGGCCGAGACGGAACCCGCACACGCGGCGGCAATCCGTACCAGCGCCGCAGTCTCGTGGGAGTTCATCGCGAGCGTTTTTTCGCACAGCACATGCCGGCCCGACCGCAGGACGGCGGCCGCCTGCTCGAAATGAAACCGATTGGGTGTCGTGAGGTGGACGACATCCACCGCCGGGTCGGAGAGCACCTCGTCGAGCGATGCGTAGCCCTTCGGCAGGCCCAGCCGCTCGGCCGCTGCCTGCGACTTCTCAGCCGTCGAACCGACGATGCCGGCGATGTTCACGCCGGACCGTCGCAGCCCCTCGACGTGCACCGGTCCAATGAATCCGGTGCCAACGACGGCTGCGGTCAACTGTGGCGATGACACGGCGAGTCGCTCCCTGTCGCCGCGAGTGTGGCGTGTGGCTTGGGTGATGAACCACTACGGCAAGAAGTGCGAAAAGGTGGCTGCCACTTTTTGAACGATCACTCGTCTTTCGTAGGCATCCCGTCATGGCGAGATGAAAGTCGCGATAGCATCGGCACGTTGCCCTGGGTGCCACTCTTCAGACGGGCAAGATAACTGCCTCCCGTTCCGCCATTGAAAGTACCTGTAGCAGGGTAGTCGGGAAGGCCGGCCTCGATCGACTGGTCGAGGAACCGCACGCTCCCGTCACAAAACGCGAAGCCGACCAGGCTCGAGTGAGGGCTATGCCATCCCAAGGAGGTATGCCGCTGGTCATTGTTGGAGAACGTCGCGTTTGGCGCCTGGCCCCACGTTCCCAGGTCAGCGACCCCCGCATTCAACGGGATACAGCCGAGTCGCTCCACAAGTTTGGCGGCCTGGTCGCCAACATTGCCATTCATGTTCGCAGCCAGCGCGAACTGGGCCTGAGACTTCACCCACGTGACCTCTCCCAGGAGGATCGTCTTGCTCGTGCCATCGGCGATGTCGGCAATCGTGCAGGCATTGCGGTTCCACATGATTCCCATTTGAACCACAGCTCGCTCCCGAAGCGTATCCCCTCGCTCTTGGAAAGAGCCGAGAAAATTTGCTTCCGCATTCGAGTCTTTCCGTTCCGCAAACCCACCCGCATTCCCGACATAGCTCGTCGTCGCGCCATCTAACGCCGGACTACTGCCGGGAAATGCCGTCGCCCGCGGGGCCGTGGAATCGGACGGGCAGCGAAATATGGCGATCGGCGTCGCTACAGCCGTCTTCACCGCGGCCGTATGGTTCGACAGCCTGGTGTTGTTATTGATCACCGGTGCGATGACGCGGGCCAGGCTCCCCTCTTCGATATAGTCAAGGATTCTCGCGCCCCAACTGAAAGGGCTGTCGCCTGACCAGGAATGCGCCGGCGGAAACTTCCGAGTCGTCTTCTCGTAGTTCAGCAGGCCAAGACTTAATTGTCGCAGATTGTTGGAACACGACGACCGGCGTGCTGCCTCGCGTGCGGCCTGTACGGCGGGAATGAGCAGGCCAACGAGCGTGCCGATGATGGCAATTACGACAAGGAGTTCCACCAGAGTAAAACCGGCGGACTCGGGGCGGCGATACGGTCGCATGTTTTTCCTTTCGTCACTCGATGGCTTCGGATCAGTAATCCGTCACAGTGAGCCCGTCGCTGCGATGCATCAATCGCTGGTAGACACCGAGCGAGGAGAAGTTCGTGGTTCTGCTTGTGCTGCTGTGATTGATCTTTTCGTCGATGAACCTCACCGCCCCGTCGCCAAACACGAAGTTCGCCCCGCCGCCGTGCGCAGAACCGAAGACATTGTCGTAATACGTATTGATCGCATACTGGCCGTCTTTTGCAAGGCCGCTGATCTCCCCATGGTCATCGTATCCGCCGAAACCCGAGTTGGCTGCATTGACCGAAATGACAACGCCATCCGTATTTCTGCAGCTACCGAACCAGAGCCCTATCGCGGAGGCTCTAATCATTGACTTGCCCGTCTCCGGGTTGCTTTCGCCCGCAAGCACCGTTTTTGAGAGGCCGTCCGTGATGTCTTTGACGCGGATCGTCAGATCTCTTCCCATGAGCCCGTAAACGCCAGCCGTGGGTGCGTACCACTTCCAAGGCCCAAGGTTGCCCTGATAGCTCGACGTGGGATTCTTCACGAGACGATAGGGATTGGACGTGGTATTGCCAAACGCAGCGACAAAAGTCGGGTATCCCTGCGCAGTCGGGCAGCGAGGAGCGAGATTGATGGCACCGGAACCGCTGACGATGGCCGCATTCAAGCCGTCTTGGTAGTGACCGATTGGCTGCGACAGGTCGAGTTTGTCAAAGACGGTTTGGCCCTCCATGAAAGGCAGAATATGCGTTCCCCATGCAAAGCCCTTGGAATCCTGCCCTACCGGGAGTCGACCTTTGGCGTCGTTGAAATTCTGAACCGCCAGGCCGATCTGCTTCAGGTGATTGATGCACGTGCCGCGTCGGCCCGACTCGATCGCCGCCTGCACGGCCGGCAGCAAGAGTCCCACGAGTGTGCCGATGATCGCGACCACGACCAGCAACTCGACAAGGGTAAAACCCTTTGTCGGCCAGGGAACTTGGCCCGCGCAACGACCCAGACTATTTCGCTGCATTTGATACCCCCTCCCCCCCCAGAGAATGTCAGAGAACGTCACGAAACCACGGCCATGCCGAAAAACCTCTGCGGTGGGGGGAATTAGCCCGTCGAAACGAAATCCCACGTTTGGGCAGAATATTTCACCACCCTCGGCTGCAAACACGCGGCCTTCGCAGCGTGCACGCGGCGGATTTTCGTGGGAATCGCCTGTGGTGGCTAATATTTTGCATGCCTCCAGAGCCTCTTCATCCTCCGTCTGCTGATTTCCTCGCTGAGGTGACCCGCGCACAGCGGTCGCTCTACGGGTTTATTGCTACCCTCATCTGGCGGCCCGCCGACGTGGAAGACGTACTCCAGGAGACGAACCTCGTGCTCTGGCGGAAGGCCGCTGAATTCGACGCGAGCAGGGAATTCATGCCCTGGGCGCTCCGCATCGCCCAGTTGCAATCTATGGCCCATCTCAAGAAGCAGCGGCGGCGACCCCTCTATCAGACAGACCTGCTCGAACGAATTGCTGACGAGGCAGTCGCAAGCGTGGCCACGGCCGACGTTCGGCGGCAGGCCCTCGCCAACTGCCTGCAGAAACTGCCCGAGAAGCACCGGCGGCTGGTGGCCACCCGCTATGAGCCCGGTGCCTCGGTCAACGCCATGGCCGCGACAGCGGGAAAGCAGCCCAAAGCCGTGTCGGAGACGCTTCGTCGGATTCGACGGACGCTGCTCGACTGCATCGAACGCACCCTCGCCGTGGAGGCTGCAACATGAGCTCTCCGGACGTTGTCGAAGAATTGCTCAACAGTCTGCTCGACGACACGCTCTCGGAATCCGACGAGGCCCGGCTGGCCGGAATGCTGGCCGAGAGCGAGCCCGCCCGCCGCCGGTACAGGGAGTGGATGGAACTTCACGCCGCGTTGCATTGGGACTATGCCACCGCCGCGGCACAGCATCCTGCTGAGGTCGTCTCCGCCCGCCCGCCCCTCCTGCCGTCCGAAGATTCCACGGTGGATTCGTCGCCCACCGGTCGCATTCTCGGTCACCGCAGTCTTCTGCTCGGCGGGGCCCTGGCGGCTGTCGGCCTGCTCGCTCTCGCCGTCACTGGGTTCGCCGTTTTGCAGCGGCCCGGTGATGACACAGGCCGAGCGAGCCCGCTGACGACCGGCCAGATCGTCGAGGTCGTTTCGCTTGGAGGTGCCGCATCGTGGAGCGATGGCGGCATGGTGGTTTCTGATCTCGCCGTGGGCAACCGGCTCGGTGCCGGCACTGCGAGCCTCGAGAGTGAATCGGCCTTCATGACGCTCCGATTCGAGGATGGGACGTGTGTGACGCTGGCGGGCGAAACGGTACTCGAATTCGACGCTCGTTGGCAGAAAACCCTCGTGCTACGGCACGGAAATCTGTCGGTCGATGCCCGTCCACAGCCGCGCGGGCGGCCGATGCTCGTCCGCACGCCGACGGCCGAGGTCGAGGTAGTGGGGACGGTCTTTTCGTTGGCGGCCGACCAGCGCAATACCCATCTCGGGGTCGAAGAGGGCAGCGTTCGATTCCTGCGGTTGGCTGACAGGCAGTCGGTCGAAGTCCGCGAGCAAAACGTGGCGACGGCGTCGCTGGTCGCCACCGAACTGCTGGAGGCGGGCCGACAGACCTCGATTTCCTCGCACTACCGGGAGAAATTCGGCAGCGTTGACGGAAAGGCGCCCGGTCTGCGGGCCGAGCCATATGTCGCAGGCCATGGAGAAAACGGGAGGCCGGTGGTGCACTTCGGTGTCACTACCCGGAAAGACAACTTCGGCTTCGTCACGATGCACGACGATAGCGTGGTGTCTGTCCGTTTTCGGACGGCGACGCCGGAGACGATCCGCGTGATGCTCAGCATGCGCCGCCCCAGCGGTGGATTCAGCGGCAACTTCGCGGTCCAATTCCGCTCTACGGATGCGGCCCCAGTCGATGGTGGCGACGCAGACCCTGCTGGATGGCGCTGCATCCACATCCCCACGTGCGAGTTCACCTCCATCAACGACACCTTTCCGAACCTGACACTGGGCCACGGGATCGGGCTCCTGCTCGTCGATACATTCACAAGCACGGCCCAACTCGACGTCGCGGAAGTCATCGTGCGCCGCGAGACGTTAGGCCACGATTCCCGAGATCACGATTCCCGGTAGCCAACACGCCGATGGCAAGGAAGGTATCCCGCGTGACCCATTTCCAGTGTGGACTCCTGCTCGGTGCCCTGACCGTAGCCGTTGTCATACGCGGCACGGGAAGCCTCACCGCCGCCGACCCCGATCTCCACCCCGACAACGACGGCTACAAGCAGGTCGTCGTGCCCTTCTTCCGCAAGCACTGCGCCGAGTGCCACGTGGGGGACAAGCCGGAGGGGGAGTTTTCGATCGCCAAAAAAGACCTGGGCACCGACTTCGCAAACGTCGTCTTCCGCGGCAAGTGGCGGGAAATCGTCAACGTGCTCAACTCCCACGAGATGCCGCCAGAAGACAAGCCACAGCCCGATGCCACCGAGGCGGCCGCCGTGGTCGATTGGATCACCAAGCAGGCGGTGGCGGCCGAAGTTGCGAAGCGGGAGCAGTCGGTCGTGCTCCGCAGGCTCAACCGGGCGGAATACAAAAACACGATCCGCGACCTGGTGGGCATCGACTTCGACACGTCGGTTTTCCCACAGGATCCGCCCGCGGGCGGCTTCGACAACAACGGCGGCGCCCTCACGATGTCACCGATGCAGATCGAGCAGTATCTCAATGCGGCGGACCAGATTCTCGATCGGGCGCTCGTCGAGGGAAAGCAACCGGAAACGATCCGCTGGAAATTCGATCCAGTGCCCAAGTCAAACGACAGCAACCGCGTCCGCCTTGATCCGAAGAACAACCCGATCGTCAACGGTGGCAATAACACCTACGAGGGCGACTGGGCCGTTCTCCACCGCGAAAGCTGGGACAAGAACATCAACGCCCGCGACTTCCGCGTGCCGACCGCGGGCACCTACATCGTGCGGGCCCGCGTGGCCGGCAGACGGCCTTCGCGCGACGACGTTGTGAAGTCTGCCGCGGCGATCCTCAAGAAGCGGCAGGAGGAGCAGGATGCCAAGCAGCCCGACCGGGCGAAGCATAACCAGTCGCAGTACGAAAATGACCTGAAGCATTTCAGCACCGACCCGATGTACGACTACGGCCCGGCCCGGCTCAAGCTGGTCGTGCAGCTGGGATCGCAACCGCGAACGGTTGCGGAGTTCGACGTGGAGGGCACGGCCGACAAGCCGCAGATCGTCGAATTCCCGGTGCGGTTCACGACCGAAACAGCCGGCGTGACGCTGTCCTATGCCTACGCCATTCCCAAGGTGCTCGAGAATTTCTGGCTTCAGGGACGGGATGAGTTTGCCCGGCCCGAGGCATTGGTCGACTGGATGGAACTCGAGGGACCGGTCTACGACGCCTGGCCTCCCTCATCGCACACGAAGATTCTCTTTGATTCGCCACTGAAGTCGGAGAATCTCAACGACTACGTGCGGGCCGTCCTCGAGCGGTTCATGAGCGAAGCCTACCGGCGGCCCGTGACCAAGGAGGAGGTTGACGAAAAGTTTGATCTCTACGTCGCCGCAGCCAATGGGAAAAAATCGTTCGTCGAAAAAGTCAAAGTGCCACTGACGGCGGTGCTCGCGAGCCCCGATTTCCTCTACCTTGCGGAGGCCCATCCGGGGAACTTTACAGAACCGCTCACCAACCACGAACTGGCCACGCGGCTGTCGTACTTCCTCTGGTCGAGCCAGCCCGACGCCGAACTGCGGCAGCTCGCCGACTCTGGCAAGCTCACGAATCCCAAGACCCGGCAGGAGCAGGTCGATCGGATGCTGGCCGATCCCAAGGCCGATGCCCTCGTCAAGAACTTCGCCGGGCAGTGGCTGGGGCTGCGGGAGGTGGGAGCGAATCCACCGGCTCCCGACCTCTATCCGCAATATGACCGGCATCTTGAGCTGTCGATCGTGGGCGAGTCGGAGGCCTACTTCAAGGAGTTTCTCCAGCATGACATCGACGCCCGACAGATGATCAAGAGCGACTTCGTGACCATTAACGAACGACTGGGACGCTTCTACGGCATTCCCCACGTCCGCGGCGATACCTTCCAGAAGGTGAGTGTGCCCAACAGCGTGTCCCGCGGCGGCATCGTCACGCAGGCTTCGATTCTCACGACCACCTCCAATGGCACGCGGACCTCGCCCGTGAAGCGTGGCACCTGGATCCTCAAGACGCTTCTGGCCACCGATCCGGGCCTTCCGGTCGCCAACGCCGGTGAAATCGCACCTAAGGTTCCCGGCATCGATAAAGCGACCGTCCGGCAGCGGCTGGAGATCCACCGGCAGCTCACGCAGTGCGCCCGCTGCCACAACAAGATCGACCCACTCGGCTTCGCTCTCGAAAACTTCAACGCCGCCGGCGAGTGGCGGGAGCAGGAGGGCTTTGGCTACAAGGGCCGCATCGGCAAAAACGACCCGAAGATCGACGCCTCGTCGAAGATGCCAGATGGCACCAAAATCGTCGGCGTGTCGGGCCTCCAACAGGCGATGCTCAAGCAGGAAGACCTATTCCTCAAGTCGCTCGCGACGCATCTCACCACTTACGCCCTCGGCCGGGAACTCGGCCTCGCCGATCAGCCGATGGTGGAAGGGGCGGTGGCCGCGATGAAGCAGGATGGCACGACGGTGCGGGCACTCGTCAAGGCGGTCGTCGCCAGCGACGCCTTTGCCGCAAAGTAGCGGCAGGTCATCAAAACATCGGTCAACGAACACGATCCGGAGGACCCCATGAACGGTTTCAGCAGTGGAAGACTTTCGCGGCGGCATGTCCTGCGGGCAGCGGGGGCGGCGGTGTCGCTGCCATTCTTCGATGCGATGCTGCCGCGGGCCTGGGCTCGGCCATCGACCTTCGAGCCACTGACAAAGTCGGAGGCGGTGCAGCCGCGGATGCTCTGCTGTTACGTGCCCAACGGCGTCAACATCATCGACTGGGTGCCGGCCGACAGTGGTGAGAACTACACTCTCTCCCCCACGCTCAAGGCCCTCGAGGAGTATCGCAACGACTTCACCGTCGTGACCGGCATGGGACATCCGCATTCCAAGGGTGGCCACAGCGGTGCCGACACCTGGCTCACCGGTGCAGACCTGGCCTCGAAGCCCGGCGCCGACTACACCAACTCCGTATCGATCGACCAGATGGTCGCCGCCGTGCACGGCCCGCACACGCGGTATGCCTCGCTGCAGCTCGCCGACGGCTCGGGCACCGGTGCCGCCGGCCATAGCCACACGCTGTCGTTCGACGCGACGGGCACGCCGCTGCCCGCCGAAAATTCGCCGCGACGGCTCTTCGAACGCCTCTTCGTGCCCGAGTCGGCGGCCGACAAGGCGGCGACGCTCGCTCGCTATGCCGAGCGGCGGTCGATCCTTGACGCCATCGGCGGCGATGCCAAGTCGCTGCACCGCAGGCTGGGCACGACCGACCAGAAGAAGCTCGATGAGTATCTCTCCAGTGTCCGCGACACCGAGAAGCAGGTGGAGCGGCTGGAGCAGTGGATCGACAGGCCGAAGCCGCAGGTCTCCGACAAGGGTCTGCAGCTGGAGAGCAAGCCGGGCGACGCACACGACCGGCCGATGTGGATCGATGTGATGCTGGAGCTTGTCTACCTGTCGTTCCTCACCGACACCACCCGCGTGATCACGTTCGAGTGGTCCCGCGAGGCCGGCGGCTTTGGGATAGGTGGAGAAAACCACCACGAACTCTCCCACCACGGCGGTGATGCCGGCATGCTGGCCAAGCTCGCCGTGATCGACAAGGCGTTCCTCGGAAAGCTCGGGCGGTTTATGGGGATGCTCAAGAAGACAGCCGAGGCCGACGGCTCGATGCTCGACCGCACCGTCGTGCTCTACGGCAGCGGCATGAACTCCGGCAAGGGTGGGGAGCATTCGCCCAAGAACCTGCCCTTGCTCGTGGCGGGCGGCTCAAAGCTGGGCGTGAAGCTCGGCCAGCACCTGGCTTTCGAAGAGGACAAGCACCCGCCGCTCTCCAACATGCTGCTCTCGCTTGCCCAGAAGGTAGGCTGCGAAACGGAGAAATTCTCCGACGCCACCGGCACGCTCGACGGGCTGGTCGGCTGATCGAAAAAGGTGCCAGCCACCACAAATAGGTAATTTGAGGGCGAGGCTGGGTTCATCCATGGGCTTCGTGAGACGGGGGTTGCGATGGCCGGAAACATCCGCAAGGCCGGCTCGCAGGCTCTCACTCCGCCAGCGACTGCAGGTAGGCGATCGACTGCGGCACCTGTTCAGCAAAGAGCGGGCTCTCGTCTTCAATATAGGCGTGCGCGACGCCCGCCTTGCGTGCCGCTTTCAGCACGGCCGGGATGTTGATCTGACCGGCGCCAAGCACGACGTCGTTCTCAGGCGTCGTCCGCCCCGACAGGTCGCCCGGCACGCCCCGCCTGAGGTCCTTCAGATGCAGGAGTTTGACACGGCTGCCATACCGCTCGATGACCGCGGCCGGATCGGCACCGCCGAAATAGACCCAGAGAATGTCGATTTCAAACGCGACGTCGGCTGGATCGGTCTCGGCCGCGAGCAGGTCAAAAAGCGTGCCGTCGCCGTGCGGTGCAAACTCGTAGCCGTGGTTGTGGTAGCAGAAGGTCAGGCCGTGACGCTCGCGGAGCACGCGACCGACGCGATTGAAGTCGGCGGCCGCCACGCGGGCATGGTCGGCCGTGAACGGAGCCTGGTGGGGAATCCAGGCCACCCGCACGAACCGGGCTCCGAGCGTCTTGGCATCGGCGGCCAC
>CAMCQY010000134.1 GCA_945877135.1 Candidatus Kuenenia stuttgartensis
GCTGGGCCGGAGATCTTGCGGCGAAGTTCGCCGCCTCGCCTCCGATGCTGACGACGTGATCCCCGATGCTGAGGAGCCGGTCGGAGGCACGCGCAGGAGTCGGTGAATTCTGCGACTCACGAACGATCCAAGATTCGTCCAAGAGCCTCCCGTAGCAGAATCCGCCGGCGACGAGCATGCCGCAGCCGGCGAACCAATGCGGGTGACATCGGACGGCATGCGAAGCGGGGTGGTGTTCACACCCGGTGTCCCCCGGCTTCCACCGGGGGCTTTTTGTGGAGGATGCGACGGTGTCGGAATAAGGAAGTGGCGTTTTTTCCGCCCATTATTGCGCTGGCCGCGAGCGGCCTCGGGGCGTTACATTGCCCCCATCTTCCCTGTGTTCCCCTGCCACGGATCGGCTCGGGCCTGTTGATCGGTTCAACGAGTCGGCCGTCGGCGCAGCAGCACCGTTTCGCGGTGCCCAGACGAAAAGGTGAATGCCTTGGCCGACATCGTCTTTGCGTTCGATCCCGCGATCGACCGCCCGCTCCCCAGGCTTGAAGCCACGCCGACCGCCGTCGCCGAGCCGATCGTAACGGCCGCCACCGATGCGCTCCTCTCAGCCGCCGCCGCTGCCCGGCAGGCCGATGCTGCGGCGCTCGTGCTCTTTGGCCGCGTGCTCGATCCCCAGCGAGCCAGCCCCGCCCAGGCGGCCATGCTCCGCTCACTGATCACCGGCCTGGCCGCCCACGGCTGCCGCACGGTCTGGCTGGCGGCCGACACCACCGCCTGCGCCGACATCGCGCGGATGCTCGGCGAACCGGCGGGCCTCGAGTTCGTCACGCCCACTTCACCACTGTCGCTCGACATTCGCGGCATCATGGTGGAGATCGTCTCGGCAAACGACAGACACGCCGCCGTTTCATCAGCGCTGATACCGCCTCCTGATGCCACCCACACGCCGCACTCGACACTCGAGCGACGAATCGTCGTCGGCTGGGATGCCTGTCATTGGAATTCAGAACGGTGGGATGAAGAACCGGCCGTGGCAGACCACCGCTGGATGCACACTGCCGGCCCGCTCACAAACACCTTCTGCGTCTGGGGCTCCCGCCGCCGTCCGGCGATGACCGCCGGCATGCATCATCTTCCCGCACTGCAGGCCCGCTCGGCGCACGAGGCTGCCGCAGGCTCCTGCGGCATGCTCACGCTCCTCGACCATCCGACCGTGGACGAGGGAGTGCTGGTTTCAGCCCGCCGCAATCAGCTCGATTCAAGCACCGACTGGCGGCATAACTGGCGTGAGGTGCCCACGCACCATGTCGCCTGGAAAACGATCACGATTGCCTCCGCCACCGGCGGCGACGAGGAACTGGCCACCACCATCTGGTCGGCGATTGAAGCCCTGTCGCTCGATGCCAAGGGACCGCTTGAGATCATCCGCTGCCATGTCGAATGCGGCACGAGCGTGGCCCGCCGCGTGCGCGTGGCGGAGATCTCGGCCGAGACGCTGGCCCGCGTGCGGCAGCTCTACGACGCCCGCACGTTCCGCGCCTGGTGCCAGGAGGTGCTCGCCGATCCCGGCGAGTCGCTGATCGCGCTTGGGCACTCGCGTTCCGGCGCGAAGCCCGGCAGCACCACGTCGTTCTCGACCGCTTTGGCCGACATCGTCAATCGCCTCGAGCAGGAGCCCCTGCACGCCATTCCCCAGGACCTCGCCCGCGAGTCCGCCTGGCTGGCCCTCGAACTGATCGAATCCACGTAACTTCTTGCTGTGGAACACCCTCCACGGAGTCTGCGACATGCACATCGAAACAATCCATATCGAACGGTCCGGTTCGCTGACCGGCATCACGATCGACCACCTCGGCCCCGGCGTGCAGGTGCTCCACGGCACCAACGAGACGGGCAAGACATCCCTGCTCGAATTCCTGCGGGCGATGTTCTTCGGCTTCGAGGGACTGTTTCGCCGCGGCGTGCTCGACCCGCAGCTGCCCTGCGCCGGCAAGCTGATCGTGCACACGGGCCCCGAGGGCCGGCGGCTGGCGATCGAGCGCCGGCATGAGGGACCGGAACTGGCGACGCTGACGCGGGCCAGCTACGAGGACGACATCGTCGGCCTCGGCGGCGACCAGGGCGACTTCATATCGATCAAAGACATCGTGCCGCCGGTGGATGGCCGCCCCTGGAACCGTCCCTATCTGCAGGACATCGTCGGCGACATCGACGAGCGGACGTTTACCAACGTGATGGCCTTCGGCCTCGACGAACTGCACGAACTCCGCACGCTCGACCCGGAGGGCTGTGGCAGCCGGCTCTACGAATTGGCCAGCGGCCTCGACCGCTCGAAGGTCACCCGCGTGCTCCGGCACATCCGCGAGGCGATCGAGCGACTCGACTCGACCGATGCTGCCATCTCCCCGGTCGAAGCGCTGCGGCTGCGTCGGCACGAGGTGCTCGATCGGCTCGCCGCCTTGAACGCGCCGGCCGTGGCGGCCGGCAGCCTGCTCGCCGAACTCGCCCGTACCGACACCGAACTCGCAACGCTCGCCGCCGCAATCGAACGGGCCGTGGGAGAGGAAGACGTCGTCCGCGGCGTGCTCTGGATCGAACCGCTCTATCAGGCCTATCGGCGGACGTCCGCGCAGCTCGACGCGATGATGGGCACGACGCTCGTCCATGCCGACCTCGACGCCTGGAAGCGGGCGGCAAAGGGCCGCAACAAGCTGGCGCGGCTCGTCCGCCGTCGCCAACGGACCCGCAGCCGACTCGCCCGAAGCCTGGCTGAGGTGCCCGCGGAGTCGGCGATCTGGAAGCGACGGGCCGCGGTGGCCGCGGTCTGCGAGGAACAGCCCCGCCTCGAGCGGATCGTGGCGGAGGTGGCCCGCGCCGAGTCGCACGCACGGCTCGCCGCGCGACGCTTCGGCGAACAGGTCGGCACGGCCGGCCTCGCGCGGATCGTCGCGATCACCGGGCCGCTCGATGCCACCGACTCGCTCCCCGACGTGCTCTTGCCGGAAGGCTTCCTCCAATCATTCGGTCCGCTGCGGGCCCGCGCTCGCGACTGCGCCAAGGCCTCTCGCGAGGTGAAGGAGGCGAAGCGGGGCGTGGCCGAGGCCAAGGGGCTGCTCGACGACACCCGCGGACTGGTCAAGGGAGGCGTCGGCCCCAAGGGGATGACGATCGCCGAGGCCATCGAAGAGGCGAGCGGCAGGGCCACCCTCTTCCGCAACCGCCTCGCCGCCACGGGCCAGTTGGCCGAACTCGACAAATCGATCACCCGCATCGACAGTGAAATCGTCCATCTGATGGAGGGCCAGCTCATCCCCTTGGGCTGGCTGATCCCGCTCGGCGCGGTGTTCGTCACCGGCGCGGGCATGCTGCTCTCGGGTCTCCTGCTGCCGCAGACGGTCACCGGTCCGCTGGCCTACGCCCTGGCCGCGCTCGGCCTTGCAGGCACGGGGCTGGCGTCGGTGACCACCTGGTCGCTCGACCGCTCCGCGTCGAACCGGCTCGAAGCGGCCCGCGGCCAGAGCGCGATGGTGCACAAGCAGCGGGACGACCTGCTCGCCCAGTGCGGCCTGCTCGACAAGAAGATCCCCACCGACACCGTCAACTCGCTCGAACGCCGGGCAGCGCTGGCACAGGCGGAGGTCGAGCGGCTGGAGGAGCTGGCCGCCCGCGAAGGCTCCATGCACGTGCTTTCCGACAAGGTCGCCGTGGCACAGCAGGCGCTCAAGCGGGCGCTGTCGCTTCGCAAGGCCGCTCGCCTGCGGTGGCAGAAGGCCCTGGAACACCGCGGCCTGCCGACCACGCTCTCGCCCCGCGAAGTGAAGCAGATCGGTCTCCACCGGCACACGCTCCTCGCGCTCGACGACGACCGTCGGCGGCTCTCCGAGGAGGCCCGGCACAAGCGTGAGGAACTCGCCGCGTTCGCCAAGCGGATCGATGAATTGATGGTGGAATGTGATCTCGTCCCGGAGGCGACGCCGCTGGAGCATGTCGGTCAGCTCCGCGAGGCGTTGGCGGCCGAGTCGCTCGCGCACCGCCGTCGCGGATCGCTCACCCGCAAGCTTGAACGGGCCCGCTCGGCCCACCGCCGCGGCAAGAAACAGCTCGCCGTGGCCGAGCACCATGTGAAGGACTTCTTCACCCGCTGGGCCGTGACCAACGAAGAAGACTTTCTGGCCAAGGTCGATCGCCGTCCCCTCTTCGAGCGGACCAAGCAGGAGGCGGAGGAGGCCGAGGCCGCCTGGCTCGACGGCCGCCGCCGAATTACTGCCTCGATCGACATCGACCAGTGGCTGCATGACGAGTCTGACCACCCTGTGATTGCCGAACTGCCCGGCCGTGCGAACACCCGTCGGTCGCTCGCATCGGCCAAGGGCGGACCATCGACCGGCCGCAAGGCGCAGCCTGTCGTTGAGAGCGTATCCAGTGTGTCGCCGCTCGAGCGGCGGCTGGCCGAGGCCTGCGAGGCCACGGAGCGGCTGCGGGCGACGCACCGCCTGGCCAGCGACCGCCGCGCGGGCATTGCCGCCAAGGTCGATGCCACCTCGCGGGATCGAAGCACGGAGGCCCTGCAGGTGGAACTGGCCGATGTCGAGCACCAGCTCGCCGCGCAGCTCGACCGCCGCCGGCTGCTGGAACGCACCGGCCTCCTGCTCGAGGAAACCCGACTGACCGTCGCCCGCGACCACCAGCCCCCGGTGCTCCGCGATGCCTCACACTGGCTGGCCCGCCTCACCGACGGACGGCACACGGCGATCACAACCACGATCGACGAAGCGCGGCTGGAGGTGCACGATCGCGACGGGTCGGTCTGGAAGCCCGAGCGGCTCAGCCGCGGCACGCGGGAGCAGGTGTTTCTGGCACTGCGACTGGCGCTCGTCCGCGATCTCCAGCGGCATGGCGTGCCGCTGCCGCTCGTGATGGACGACGCGCTTGTGAACTTCGACGACGAGCGGGCCCGGGCCGCGGCCCGCGTGCTGGTCGAATTTGTCTCCGATCAGCCCGGCGAGCGGCAGATGCTCGTCTTCACCTGCCACGCCCACGTGGCTGAGATTTTCGCCGAGGCCAATGCGACGGTTCGCTCACTCAGCGAGCCGGGTCGCACGTGGCGGCGGCCGGAGCCAGTGGCTCTTCCCACACCTGCCCGCGTGGCGAAACCAAAGCCCGAGCCCACACCGGCACCGCCGCCCCAGCCGGTGGCCGTCGCACCGCCGGTCGTCTTCCGCGAGGTGGAGCCAGGCGGCTGGCCGGCCGAGCATTTCTTCTTCAGCCCGTCAGGCGGCTACGCCGCCATGCACCGCGGAAAGAGCGATGGTCGCCGCAAGTCGCGGT
This sequence comes from Candidatus Kuenenia stuttgartensis, assembly GCA_945877135.1. GTDB lineage: Bacteria > Planctomycetota > Planctomycetia > Pirellulales > UBA1268 > CAMCQY01. The sequence goes on from CAMCQY010000134.1 coordinate 5,326, forward strand.
GACGGCCGTCATCCGCGCCCGCGCGTCATCCAAGCTATCCCTCCCCATCCGCGCCCGATCTTCCCATCCAAGCCCGCTCTCCCCATCCAAGCCCGCAGCGCAAGCAAGGGAGTGCGCCCGGTGTTCCGGGAATTCAATGCGGATTCCTCTCGCTGGCGCTTCGGGCTTGCATGGAAATGCCCCGCGCCCGCTCTCCTCTATCGCTTTCTACACCTTCACGATGCCCGACTGGATGTCGCGGAGGTAGCGGGCCCGCATCTGGGCAAGCAGCATGCCGAGATACGCATTGGCGCCGAGCGACAGAAACAACGCGATCAGGCTGCCGGTCAGTAGGCCCCATGGCTTGACGGTCTTGGCAGTGCCCGTCTCGATGTCGGCAATCCGCGAGCCTGATGATGCCACGACCGGTGCGGCCCGCGGTCGCCGCGAGGCCTCGATCACCGATCGCTCCACCGCGGGCGGCCAGGCATCCGCCACATAGATCTTCACGCGGCGCACGTCTCGCGCGTCGGCGGGCACATCGCTCGTGAACGTGTAGGGCGTGCCGTTGCGGACGAGATCGGGTTCGACCCGCACGAGATAGTCACCCCCACCATCGACGTCCGGCACGAAGGCGGCCTCGATGCCAAACACCGTTTGCATTCCCATGGTGAGAGCAACCGCCGTCAGCAGGGCCGTCGTGATCAAATTCGCGCGCACGAGAGTCGTCTCCAAGAGCATCCAATCCAAAAGCACTCAATCGAAGAACATCCAAACAAAACAGGTTGGGCGTACCTACCGGGCCCCAATCCACCGGGCAATTTGTCGCCCTGCCAGCAGCCCTTCGCCGCCGCTGTCAGGATGATTTCACCCTCTCGACGCCCCTTTGTGCAACTCCGTCCGCTCCCGACATGGCCGCCCCCACCGCAAGATCGGTCCCATTCTGCCCGGAGAGGCTCACAATCTCGGCCTGCAGCATCGTGAGGGCGGCCTGCAAAAAGGCCACCGCGATCGGTCCCACGAAGATGCCGATTGGCCCCAGAGCCCCCACGCCGCCGAGCACGCTCAGCAGGGCCAGGAGCGGGTGGAGTTTCGACTGGCCGTGCAGGACGATCGGCTTGATGATGTTGTCCACCGTGGAGACCACGCACGCTCCCCAGAGGGCGAGGCCAACCGCCGCCCAGGTGCTCTTCACGAAAAAGAGCAGGTAGAGGCTGGCCGCGCCCCAGACGGCCGCGGCTCCGACAAACGGCACGAGCGCTCCAAAAAACGTCAGCAGCGTCAGGAGAAACACGCCGCCAAGGCCGGCGACATAGAAGCCGAAGCCCGCCAGCACCGCCTGCACGATCGCCGCCAGCAGGGTGGAGCTCACGACCGCCCGGCTCACCTCCTCGAATTCTTCGAGGAGCTGCCACTGATACCGTCGGTCGAGCGGGACGAGCCGCGTGACCGCTTCGAACATCCGTCGGCCATCGGCGAGGAAGTGGAAGAGGCTTACCGTCATCACGACCAGGCCGATCAGCAGCTTGACGATCACCACCGGCGCCCGCGCCGCGATCGGGCCGATCCATTCCTCGGCCACCTTGCGGAGTTCCGCGTTGACGCTCTCGCTGGTCACGTGCAGGCCGGTGGCATCGTTGACGGTGACGACCAGTCCATCGAGCACGTTCGGATCGAGACGAATGCCCCCAGGACTGCGGAGCATGGCCACGGCATCGCCGCCGGCCCGCGACACGAGTAGGAACAGCGGCACGAGCACGATCAAGAGCACAAACAGCGTGGTCAGTGCGGCCGCCACCCACTCCGGCACGAGAAACCGCTCACGGAGCCAGCGGTGCAGTGGTCCGAAGATCACCACCAGCATTGCCGCCAGCAACAGCGGCAGCAGGAAGCTCGACATCACGCGGAGCGAGAGCAGGCCGAAGATGACCACCAGGCCGAGGATCACGCCGAATGAAACCAGCTTTGTCATCTGAGAAAGTCCCGAAGACCGCTCCGCCCGCTCCACGGAGCGTTGCATCGCCACGATCCTGATCACGTGTCAGTCGTGCTCCCGAGAGTGTACGCCAACCGCCCTCCGGGCGTCAGCAGTCGCGTCACCCACGGGGCCATTGTCGCATGGCAAAGAGCGGCCGGTGGCAGTATCCTGCTGCTCATCCCGACGCCCGCAGCCCACCAGTCGCGACCGCCATGACCACGCCCGCCGCATCGCTCGTCGTTCCCGTGCGTGACGAGGCGGGCAACATCGCCCCGCTGGCCGCCGAGATCCGCACCGCCCTCGATGCCGCGGTCATCTCCTGGGAACTGTTTCTGATCGACGACGGCTCAACCGATGGCTCGTGGGCGGAGATCGAGGCCCTGTCATTGGCCGACAATCGGGTTCATGGCATCCGTCTCGAAAGTGGACAGGGCAAATCGGCCGCCCTCGCGGCGGGGTTCGCGCGCTGCCGAGGCGACCGGATCGTGATGCTCGACGGCGACGGGCAGGACGACCCGGCGGAGATCCCCCGGATGCTCGGCCTGCTCGCGGGAGACTCGCCCCGCGCCGACCTCGTCAACGGCTGGAAGACGCCGCGGCTCGATCCCTGGCACAAGACGATGCCATCGCGCGTATTCAACTGGCTCGTGGGGCTGTTCACCGGTCTCTGGCTCCACGATCACAACTGCGGCCTGAAGGCATTTCGTCGCGACGTGATGGGCAGGCTCGAGATGTCGGAGGGCATGCACCGCTTCATTCCGGTGCTGGCAGCGGCCGAGGGTTTTCGCGTGATGGAGGTGCCGGTGCACCACCGGCCGCGAACCCTCGGCAACTCGAAATATGGCTTCGCACGATTCTTCCACGGTCTCTTCGACCTCACGCGTGTGGCGGCGCAGGTCTGGGGCATGGTCCGTCCGGCCGAGCTTCCCCGCCGGGGCGACTCGCGCGCCCGGCTGCGGCATGGCGTGTATGCCATCCTCGCCACAATGGCGCTGGCTTCGGTGCTCGGCCGCATCGGAGCGGTCGCCAGCGTCGATCGCATCGCGTTGGAAAAGAGAATGGTCACCGACACCGTGGCCAAGGCGAAGGCCGCTGGCGAAGATGCCGATGCGGACGCGATCAGATCGAAGATCGAACGGGAGAAACGCCTCATTCGGCCGTTTCTCTCCGGCAACGATCGCAGCCGCTGGCTGACGATCCGGGGGCTCGTGGAACGTGGCACGTTCGCGATCGACGACCTCGTTGTGGAGCCGGGCTGGGATACGATCGATGCCGTCGTCCATCCCGATGCTTCTGGAAATTTGCGTCTCTATTCGAGCAAGCCCCCGCTGCTCGCCGTGCTCGGCGCAGGCCCCTACTGGCTGGTGCATCGGCTCACCGGCTGGACGCTCGGCGACCATCCCTTCGAACTGGGCCGGCTGTTGATGGTGGTCTACGGCCTCGTACCGCTGGCAGTCTTCATGCTGTTCTCGTTCCGCCTGATCGATCGCATCGGCACCTCCGACTGGGGCCGGCTCTGGGCGGCGGGCCTCGCGGCGGGCGGCACGCTGCTCAACACCTTTGCCATCGTGTTCACCAATCACGTGCCCGCGGCGGCCTGCACCGCGGCCAGCGCGTGGTTCGCCCATAGGATCGCAGTCGATGGTCTTCGCTCGCACGTCGGCTTCGCTGCGGCCGGCTTCGCTGCCGCGCTGGCGGCTGCCTTCGAACTCCCGGCTCTCGCCTGGCTGGCCGCGGTGATCGCGGTGCTGGCCAGCTGCGATCTCCGCCGCACGGTCACAGCCGCCCTGCCTGCCGCCCTGCTCGTCGCCGTGGCCTCGTTTTCCACCAACTGGCTCGCGCATGGCACGATTTCGCCGCCGTATGCCCACCGGGCCGCCGCGGTGCGGCCGCTGCCGCCGGGCGTCGTGCTCCGTGACGGTGAGTCGTGGAACCCCGACAACTGGTACGACTACTCCCTCCGGCTCTCAAATGGCAAACTGCTGACAAGCTACTGGAGATCGCCGCAGGGCGTAGACCGCGGCGAGCCGTCTGCCGCCACCTATGCCTGGCATGCGCTCGTCGGCCACCACGGCATCTTCTCGCTCACGCCCGCCTGGCTGCTGGCGATTCCTGGGATCGGCATGCTGGCCATGTCCGCTGGGCGACGGCGGGCGAGCCGCTGGCAGCGACACGCACCACCGCCCGTCGATGGGGGTGTTTCCGGCCAGGAGCGGCTCGCCTTGGCGATCGTGATGGTCTCGCTCGTGGTGCTGGCGTTCTATCTGTCGCGGCCGCAGCTCGACCGCAATTACGGTGGCGGGTCAAGTGGATTCCGCTGGGCGTTTTGGCTGGCGCCCTTGTGGGTGATGGCGACCGTTCCTGCCGCCGATAGGCTGGCGGGCAGCCGCGTGGGCCGCGTGGTGGCGCTCGCCCTGCTGGGCCT